>JBHJJI010000053.1:0-20408 GCA_050042805.1 Leptolyngbyaceae cyanobacterium
GCCGCGAGCGCAGGGGCGGGCCTATCAGATTCGTAAGCCTACATGCCACATTACGATTGGCGTTGCTCCTGGCGAGTAAATTCGAGTTAATTGGGCCGTTCACCGTTACAGCTTTTATCTGAGGGATTTCGAGTGGGACAGTAAATACATCCAACGGGTTTTCGTTTGGGAATTGTGCAAGAGCACCGTTCACGGTGGTTTGCTGATAGCAATCGCTATCCCCAACTCCTCAAAGAGGATTACATTATTCGCGAGTATATCGAGAAGAATCTGAGTAATGCGGGCATTTCTGATATTCGCATTGAGCGCAAAGCTGATCAGATTGATTTAGAAGTTCGAACTGCTCGTCCTGGTGTCGTCGTCGGTCGGGGTGGCAGCGGGATCGAAGCCCTCAGAGTCGGTTTACAGAAAGCGCTCAACGATTCCAGTCGGCAGATTCGCATTAATGTGGTTGAAGTCACTCGGGTCGATGCTGATGCGCCTTTGGTGGGTGAGTATATCGTCCAGCAGCTCGAACGGCGAGTAGCGTTTCGGCGGGTAGTTCGTCAGGCACTCCAGCGGGCCCAGCGAGCAGGCGTTGAGGGCATCAAAATCCAGGTGAGTGGACGTTTGAACGGTGCTGAGATTGCCCGTACTGAATGGACACGAGAGTGACGAGTTCCATTGCATACCTTGAGAGCTGATGTGGACTATGCCTATCGCACTGCTCAAACGACCTATGGCGTTTTGGGTATCAAGGTCTGGATTTTCCGCGGTGAGATTATTCCTGGACAGGAAGATCAGCGCCCCGCTGGTGATGCCGCCCAACCGCGTCGACGCCAACAACGACGACGCCAGCAATTTGAAGACCGTTCTAATGAGTCTTAGACATTTCTCTTGTAGCCCACTGGTTGGGGCTGAGATATTTTTTCCATTGATTCGTAGGCAAGATTTGAGCCATGTTGAGTCCTAGACGAACTAAATTCCGCAAGCAGCACCGGGGCCGCATGAGAGGCATGGCCCAACGGGGTAACAAAATTAATTTCGGCGAATATGCAATTCAGGCCATTGAGCCTTCATGGTTGACTTCCCGCCAAATTGAGGCGGCTCGTCGAGCCATGACCCGTTATGTTCGTCGGGGCGGCAAGATTTGGATTCGCGTTTTTCCCGATAAGCCTGTCACCATGCGTCCGGCAGAAACTCGAATGGGATCTGGTAAGGGTAATCCTGAGTTTTGGGTGGCTGTGGTCAAGCCTGGTCGGATTATCTTTGAAATTGCTGGTGTCCCGGAGGACGTAGCCCGTGAAGCGATGCGATTAGCGTCATTCAAGTTGCCGTTCAAGACCAAAGTCATCGCTCGTCAGCAGGAGGATTCTTAATCATGGCGTTGCCAAAGGTAAAAGAGGCTCGCGAACTGGACGATCAGGCTTTAGAAAAGGCCATTGTGGACACCAAGCGAAAACTGTTCGATCTGCGCTTTAAACAGGCGACTCGCCAATTAGAAACCGGTCTGCATCAGTTTAAGCATGAAAGACATCGTCTGGCTCAACTGATGACGGTGCTCAGAGAGCGACAGCTTGTAGCCACTCAATCAGAACCTGAAGCTACAGCTCCCGAGGCAGTAGCGACCAGTGCAGCCGAAGAAGAATAGAGAGGAAAGGGAATGGCAGTTAAGGAAAGAGTTGGCCTTGTTGTTAGCGACAAGATGCAGAAAACGGTTGTGGTAGCGGTAGAAAACCGCGTGCCTCATCCCAAGTACGGCAAGATCATGGTTCGCACGAAGCGATACAAAGTTCACGATGAAGAAAACGAATGCAAAGTTGGCGATCGCGTCCGCATTCGTGAGACGCGTCCTTTGAGTAAGACCAAACGATGGGCCGTGGCTGATGTTTTGAATCGAACCACGCAGGTCTAACAGGAGGCGTACAGTGATTCAGCAAGAAACCTATTTAAATGTGGCCGATAACAGCGGTGCTCGTAAGCTCATGTGTATTCGAGTGCTCGGCGGCAACCGAACCTATGCTGGAGTAGGGGATGTGGTTGTTGCGGTTGTTAAAGACGCCATTCCCAACATGGCGGTGAAGAAATCTGATGTTGTGCGAGCAGTGATTGTACGGACGCGCAAGTCTCTCCGACGTAACAGCGGCATGAGTATTCGTTTCGATGATAATGCTGCAGTCATTATCAATCAAGATGGCAACCCTAGAGGAACTCGTGTCTTTGGCCCGGTGGCTCGTGAGCTACGGGACAAGAGTTTCACCAAGATTGTTTCACTCGCACCGGAGGTGTTGTGATGCCTCAAAAGAAAAAAGTTGCTACAAAAGTGCGGATGCACGTTAAGTCGGGCGATACGGTTCAAGTCATTGCGGGTAAAGACAAGGGCAAGGTCGGAGAAGTCCTGAAGGTGATGCCTCGGTCCAGTCAGGTGTTGGTCAAAGGGGTTAATATTCGCACCCGTCACGTAAAGCCTCAACAAGATGGCGAATCTGGGCAAATTGTCACAGAGGAAGCGCCAGTTCATAGTTCTAACGTGATGCTCTATTCCGAGAAGCAAAAGGTGGCTAGCCGAATGGGCTACACCTTCACTGACGAGGGGAGAAAGGTTCGAGTGCTGAAGAAGACGGGTGAAATTATTGACTAGTTTTACTCATCTTTATGGCCTGAGTTTTGATTTGAATTTACTGTTTTACACCGTTTCCTGACCAAGCCCAGGAAACATGAGAGGACATTTAGAACATGGCTGAACAGCTAAAAACGTTTTACACCGAAAAGGTCGTCCCCAAACTGATGGAACAGTTTGAGTATGGCAATATCCACCAAGTGCCGAAGCTAGTCAAAGTCACGATCAATCGGGGTCTTGGAGAAGCTTCGCAAAATGCGAAAGCGCTGGAAGCTTCGGTAGCAGAGCTAGCGACCATTACCGGTCAACGGCCAGTGGTCACTCGGGCTAAGAAGGCGATCGCAGGCTTCAAAATCCGACAAGGTATGCCAGTTGGAGCGATGGTCACCCTCCGCTCAGAGCGCATGTATGCCTTTCTGAATCGGTTGATCAACTTGACGCTACCCCGCATCCGCGATTTTCGGGGAGTCAGCAGCAGAAGTTTTGATGGTCGAGGAAACTATACGCTGGGCTTGCGTGAGCAGCTAATTTTTCCCGAGATCGAGTATGACAGCATCGACCAGATCCGCGGCATGGACGTCACTATCGTGACCTCAGCCCACACTGACGAAGAAGGACGCGCCCTCCTCAAGGAATTGGGCATGCCCTTCCGCGAGAATTAGGTTAATCACTGGAGAGGACTATGGCGGCTAACGACACAATCGCAGATATGTTGACGCGGATTCGAAATGCGAATCTCGCGCGTCACCAAACTGTGGATATCCCCTCCACAAGGATGACGCGAAGTATTGCCCACGTATTGCAAGAAGAAGGGTTCATTGAGAGCTTCGACCTTGAGGGTGAAGGCGTACAGCGTAAACTTGTGATCAAACTTAAATATCGCGGCAAAACCCGAGATCCTATCATCAAAAATTTGAAGCGCGTTAGCCGCCCTGGTTTACGGGTTTACTCTAACCGTAAGGAGTTGCCTCGGGTTCTGGGAGGCATTGGCATTGCAATTATCTCAACCTCTAGCGGTATCATGACTGATCGCGACGCGCGGCAACAGGGCATTGGAGGCGAAGTGCTCTGCTATGTCTGGTAGTGATAGTACAAGGTTGGGCGGCCTAGTGTTGGCGATTGTTAGGGAGGAGGTTTAGTCATGTCCCGAATTGGTAAGAGACCGGTGCCGGTGCCTGCAAAGGTGGCAGTTACTGTTGATGGTCAAGCTGTGACTGTCAAAGGGCCGAAAGGAGAACTCTCCAGGGTTTTTCCAGAGGGCGTTTTGATTTCACAAGAAAGTGAAACCGTCGTTGTTCAGCCCCAGGACGGGTCACGGAAATCACGAGAGCGTCATGGCTTGTGTCGAACCCTAGTCGCTAACATGATTGAGGGCGTTTCTAGTGGTTATCAAAAGCGTCTAGAGATTCAGGGCGTAGGTTATCGTGCTCAGGTTCAAGGCAAAAACCTCAACATGAGCTTAGGGTATAGCCACCCGGTGATTTTTGAACCGCCAGAGGGCATTCAGTTTGCGGTTGAGAACAACACTAATGTTGTAGTTAGTGGCATTGATAAAGAGATTGTTGGCAACATGGCTGCCAAGATTCGGGCCGCTCGTCCCCCGGAGCCTTATAAGGGTAAAGGTGTGCGCTATGCAGGCGAGTATGTTCGGCGTAAGGCTGGTAAAGCAGGGAAGAAATAAACCATGAAGGCAAGTCGTAAAGAACTCACCCGTCGTCGCCATGCGCGCATTCGACGGCGCTTATCCGGAACCTTAGAGAGACCTCGGCTAGCGGTTTTTCGTTCCAACCAGCATATTTATGCGCAAATTATTGATGACACGGCTCATCACACCCTGGTTGCCGCTTCCACGGTGGAAGCAGCCGTACAAACAGCAGGCAAATCGGCGACTCAAGAGGGAGCTACCATGGTCGGTCAGCTTTTGGCTGAGCGAGCACGTGAGAAGGGCATCGACCAAGTTATTTTTGACCGCGGCGGTAAGCTTTATCACGGTCGTGTCGCGGCTCTAGCAGAAGCCGCTCGCAAGGCCGGTTTGTCCTTCTAAGGGCCATTTATTTTTGAGTGATGTCTTTGAGGCTGGGGTTAGGAAAAGATGGCAAATAATAATCGTCGAAAGAATGCTCGAAGCAAAGAAAAAGAATCTGAGTGGCAGGAGCGTGTCGTTCAGATTCGCCGGGTCACCAAGGTCGTGAAAGGGGGCAAGAAGTTGAGCTTCCGCGCGATTGTAGTGATTGGCAACGAGAAAGGCCAGGTTGGCGTCGGCGTGGGTAAGGCCGGAGATGTGATCGGTGCGGTCAAAAAAGGGGTTGCTGACGGTAAAAAGCATCTTGTGGATGTGCCTTTGACTCGTTCCTACTCTTTACCTCAGCAGGCCACTGGCTTTGGTGGTGGAGCAAAGGTGTTCATGCGACCGGCAGCTCAGGGTACCGGAGTAATTGCTGGCGGCGCGGTGAGAACCGTGTTGGAGCTGGCTGGCGTTCGTAACGTTTTGGCTAAACAGCTGGGATCTAATAACCCCCTTAATAATGCCCGCGCTGCGGCTGATGCTCTATCCTCGCTGCGGACGCTTGCAGAAGTGGCCGAAGAGCGTGGCGTACCCATCGAGAAGCTTTACGCCTAAAGTTCCCATGGGAAATGATTGTTGCAAGGTAGTTGTTAGGAGCCATTCATGAGAATTAATGATGCTCAGCCCCAAGCGGGCTCTAAGCGGCGGCGGCGGCGAGTGGGTCGAGGCATTGCAGCGGGCCAAGGGGCTAGCTGTGGGTTTGGTATGCGAGGACAAAAATCTCGTTCTGGCCGAGGGACTCGTCCCGGGTTTGAAGGTGGACAACTGCCCTTGTATCGTCGAGTGCCCAAGCTGAAACACTTTCCAGTCGTTAATCGGAAGGTTTATACCATCATCAATGTCAGCGCATTGAGCGCTTTGGAGACCGATTCTGAGGTCACGCTAGCGGCTTTATTGGCAGCTGGTATTGTGACGACCGATGATGGACCGCTCAAGATTTTAGGCGATGGTGAGCTGACTAACGCCTTAACTGTGAAGGCCGCAGCGTTTACCCGATCAGCTCGTGAGAAGATTGAAGCGGCTGGCGGCACTTGCGAATTAATTTCTTAGGGGCTTGTCAGTCGCTATGATCACAGTTGCAGGGTTGTGTTCACGCATTATTCATCCTGTTGTTTTGTTCGCTGATGCTGCAGAGGTATTTTGAGACATGGTTGTTAGCCGCGGCAAAAATCCCAGTGCCCAAGAAACTTTCATGCAAATGGCACAAGCTGCTGGCTTACGGAGTCGGCTGCTTCTGACCCTGGGCCTGCTTGTCTTGGTGCGGTTAGGCATCTTTATTCCGGTGCCTGGAATCGACCGGGCGGCCTTTGGGAGTGCCATTCAGAGTGGCAGTTTAGGCGGCTTTGTTGGGTTTATCGACATCTTTGTCGGGGGCGGACTATCGGCGCTCGGCATCTTTGCGCTCGGTATTTTGCCGTTCATTAACGCGTCAATCATCATGCAGCTGCTGACGGCGGCGATTCCTTCCTTAGAAGATTTACAGAAAAATGAGGGGGAAGCCGGCCGCCGCCGCATTTCTCAAATTACTCGCTATGTGGCTTTGGGCTGGGCAATTCTGCAGAGTACGCTCTTATCACTGTTCTTGCTGGCACCGTTTGCCCAACAGCCTGGGATCCTTTTCATCTTTCAAACCGTGGTCGCCCTGACGACGGGTTCCATGTTTGTTATGTGGGTGGGTGAGTTAATAACGGAGCGGGGTTTGGGTAATGGCGCTTCGTTGCTGATTTTCTTGAATATTGTTTCTACTTTGCCGCGATCGCTCAACCAAACGTTTGAGTTGGCTCAGAGTGGCGATCGCAATTTGGTGGGTGGCGTCATCATTTTGCTGCTGGTTTTCCTGGCGATGATCATCGGTATTGTATTTGTCCAGGAAGGCACTCGACGCATTCCTATCATTTCGGCTCGTCGACAAGTGGGTCGTAAGTTGTATTTAGAGCAGAGTAATTATCTTCCCCTGCGTCTTAATCAAGGCGGAGTAATGCCGATCATTTTCGCCTCGGCCGTATTGGTATTGCCGCTTTCCTTGACTCAGTACGTCAATATTCCGACGTTCGTCAGTTTTGTGAGCAATTATCTGAATCCCACTTCGGCTTTGTATGTGGGTCTCTATCTCATACTCATCTTGTTTTTTAGCTACTTTTATGCGTCTTTGGTCGTCAATCCTGAAGACATGTCTCGTAACCTGAAGAAAATGGGGGCGAGCATTCCAGGTATCCGTCCAGGGAAGGCGACGACTGATTATCTTGGTCGAGTCTTAAATCGTTTGACCTTCTTAGGTGCAATCTTCTTGGGCTTAGTTGCGGTAATCCCCAGTGCGGTTGAGAGTGCTACTCGGGTACAGACCTTTCGAGGGTTGGGGGCAACTTCCCTCCTGATTCTTGTCGGTGTGGCGATTGACACCGCCAAGCAGATTCAAACCTATGTTATTTCCCAGCGTTACGAAGGGATGGTGAAACAGTAGTGACACGATTAATTTTTCTGGGTCCTCCGGGTGCGGGTAAGTGTACTCAAGCCAAGCAGTTGTCTCATTCTTGTGACGTGCCTCATATCTCTACCGGAGATATTTTTCGAGCTGCGGTTGCTCAGCAAACGGACTTAGGCAAAAAGGCTCAGTCTTATTTGAACTCTGGTGAGCTGGTGCCGGATGAGCTGACATTGGGATTGGTACGCGAGCGTTTGGCTGTTGAAGATACTGAACAAGGTTGGATACTAGATGGGTTTCCTCGAAACGTTGAGCAGGCCACTTTTTTAGACGAGCTGCTACAGGAAATTGAACAGCCGCTGGATTGTGTTGTCAATCTTGAGGCACCCGACGAAGTCGTCCTTTCTCGTTTAATTCAGCGTGGTCTTGTGGAAGGACGCTCAGATGATACGGAAGATACTATTCGTAATCGCCTAGATGTTTATCGCGAAAGTACTGAACCGTTGATTGATTTTTATCGCAGTCGGCAAAAGTTAGTGTCGGTAGATAGCAATCAACCCATTGAGAAGGTAGCCGAAGATTTGCTCAAAGTGGTTGAGATGTAAAGCTATATCGGCATATTTTTTTGCTACACTTGCTACGCTAATGATGATTTATTCATGGATTTTTGTTGCGGCCCGTAGTTTCAGGGCATTTATTCACTGTTTTTAGGAGGTTCGCTTGTCTAAACAAGATTTGATTGAAATGGAAGGCACTGTTACAGAGTCCTTACCAAATGCGATGTTTCGAGTCGATCTGGATAACGGGTTCAACGTTTTGGCCCATATTTCAGGCAAGATTCGGCGCAACTACATCAAAATCTTGCCAGGCGATCGCGTGAAGGTTGAGCTCACTCCCTACGATTTGAGCAAGGGGCGCATTACCTATCGATTACGTAAAAAATAATTAGTTAAATCGGCTCATCCACAGTGGGTATAGGGGCACCCAGGATTCCTGCTAGCAGTGGTTCCGCTCCGAATCGAATGACATCTGTGCAGGGTAGCTGAGTTTCCTGTTCAATCACTTGAATCGCGTTTTGAGCAACTTTCTCATGAACCCCTTGGGTATTGAGAGCCACCCCAACGACTTTTGCGGGTACAAATCCGCCTCCTGCACTGGCGATAGTTTCACAAATGGCGATCGCCTCCCGCAACGACGGGATTTTGACGTTGGGGTGATTGCGAATGTGGGACTGGCCTGCTCGGTGAACCAGGATGAAATGAGTCGGTTGACTGCCCCGCATGAGCGGCAAGGTTGCCGTTGAACCCGGATGAAACAGAGAGCCCTGACCTTCAATAAATAAAATATCGTGGTCGTCGCCGTACCGCATGACCTGCTGCTCAACGGCACCCGCAGCAAAGTCAACCGGAATCGTATCCAAGGGAATGCCGTCATCGCCGAGCATGAGATTGGTTTGCCCTGTAGCAATCACTTTTGACCGCAGACCTTGTTGTAGAGCCAGACGGTGCAGTTCTAAATTCGTAGACATTTTGCCGATCGCCATATCGGTGCCGACGGGCAGAACTCGGCGACAGGCTAGTGTGCGAGCAGCGGCGCTGCCAATGGGCAAGTGGGTAGGTGCCTGACGGACATCCCAAATCCACTGCTGAGGGCCCATGGCAAGGGTTAACTGAGGGTCGTTGGCCATCGGGGTATGCAGACCGTTGACAACAGAGAGCCCGGCAGCGATCGCCGTTTGCACTTCTTGATACCAAGGCGCGGGCAAAGCTCCACCGGAGGGTGCAATGCCAATGGTGAGGACGGTTGGCTGATAGATCATTGCCGCTGCCACGGAGGCCACAATGGGGACGTCACGATCAATCCCGGTGAGAGTTTTGAGGGATTGGCTCGCCTGGGCTTGGTCAACCACAGCCACAATATTGAGGGGACTATAGCGGAGAATGGCGAGTCCGGTCTTGCCACCAGGATTGTCTGTGCCTTCATGCATTAATAGGACAATGCGATGGTCAGCAGTGAGATAGTTCATAGAGCTGAATTTGAAAGACAAACAGGGAAAAGCTGACGATTTTTCCAGGGGGATGGCCGACAATAGCCGAGTCAGTTGCCGTTAGGCAATGGCAACCTGTTTTTTGGCCATGGAAGGATTATTTCAACCCTACCCCTAAGCCAGGTGAATTGCTGGGTTGCAAGCAACCATTGTGAATGGTCGCGCCTTGAAAGGGATCGTCAATGAGATTGAGGTGGCTGTCTAAATCGACGTGGTCAACGAGGGCAGACAGGTGAGCTAAAGCGGTGTTGGCTAATGCACTATCGGAATAGCAGCCAAACATGACCTGTAAGTCACAGGCACGAGCGGCATGAATCATGCGCTGTACTTCTGCTAAGCCGCCCGCTTTCATGAGCTTGATATTGATGCCCTGCACATGGTCGGCTAAGCGGGGAATGTCATGGGTATCAAAGCAGCTTTCGTCCACGAAAATCGGCAGCGGCGATCGCGCTGATAACGTACCCAGTTTGTGGTCAAGCTCTACGGGTAAGGGCTGCTCAATGTAGGTGATACCCCGGTCTGCTAGCCAGTCAGCCATCTCGGTGGCCGTGGCTAGACTCCAGCCACCGTTGGCGTCGACACTGATTTTAGTATCAGAGGGAATCTTGCCAAGTAAGGCTGTCATCATGGCTCGGTCGGCTTCTCCTCCCTGGGGACTCCCTAACTTGATTTTGACTGAGCGCAGGCCAGGCACCTGAGTTTGCCATTGGTGCAGGCGATCGCAGGCCTGATCGGGGGAACTGATGCCAACAGTGACCGCTGTGGGGCCAATCTGCTGTCGGTCTAATCCCCAAAGCTGCCATAGGGGCAAGCCAGTATGCTTGCCTAGCCAATCGTGCAGGGCCACATCGAGCGCGGCGCGGGCAGCGGAGCTAAGAGTGGCTAAGTGTGGGGCCAACCGCTGTCGCTCTAGAGGATGGAAGGAGGATAACAGAGGCGTTAAATCCGTCAGTTCCTGCTGGATTTGGGTGACCGTTTGGGTGTGGGTGCCGCCCGAGAACGGCGTGGCTTCGCCCCAGCCTTCGATGCCGTCGGCGGTGAGGCGAACCCAGAGATTGGTGGATTGAGCATGAGTGCCTCGGCTAATCGTGAGGGCAACGCGCTTATGCACCGTGAACGGCGTGATCGAAATCTGCATAGCGCCTTACTGTAACTGAGTTTTGGATACGATCCGAGTTCGTTTGCGATCGCGCTCGGAAAGATCTTTGCCCGCTTGGAGCTGGGTCGCATTGGTCTGCAAGACCGTAGCAGCGGCTTCATCACCCATTTGCAGGGCCGTCTGGGCGGCGGATTGCAATAGGGTGGCGGCACCTTGGCGATCGCCGCTGGCTAACTTTTGTTCCGCGATTTGCGTTTGCCGATATTTGGCAAGGGTGAGCACATGCTTTTGCACTTGTTGATCGGGCGCGGGCTGATACGTTGGCTGAGCCGTGGCCATGATGCTGACCACGTCAGACTGCAAATCTGTTTCATCTGACGCGGGTGAATCGTAGCGAATATAGGCGTTGACGATAGTAAAGCTGCCTTCTCCTTGCGCCCCAATGTAGAGATTAGTGAGGACAACCCTCGGACTGTCAGTCATTAAATCTCCTAAGCGGATGGCAATTTCTTGTCCTTCCTGTAAAAAAGGCAGCTCAACGGTTTCTGGGGCCACTTGAGCCACGGGTTTGAGTTCGGCTAAACGAACGCCGGGCAGCAAGGTGAGATGCAAATAGGCATTGGTGAAAAAGACCGACTGGGCCCGGCTCAACAAGCGATTGAATTCAGCCACAGCAGCGTCGGGCTCCTCAATGTAAGACAAGGTGCCACCGCCCGCATCAGCAATCTGCTCTAGCACATCTTGATTCCAGTGGTCGCCAAAACCCAACGTGTTGAGGGTGAGGGTATAGTCAGCGGCCACTTGGGCCAGCTTCAGACAGCGCTGATTATCCCCATGTTCATTTTCGCCATCGGTCAGCAAAAATATCTGAGAAACTTTGCCCTGCTTCCCCTGGGCTGATTCTTCGATGCCGAGCTTCAGGCCCTCATCGATCGCCGTACCGCCGCTGGGTTTGAGGGTATCAATTTTGCGTTTGCGGGTGTCGCGATCGCTCACCGGCTGCAGCGGCAACAGCACTTTGGCTCGGTGGTCAAACACGACGATAGACAGCAAATCAGCGTCAGAGAGCTGATCAACCAGACGGCCCGCCGCTTCTTTCACAATCGTCAGCGGTGGCCCCTGCATCGAGCCGCTGTGATCCAAGATGAGCCCAAGGTTGAGCGGTGCATGACCATCCGCTTCACCCACCACCGCTTGAATAGAAATCGCCAGCTGCCGCTGACTAGCCGTTTGTTGACTGTCTAGATAGGGATCGCTGAGTGCGCAGTGTAAGGCTATACCCATCGGGCAAAACTCCGAAACGATTGACTGGACAATGAAGTAGGGATATCTCGCCCTCTGACAGAATTCCCACACACGTTACTATGTTAAGAACTGGGAATCCTAAGTGATTACATTCTATGAGTTCAACAATTCGTGCTGTGCAAGCTCCCTATGGCGGTGGCGGTGGTGCTTACTATCGCACGCCTCCCCCCGATCTGCCGTCGTTGCTTTTGAAGGAACGCATCATCTACTTAGGACTACCGTTAGTCTCGGCAGATGAGTACAAACGCCAACTCGGTGTCGATGTCACCAAATTGATTATCGCTCAGCTGCTGTTCTTACAGTTTGACGATCCCGATAAGCCGATTTACTTCTATATCAATTCCACCGGCACCTCTTGGTATACCGGCGATGCCATTGGCCAAGATACCGAAGCTTTTGCCATCTGCGACACAATGGGCTACGTTAAGCCGCCGGTGCACACGATCTGCATTGGTCAGGCGATGGGCACAGCGGCCATGATCCTGTCGGCGGGGACACCGGGCTTTCGGGCCAGTCTCCCCAATGCCACCATCGTGCTGAACCAACCGCGGATTGGCATGGGCCGCGGCCAAGCGACCGATATTCAGATTCGGGCTCAAGAAGTCTTGGATAACAAAGCGGCAATGCTCGACATTTTGTCGCGCACAACGCGCCAACCGGCGGAGAAAATTGCCAAAGATACCGATCGCACGTTCTATCTCACCCCCGAGCAGGCGAAGGAATATGGCCTGATTGATCGGGTGTTAGAGAGTGCCTAAGACCTGCCCAAAGCAATGCCTGCAATGGCTTAAGAGTAGCTATGTCTGTCGATGGAACTTTACGTGTTCCCTATCAGGTGCCGGGTGGCCAATCTTGGCAGTGGATTAATATCTACACCCGTCTGAGCCAGGAACGCATTATTTTTCTCAATCAACCCGTCACAATGGGGTTGGCAAACTCGGTAATTGCGGCCCTGCTGTACCTTGACTCTGAAGATCAGGGTAAACCGATCAACCTCTATATCAACTCGATGGGCGATCCAGTCACAGCGGGAATGGCGGATGCCTTTTCGGGCATGTCAGGCATTACGGCGGCGCTGGCAATTTTAGACACCATGCAGCATATCAAATCGGAGATCACGACGATTTGTATGGGCCAGTCGATCGGGGTGGCGACTGTGCTGTTGTCGGCGGGCGCCCCTGGTAAACGCGTGAGCCTACCCAACGCCATGATTACCCTGGTGCAGCCAAAAGTGGCGACCCAAGGACAGGCCACGGACATTCAGGTGAATGCAAAAGAGGTGCTCGCCAAACGTCAGCTGATTTTAGAAGTGCTGTCTCGCAACACGGGACAGACGATCGAAAAGCTGACTCAGGATATGGATCGCACCTTTTATATGACGCCGCCTGAGGCGCAAGCCTATGGGCTGATTGACCGGGTGCTGGACTCAAATTAAGCCCCGACGAGTTAAAAGACCGCGTTAGTTTCGTTCCAGTTTCTCTTACTCAAGTCCGTCTTTCAGGAGATTTTTATCATGCCTATTGGTGTTCCGAGCGTCGCCTACCGCATGCCGGGTAGCCCCTATGAGCAGTGGATCAACATTTACGAACGGCTGTTTCGCGAACGCATCATCTTTTTGTCGGAAGAGGTGAATGACAATATTGCCAACGCGATCGCGTCCTATCTGCTCTATTTAGATTCCGATGACAACAGCAAGCCGATTTATCTCTATATCAATTCCCCCGGCGGTTCGGTGACGGCGGGCATGGCGATTTACGACACTATGCAGCACATCAAGTCTGAGGTGATCACCATCTGCGTGGGCTTGGCGGCTTCCATGGGAGCCTTTTTGCTGGCAGCGGGGTCACCGGGTAAGCGGTTAGCGCTGCCCCATGCCCGCATCATGATTCATCAGCCTTTGGGCGGGGCTCGCGGGCAGGCCACCGATATTGAAATTGAGGCGAAAGAGGTGGTGCGGATCAAGCATACGCTGAATCAAATGTTGGCTAAGCACACCGGTAAAACCCTCGAAGAGATTGAGCGTGATACCGATCGCGACAATTTCATGTCGGCTCAAGCCGCGATGGAATACGGTCTGATCGACCGAGTGATTGAGGAACGGACTCAAGAAGCGGTGGCTGCTGCCACTGCCTAGTTTCCAGGGTGGGTGCCCTAACGCTCGCGAGGAAATTCTGGTTCGACCGACAATCCTCAATGTTTACCCCAAGCCCCAAAGTCAACGAACTTTGGGGCTTTTTTACGGTAGAAAAGCTAGTGGTGGTAGGTAAAGGAGTCAATGATGGTGTACAGACGCAATATTTAGCGGCGCGATCGCACCATTTTTGAAATTAAAAGATAGACTTACACCATTAATTCTTAGTCAGCGGTTTGACCCCACCTAGCATTTTGGGGATTGGGTGCTCTAGACTGCGTGAGTCATGGGAGGCGGTAGACAAGGTGCGTAAGCAACTGGTGGATGAACTCAGGGTATTGGGGTTGCGCTCTAATGCCAGCTTTGAAGAAGTCAAGGCGTCTTATCGGCGATTGGCCCGGCGCTATCATCCTGATATGAATCCGGGCGATCGCGAAGCCGAAGACAAATTCATCCGCATTACCCAGGCCTATCAGGTACTATTGGCCGCGAGGCCAACGGCAGTCGCGGCTGCCGATACCGCCGCAGCGGTCACCCCAACCGCTTCAACGCGCCCTAAAGTCACGGTCACCCGCCCGGCGGCGAACCGCGTGACGGTGCAGGTCAACCCCGACCTCTCCCCAGAGGATCAGATCCTCAAGCAGAGAGGATTCAATCAACTGCAGCTGCTATTTCAAGCGCAGCGGTTTCCGCGGGCGATCGCGCTGGTCGATGGGCTGGCGCAGCGCCTGACCGACGACCTCGAAGTCAGCCAGTGGCAGGCGATCGCCTATCAACGCTGGGGCCGCTATTTGATTCGCCATGGCCATAACGAAAAGGCCCGGCGCGCGCTGAAAAAGGCGCTGCGCCTTGACCCGCACAACAAGATGCTGAGGCAAGAAGTTAATCGTGACTTTAAGCGGATGGAACATGCCGTGATGCAAAAACCAACAGTGTCTTCCAAATCTTCTTAATTTGCTGAGCAACGTTATCTCGCGAAATCATGAAGAACTCAAACGCTGACTTTACCTCTAAGGGGCACAAAGTCAGCGTTTTTAGTTGATTTTGGGGCTGTTGCGATCGCTTATAGCAAGCCGCAGTTTGATCAGGTCACCCCCAATGCCTGAAATCACCATCAGATCAGCTTTTTAATTCTGACTTCCGCATTCCGCATTCTGCTATATTTTTTGTTTTTAAGATTTCTACCCATTGTTAGAAGCAGTTTCCGCAAAGAATTTACCTTTTGTTTGATTTAAATCACAGGGAAAGCTGATTCATATCTATTCCCCCAAGATTTTATTGGTTAGATTAAATACATCCAAGACGTTTCCACAACTACCCCTGCTCTAATAGTCCGTTTTGGATTTCCCTCAAAAGCCGCCCATAAACCGATTGAATGCCTAGGCTGATCAAGGTAGCTAGGCACGAAAATATTTGTTCTCTGCCTCCGTAATCGGCTAGCTAGAGTCTTTGTTTTTACAACATCGACCCCCTAGAGATTAAAAGATATGCTCAACTTTGACGCTGAATTGGTTTGGCTGAGCGATCGCTACCAGACCCTATTTGGCCCGTTTGGCCCCCGCTATGATCATGTGCTGATGGAGCTGGTCAGTCCAGTGATTGAGGCGATTGTGAAGGGTGATGCCCCTTATCACACCCTCGACCACACCTGGCAGGTCGTTAAGGTGGGGCAAGCGATTTTGGCCGGTAAGCAACACCATGAAGGAACCGTTTCGCCAATTGATTGGCTGCAGTTTATCTTGTCGCTGTTTTGTCATGATATTGGCTATGTCAAAGGCATTCTAGGGCGAGATAATTGCGATCGCCACTGTTATTTTGATGGTCGCAGTGGCTGTGTCAAAATTCCGCCGACAGCTACCGGCGCGGCGCTGCAAGATTGCCATGTTGATCGGAGTCAAGCCTATGTGGCAACCTTGGCATTGCCGCCACAAATCAATCTTAAAAGCTTACAAACCGCGATCGAAATGACTCGATTTCCTATTCCCCATGGGGCGGCTTATCAAGACAAACTGAGCTATGGCGGCTTATGTCGAGCCGCAGATTTGTTGGGGCAACTCAGTGATCCGCTCTATTTGCAGAAGCTACCGGCGCTATTTCAAGAATTTGAAGAAGTGGGGATGAATCGAGTGCTGGGATATGCAACCCCAAAGGATTTGCAGACCGCTTATCCCTATTTCTTTTGGCAGGTTGTATATCCCTATGTCAAAGAGAGTATGCGCTATCTAGCCGCGACCGAGGAGGGCCGACAGGTGATTGCTCGCCTGTATACCAATCTTTGTCTGGCGGAACTGGGCCAACCCCGCTGCGATATGACCCATGCCGACCTGCAGGACTTGAAGGATGAGTCGGCGCTGCTGTCTTGGCAGGAAGCGGGGTTTACCTTCAGCTGAGATTCCGGCAAGAGGGCTCGCGAAAGGGCAGGAATGGTGCAGAATAAACCCTAGTAATGCTGGGATAGCACGCTGGACTATGTTGAGTAATGCTTGGCAAACCCTGACCCTCAATCGCTTTGCGTTGCATCAGTGGCGTGAGGTGAGCCTATTGCACCGGTTGTTAGCTTTTGCGCGCTCGTGGCGACAGGGCAGCTGGCTGCTGCAGTGGGGCGATGCGATCGCCCTGGGCGTGGCCGCGATTCTATTCGCCTTAGCGCCCTATGTCTCGACGGCTCTGATCGGCGTATTGTTGATTGCCTGTAGTGCCTTTTGGCTGCTGCTGACGGTGTCTGATGAGGCGGGAGAAGGGTTGACCCCGATTCATCTCACGGTCATCAGCTATTGGGGGGTGATGCTGCTGGCGACGGCGGTGTCACCCGTGCGGGGGCCCGCGATCGCCGGACTGATCAAGCTCACGCTCAATGTCTTACTCTTTCTGTTGCTGGCGCGGGTGTTGCGGCGTCCAAAGTTGCGCACGAGTTTGATTACAGTGTATTTGCTCACCGCTTTGGTGGTTTCGGTGTTTGGTCTGCGACAGTGGTTTTTTGGTGCGGATGCTTTGGCGACCTGGGTAGATCCGTCCTCTAACCTGGCAGGCACAACTCGCGTGTATAGCTACTTGGGCAATCCGAATTTGCTGGCGGGGTATTTGATTCCGGCGGTGATGTTGAGCGGGGCCGCGATATTTGCCTGGTCGCGTTGGACGCCCAAAGTATTAGCCGCCCTGTCGCTGCTAGTGAATACGGCCTGTTTGGTGCTGACCTTTAGCCGGGGTGGCTGGTTAGGGTTTGTGGCGGGGGGCTTTGTGCTAGCCGTTTTGCTGGTGCAGTTTTGGAGCATTCGCTTCAACGCGTTTTGGCAGCGTTGGGCGATACCGCTAATTCTGGGCGGCTCGGCGGCTTTTTGGGTGCTGTCGGTGGCGGCGTTAGCGCCGCTGCGAGATCGCGTCATGACCATCTTTGCGGGACGAGGCGATAGCAGCAACAACTTTCGCATCAACGTGTGGCTGGCAGTAGTGGACATGATCAAGGCGCGCCCCGTGTTGGGTATTGGTCCCGGCAACGACGCCTTTAACCAGATCTATCCCCTTTATCAAAAGCCAAACTACACCGCCCTGAGCGCCTATTCAGTCTTTTTAGAAATTGCCGTGGAAGCCGGACTGATCGGGCTCACGGTGTTCTTTTGGTTGCTGTCAGTGACCTTAGGCCAGGGCTGGCGAATGCTGCAGCGGTTGCGGGAAGTGCAGTCAGTGCAGGCCTATTGGCTGATCGCCGCCCTGGCCACCATGGCCGGGATGTTGGTGCATGGCATGGTCGATACAATTTGGTATCGCCCTCAGGTCAGCACCCTCTGGTGGATGATGTTAGCGCTGGTGGCCAGCTATTACCGCAGCAAACCCAAACGACTTTCTCCTGAAGAGATCTAGCAAAAACGTTCCCCGCCTGTGCGAGTTTTGTGAATGCCTTGTTGTGATGCCATCAAGTTTTCTCGCTAAACCCACCCTGACAGTTTCGGTATATTCTTTCTCGGAAATCGCCTGAGTTATGAGTGCCCATCCTTCTTTAGCCCCCTTTCCGGAGTTTTTGCCGGGGGCCGTGCAGCAGCTGACGGAGCCGACCTCTATCCAGCTGGCCCAGCAGATTGATCAGGTGGCGATCGCGACGCCGCTGAGCGATCGCCCATTGGGCACGACCTATGTGCAGCAGGGCCAGGGCCAGCCACCGCTGCTGTTGCTGCACGGTTTTGATAGCTCCCTGTTGGAATTTCGCCGGTTGGTGCCGCTGCTGGCCGACTTTCGGGAAACTTGGGCGCTTGACCTACTGGGCTTTGGCTTTGGCGATCGCCCCCTGACGGCGACCATCACACCGGATGACATCAAGCAGCACCTCTATCGCTTTTGGCAGCAAACCATCAAGCAGCCAATGGTGTTGGTGGGGGCGTCGATGGGGGGTGCAGCCGCGATCGAGTTTGCGCTGGCCTATCCCGAGGCGGTCAGCCGTCTGGTACTGCTCGACAGTGCCGGGCTCACCGCTGGCCCCGCCATGGGGCGACTGATGTTTCCACCGTTGGATCGCTGGGCGACGGCGTTTCTCAAAAATCCGGGGGTGCGGCGACGGATTAGCCTACAGGCCTATGCTGATAAGTCCTGGGTGACGCCGGATGCCGAGGTCTGTGCCTCACTGCATCTCGCTTGCCCCCATTGGTCGGAGGCGCTGATTGCGTTCACCAAAGGGGGCGGCTACACTGCTTTGGCAAACCGGCTGTCCGACCTGGACTGTCCGACGCTGATTGTGTGGGGACGGCAGGACAAAATTTTGGGCACAAAAGACGCGGCTAAATTTGCCAAGCTGATTGCCGGTGCACAGCTGGTGTGGGTCGAGAACTGCGGCCATGTGCCTCACCTGGAGCAGGCGGCGGCGGTGGCTGATGCGATGCAGGACTGGTTAACCGAGTAATCCAAACGCTCAGCGATCGCTGGCGTTTCGGCTCATTTTCTTCATTGTCAGAGTGAAGCCGTTCTTTTCGACGATTTTGAAGCCCATTCTTTCATACAGGCGCTTTGCCGAATTGTCTTCAAACGTCGTGAGTTGGATCGTTTGGTCAGAGTACTCATCGAATAGTGACTGGAGGAAGTGGGTGCCAATGCCCCGATTCCGATGGGCGGATGCAATCTGAAGATTATCGATATAGATTGCCTGCCCCAGAAATTTCCGGCTCAGATAGCCGACAGGCTGGTCTGCGACGATGATGATGACCGTATTCTCAGCGACAAAGTCCTCCTGGAACTTGGTGTCCTGCCATCCTCCCCAATGTCGGCAAACTAAGGTGTCCATGTTTTGCCTGGTGAGGTCATGGCAAAAACTATAGTCATCGTCTGTGGCCGGTCTGAGGTGGTAGTTCATGCAATGTCTCCCTGACTGCAGCTGAGGCATTGACCGGTGTCATCCAGACTTACCACTTGCGCAGCGATCGCCCCCACAACCAAAATAGGCGGCTGGGCTTATAGACTGATATTTTGATTCATTCTGCCAGGTGGTTCACTGTTTATGCCTCCGGTTTCTGTTGCCAATTTTGTCGATCAGGTCAGATCTGGTACGGCCCTTGCCAGCTTTCCGACTGATACCGTACCCGCCTTAGCCGCCCGTCCTGACCAAGGCGATCGCATCTATGCGGCTAAAGCCCGCCCTGCTGATAAACCATTGATTCTCATGGGGGCCAGTTGGGATGACCTGCACTCCTACATTCAGGGCGATGATGCCGCAGTGACGACCTGGCAGACGATGGCCGATCGCTACTGGCCGGGTGCCCTCACCCTGGTGCTCCCCGCCAGCGAGCAAGTGCCGGTGGCGATGAATCCGCTACAGACCGGTACCGTCGGCATTCGCGTTCCGGCTCACCCGTTGGCCCGTCATCTGCTGGCTCAAACCGGCCCCCTCGCCACCACCAGCGTCAACCGCTCTGGCCAGCCTGCATTAGAAGATATGACGGCGCTCGCCACACAGTTTCCAGAATTGCTCACGCTGTCGGCGGCGGCGATCGCGGATCTGCAAGCGACGCTGGGAGAATTTTCGATGCAGGCTTCGGGCGTGCCATCAACAGTCATTGCCTGGCGCGAGTCGGAATGGGCGGTGCTGCGGCAGGGCTCAGTGCAGGTGGAGAAAATAGAAGATTCAGGAGCCTGAGGGGCAGGGGCGCGAGGGAGCAAAAAATTCGTAGCGGTGGCTGTGGGGTTGGGTCGCGATCGCCCTGCACTCCTCCCCATCTCGATAATCGGCTCAAAAGCTAGGGAGTCGCGCAAAAACATCCCATCCACCCTCTTATACCGATTCTCTGAAATAAGGTTACAGATCTGGCTCCCCTGCGCCTCGGCTCCCCTGCGTTTTCAAGATTGCATCGGGAGTCCGATCACGGAGAACTGGTATTACCCATTCACCCTCTCACAGTCATAAACGGGTACTTTATTTCCTTGTCGATCCCTAATGGTCTAATATCGATTCTCTGAAACAAGGCTACAGATCTGGCTCCCCTGCTCTTCGGCTCCCCAGCGTTTCCAAGATTGCATCGGGAGTCCGATCACTGAGAACCGGTATAACCCTTAAAACCTTGCCGAGACACCTGGTTGACGGTTTATACCGGCCCAGGTTGCGGAGACACGTTTCCTAAACCCACGTTTTTTAAGACAATACTGTCACTACTGACCGATATTAGAGACGACCGATGCCCAAGTTTCTGCCGATCGCCTATTTTCAAAAGCAATTTTGTCCCTTTGCAGAAGCCACTCTCTCGGTGGCCACCCATGCCTTGCAC
>JBHJJI010000054.1:0-17192 GCA_050042805.1 Leptolyngbyaceae cyanobacterium
GACATTGACGTTGTACTCAAAACTTGCAGGCGTCTTTGCATCGGCCTCAAGAGAACCATCCATCATGACGCTGGTAAAGCCATTGCGAATGGCAGAATAGCAGGTCGCAGGGCTGTTGCCGTGGTCCTGGTGCATCACGACTGGAATGTTGGGATAGGTTTCAACAGCTGCTTGCACCAAGTGACGCAGGAAGTTTTCCCCTGCATAGCTACGAGCACCGCGAGAAGCCTGCAAAATTACTGGACTATCGGTTTCGTCAGCAGCGTGCATGATCGCCAGGATCTGCTCTAAGTTGTTGACGTTGTATGCCGGAATTCCGTAACCGTTCTCGGCTGCGTGATCTAGCATTAACCGCATAGGGACGAGCGCCATAAAATCCTCCTAATCTTTTTCTTGCCTTCGGCAATCGTAAGTTCAGAACCAATCGGTATCCTTACCTATCAATCTTAAGGCAGAATCTCAGCCTTTATGACGTTTTGTGAGGGGAACCTTTAATCTCTGTTAAAAATAAAACATGTCAACCGATCGACTAAACGACCTGGTAGAAAGCAGCTGAGACGTTTGCGCGGGTCATTTAGAGCAGATTTTAAACTCGTTTAAAGATTGCGCAAAAGTCTCGATTTTTTGATATTGCGCCCAGTTTTGCCAAAAACTGCTTATCTCGTCATCCCGAATTGGCGTGTCAGCCAGAAAAATTCGATACTTTGGATCCACCGTAAGAATGGGTCGCCTGGGATTCGAACCCAGGACCAATCGGTTAAAAGCCGAGTGCTCTACCGCTGAGCTAGCGACCCTCAGTGTTGGAAGATTCTCCAAGCACGGTTAATAACGATATCACACTCTTTCAGGGTTCAACTACAGGCTGTTAGAAAAACCCAAATTTCTCAGCAGTTCAGTAATTAGCAATGATGAAGTAAGTCACCCAGTCGAGTCCAGATCGATCACCCTCAATGCAACGGCGTGAAGCTTTTAGGTCGATCGCTCCAGAGCACTAGGCTTGACGTCATGGACAAAGCGGCGATGCTCTCAGCGATCGCATCAACTGACAGCCTCAAGCTGAGGCGGCCATCTCAGCCGCTCCATTGAGCTGGAAAGCGCCCTGCACCGCTTTGAGGGCTTTGATGCCATCGACCTCTGCCACCAAACAGCTAATTTTGATCTCCGAAGTAGCAATCATCTGAATGTTGATTTGCTGCTGGGCCAGCGCCGCAAACATGCGAGCGGCCACCCCAGGCCGATTAATCATGCCTAACCCGACGACGCTCACTTTCGCGATCGCCCCGTTGACAGCCACATCTCCACAGCCCAGTTCAGCAGCGGCACTTTCGACCACGGCCTGCGCCTGTGCGGCCTCCGCTTGCGCCACCGTAAAGGCAATGTCACGGGTTGCTTGGCCACCGACCAACCGACACCGCTGCGACTGAATAATCATGTCAACGCTCACCCCGGCCGTGGCCAATCGCTCAAAAATTTGGGCGGCCATGCCAGGCAAATCGGGCACATGGCGCATGGCCACCTGCACCTGTTTGAGGTCGAGCACCGCGCCCCGGACGTCGGGCATCGAGGTGGCCTCGGGGGAGGGAGTCTCTGACTTGAGCGGCGAACAAGTCACCTGAAAGGCCTGGCACAGGGCATTGATGGCCCGATCGCACTGCTCAATCTGAACCGTACAGCTGACCTTAACCTCAGAGGTCGAAATCATTTGAATATTCACCCCCGCTGCGGCCAGGGTCGAAAACATGCGGGCAGCCACCCCCGGACGGCCAATCATGCCCGCGCCCACGATACTAACTTTAGCGACCTGCTGATCGACAAAAATCTCCGCCTGGGACGAATCGGCAATATTGCCGCGCAGCACCGGGGCGATCGCCGCTGCAACGGCTTCTGCCTGGGGTAGGTTTGCCCGCACCACGGTAAAGGCAATGTCGTTGGTGTTGCCCTCGTGGATGGATTGGATAATCAAATCAACGTTGAGGCTTTGGCCCGCCATTTCGCCAAACAGACGGGCGGCGACGCCGGGGCGATCAGGAATCCGCAGCAACGCCACCTTCGCCTGATCCGTATCAAACTCGATGGCATCAACGGGGTGAACGAGTTCCAACCCGTCTAAGGCCTTCGGCTGCCGCGCCGGTGCTTCCACATAGGTGCCAGGCTCATCCGTCCAGCTGGAGCGCACCACCAGCGGCACCCCATAATTGCGGGCGATCTCCACCGCGCGGGGATGCAGCACCTTTGCCCCTAAGCTGGCCAGTTCCAGCATTTCGTCGCAGGTGATGGTACCCATCAGCTGCGCTTCAGGTACCAGTCGCGGATCGGTCGTCAAAATCCCCGGTACATCGGTATAAATTTCGCACTTACTGGCCCGCAAAGCCGCTGCTAGCGCGACAGCAGAGGTGTCTGACCCGCCTCGGCCAAGCGTTGTAATCTCAAAATCGCTGCTGGGACTGACGCCTTGAAAGCCGGCCACGACCACGACCTTACCTTCGTCTAAATGTCGCTGTAGCCGCTCGGTGCGAATGTTGAGAATGCGCGCCCGGCTGTGATCGGCCTCCGTGACGATGCCGACCTGTGCGCCCGTGAGTGAGATCGCCTCTTGCCCCAAGCTGTGCAGCGCCATGGTCAGCAGGGCGATCGAGACCTGCTCGCCGGTTGACAGCAGCATGTCCATCTCACGGCGGCTGGGACGCTCAGAAATTTCGTTAGCCAGCTTGACTAGACCATCGGTGGTTTTGCCCATGGCCGACACGACCACCGCCACCTGATGCCCGGCTGCAACGGTTTGCTTCACTCGCTGAGCAACGGCCTGAATTCGCTCGACTGAGCCGACCGAAGTGCCCCCAAACTTTTGAACAACGAGCGCCATAGAACAGCCCAATCTCGATCGCCAATACCCGCATTCACCCGCGTTGTGCCGTCCCCATCAGCCCCGCTGACAGGTGCCGTAAACGTCAGGCCAATGTCAATGCTTACCAAGGTTACCGCATGATGTTGGCGAAAGAATCGGTTTATTTAGACTGTTTAAAGCCGGTCAGCAGACGTGGATAAATGGCCGCCATTGCCGCGCGATCGCCGGCGATGAAGCCTTGCCTAAATCGGTGTTTGAGGTCAGCAATCAAGGACTCAAGCCCCTCCTCAGGAGGGACTTGCAGACAGGAGTGTTCGCCAAACTCAAGAGATATCAGCATCAATCCAGAGAGATCACCCGCTCCATCCCTTTCCGCCGAGTCGTGATCCAGGCCTGACTCTCAATTACCCCTCTGACCTTGACTCAGCCTTATTCGTTGGCTGCGACCTCGGGCCAGTTAGTATCGGCTTTCGCGATATTGCCGGGAATGTCCCGCGCCCATCTCGCCTGAATATTTTGGTCATAGTTGAGGTAGAGCTTGCCGTCCACTACCTTCCACGCTTCTGGGTCAACGGCGGCGCTGTAGCCCTGACTCACCGCCCAAGCGCAGAAACCCCCATACTGCGGGGCATACTGTTCGGGATTAGCGGCAAAGGCGTCGCGGTTGTTAGCACTGGCAAAATGCCAGGTGGCCCCGCTCCACTCATGGGAGAACTCACTGGTGCCGGGAACGTAGGCCGAGTCTGTGAAATAAGCCACGGGATCAGCGCCCGCGATCGCCACGTTATCTTCCACATACACCGCTAGCAAGGCCGTATCGGTAGCGGATGTATCGGCAACGGGTGAGGTCGCAGCGGGGGCAGTCTCTGCTGACTCAGCCACCGGTGCTGATTCAGCCACGGGTGCTGGGGTAGACGTCGGCGGCTCAGAAATGGCCGTTTTAGAGCCACAGCTGGCAGCGGCGATCGCCAACAACGTCATCGGGACAAGCAATAGCGGACGCATGATGATTCTCCTCGTCGTCGAGTGACTTAACTATTCTCTGCTGACGTTAGGGGATAAACCTGAATTCCCCCTGAGAACCGGCTGAAAGCCTCTGAGAAGCGTTGCTATTGGGTTTGATTGGGCGCTCATGCGGAAATGAAGAGAGTTAGAGAAGCCTGCTAAGATCACAAAACTATCAATTGCGGTATCTGTATGCAGCCCCGTCGCTTTGCTCGTGAGCTTGCCCTACTGGGAATGAGCCAGCTAGCCAATCAAAAACCCAGTGCCGTTGCCGCGCAAGATCTCGAAGCCTTGGTGACGGCAGCCGTGCGATCGCTGGCGGGTGAAGTGCAAGATGCGCTAGAAGTTGCCTCGGATGAAGTGCAGCGCAGTCAAGATCACCTATTAGAAAGTGAGACCCGCACCAGCAACGTCGAAGAAGCCCGCGCCATGGTGCAAACCGCTCTGCAGAAAACCCAAACGGCCATCAATCTATTGGGGAATGCGTTACAGATTCCGGAGATGGTGCAGTTGTCTAACCGGAAAGAAGTGCGGAGTTACGCCATTGAGCTGCTCTCGATGACGGCGAAGCATCGCACAGAAATCGATGCTGAGCTGAATGAGGCGATGGTGTCTTGGCAAGTTAAACGACTGCCGCAAATTGATCTCGACATTCTGCGCATCGCCGTGGTCGAAATGAAACATCTCGGCGTGCCCGATCGGATCGTGATCAACGAGGCGATCGAAATCGCTAAGCGTTACAGCGACGAAGACGGGTTTCGCTTTATCAATGGCGTGCTACGGCGCTGGGTTAATCGCTTTCTCAATCCCATGGCGGCGGCGGCAAAAACAGTTGAGAGCCCCCCGCTCAAGGCCGCCACTCCCCCCGATGCTGACGCCCCACTGTTGTAAATTTAAAGTCGAGTCCACTCCGTATACCTTGCCGTCTATCGTTGCCCATGGCCAACTTCAACTGGTTTAGCCGTAGTTTTGATCAAGATTCTGAGGCCGAGCCGCCCGATTCACAAAAAGCCGATGCGACTCCAGCGGAGGAAGGCTCACCGTCTGAGAGCAGCTCGCAGACGATGAGCCCGGAAGAATACCTGGCGTGGGCCAAAACCGCCTATCAAAACATTCAAAAGCAGCAGGCTGCTGAGTCTAAGCCAGCGGAGCCAGAGTCCCCCCCCGTTGAGGCGGAAGTCACTGAGGCAGAACTGACTCAGGCAGAACCAGCTCAGGTAGAACCGACTCAGGCAGAACCGACTCAAGAGGCTGAGCCAGAAAGCGTCACCGATACTGTCGCTGCAGCTCCAGCACTGGAAGCAGAATCTCAAGACGAACCGCCTGCGATCGCCGCTGACGTACCCTTGACAACCGCACCAGCCGAGAGCGTCGTCGAGGCATCCTCTAACATCACAGCCGCCGAGCCGCCGCCCTCAACCGAGGAAACTGACACTGCGAGCACAGCTGCGCCGGAGATGGCCGCAGGCCCCGCTTGGATGCAAGCTACGGCAGAGCGCCAGGCCCGGTTAGAGCGCCTGCAGGAAACCGCGATCGCGGAACCCGAGCCAGAACCCGAGCCGGAGCCATCAGCCGCTGCCGCAGCGCCCCTGCTAGACATCAATTTTGACGAAGCCTTTTTGTGGTCAGCGGAGGTGCTCGCCAGTCAGGGACGGCAGGCGGGTGATATTTCTCTAGAGGAGATCACCTGGCTCAATCGCCTGCGCCAAGGGCTTGATAAGACCCGACGTGGGTTGGTCAACCAACTGAAGGCCATTGTTGGGCAAGGGCCGCTGAATGAAGAGGCGGTTTTTGAAGTCGAGGCGCTACTACTGCAGGCTGACGTAGGTGTTGCCGCAACGGATGCCATCATTGAGTCGCTGCAAGCGCGACTGCGCGAAGAGGTCTTGCCCCCGGATCAGGCGATCGCCTATCTCAAAAAAATCCTTAAAGATATGTTGGACAAGCCTCTAGGCGATTCTCACAATCTGGAATTTGTGCCAGACAAAGGCACCTTCAATATTTGGCTGATGACAGGGGTGAACGGTGCGGGCAAAACGACCACCATTGGCAAGCTGGCCCACATTGCTAAAAAGTCTGGATACTCCTGCCTGATTGGCGCGGCGGATACCTTCAGAGCGGCAGCGGTGGAGCAGGTCAAGGCTTGGGGTGCCCGCAGTGACGTTGAGGTGATTGCCAATCCAGGTAAAAATACGGATCCGGCAGCCGTGGTGTTTGATGCCATCACTGCCGCCCAATCGCGGGATTGTGAGTTGCTGCTGGTCGATACCGCTGGACGGTTACAGAACAAAAAGAATTTGATGGACGAGCTGGCTAAAATCCGCCGCATTATTGATAAAAAAGCACCGGATGCCCAAGTGGAATCGCTGCTTGTTTTGGATGCCACGCTGGGTCAGAACGGTTTGCGACAGGCGGAAGTATTTGCGGAAGCTGCCAACCTGAGTGGCGTCGTTTTAACTAAACTTGACGGCACGGCGCGGGGTGGCGTCGCGTTGGCCGTTGTTCAACAATTAGGATTACCTATCCGGTTTATCGGCGCGGGTGAGGGCATTGAAGATTTGCGCCCCTTCTCTAGCCATGAGTTTGTTGAAGCATTGCTGAGCGGTTGAGGAATGTCGCGATCGCCCTATGGATATCCATAGGGCGATCGCTGACATTCAGCCATATTCAAGTCTGAGGGCAGACTCGACAATTAGCCCAATGCCTTTTCAATCGCGGCTTTGAGTTCAGGGGCATCGGGAGCCGTTTGGGGGTCAAACCGAGCCACCACGGCGCCGCTGCGATCGACGACAAATTTGCCGAAGTTCCACTCAATGTCTTCGCCGTCGCCGATCAAAAACTGATACAGCGGGCTGCGGGTGGCACCGTTGACATCCTGCTTCTCGAGCAAGGTGAACTCAACATTATATTTCGAGGCCGCGAATTCCTTAATCTCTTCCGGACTGCCGGGCTCTTGCTTGCCAAACTGATTGCAGGGCACACCGACCACCATGAAGTCGTCGTATTGCTTATCCAGCGCGACCAGACCGTCGTACTGCGGCGTCAAGCCACATTGGCTCGCCACGTTAACAAACAGCACGACCTTGTTGCTCAGCGCATCAGCGGGCAAAGCGGCCCCATCGAGAGTCGTCAGATTTGTGGGTAATGACATGGGAATTCCAAAACTTTACAACCTTTCACATTATTAGTCATTCCTGACCCAATGCACTTTAAAACCTGGTTCTGAATGCTGCAGAATTCCCTCAAAGTGCTGATCTGAAAGGGCTTTAGGGATTTCGACTCGCTGCAAAATGGGTGAAGAGTAGAGGGTAAAGTTCGGAATGATTCTACGGAGGGGTCTCGGCTTTGTCGCCCCCGATGTTTAGGCAACCCCTGTCAGTAAGGCGAAGACTCCCTGCATGTTCAATCAGGGTTGGTTGAGCCGGGTCGAAACCGCCTGGATGCATCCGTGATCTGGGCGCAGCCTCCCGCTGGGCAGCGAGGTGTCTGCGGTCTAACGCTGCTGGCTCAAGATGTCGTGGAACCATTGCTCGTAGCGCAGGGCCAAAGCGTCTAGAGAATACTCCGCCACGGCTTGTTGCCGACAAGCCTGGCGATCCAGCTGATCGATGCGGCTAATCGCGTCCACTAAGCCTGCCACGCTGTCAGGCTCTACCAGCCAGCCCGTCTGGCCTTGGCGCACAATTTCGATCGGGCCACCCCGCCGATAGGCAATCACCGGCACGCCACAGGCGAGCGCTTCAATCGCCACGTTGCCAAAGGCCTCCACCCATTTGGGCGTCATCAATAGCGCTCGGCAGGTGCGAATGGCAGCCTGCAGTCCCGCCGTATCGAGAAACCCCAAATATTCAATGGGGGCGTCGGGATAGGTAGTCTGCAGATGCTGCCAATAGTCTGGATTTTCAAGTTTGCCGAGAATCTTGAGCGGAATTTGGGCGATCGCCGCCGCGGCGATCGCCTCTTCCAGCCCCTTATCGGGAGAAATGCGGCCCATCCACGCCAGACTATGGCCAGGGCGATCGCAATAATCGTACAGATTGAGATCGACAGCACTGCCGATGGGGCGATAGCGATCGGGTGCAGGCAGCGTCTCCGCCTGCACCTGTGTACAGACCCCCACCGTCCCCGGATAAGGCTGAGCTACCTGACTAATCACCGCATCCATTGCATCGGTCAGCGACCCCATCGACACATAGTGCGCGATTGGTGTTTTAAAAAACGAGGTGAGATAAAACGGCAGCCAGTCGTAACAGAAGTGCAGGATGATATCAAACTCCTGCTGTACCTCACGGGCATAGGCCATCATCGCCGCCAACACCGACGATTCAGGCATCACAATCGGACTGCTACGTTCACTGGTGTGGGCGGTCGGTTGCCACTGCCCTGGCAGCTGAATCAGGTCTTCCACCGCGAGCACCGAACCGGCCGGCGCGAGCACAGTGACCTGATGGCCGCGCTGCTGCAGACCTTGAACTGCATTTTTAACAAATAGCTCAACCCCGCCTCCGAGGCCCGACCCGAGCGGTGCTACCGCTGTTGAAATCACCAACAGACGATACGAAGACGAAGATGACATAGTCGAGATAATTACGGTGAGAAAGGGGGATCAGCGAATCGGCGAAAGAGCCGACTAAGCTCTATGAGAAGACGACTCATCGTCGGGTAGCCGCTCTCGCGGGAGGCGGCTGTCTTGTAGCGATCTGGCGGTATCGGTTGCCGACAATCGCATCTTGTTGAGCTGATCGAGCGCCCAATTGGCCGTCTGGCGCACCTCAGGATCATCATCTACCGAGGCTTGCCCCAACATGCGACCCACTTGCCCTAACGAATCGTAAATGCGGGTAAGGTCGCGAATAGCATTTTTCCGCACTTCTGGATTGTCATCCTGCAACGCCATGGCCATCGCCCGATTCATCGGTTTGAGGGTTTTGGTGCTGATTTCTGCGAGCGCTGCTAATATCAGCCCTTGCTCGGTGGAGTCAGCTTCAGTTAACAGATTAGCCAGCGGCTGCACAGCGGCTGAATTACCCCGTTGACCCAGCTCCCAAATGGATTTGCGACGCCGCACCGGATCGGACTCTTGTAAATCTTGAATCAGTTCATCGATGATGTTGACTTTGGAGACCCTGGACTCGGGAATGACACTCAGCGGCATTGGTGGCGGCGGCGGATTGACAGCCAGCTGAGCGGGCTCAGAGTCAGAAACGGCAGCGGGCTGGCCATTTTTAGAATAATAGGGCGAAGGCGGGGGGGCGGGGGGCTTAGCGACTGGGGCCGAGGATAGCTCAGGAGGGGCGATCGCCTCATTGCCCAGTACTTGAACACCATCTGGCGCTTGATTATCCAGTTCGGCAGCCTTTTGGGCTTTCTGGCGGGCAAACCAGAGCACCAACCCCGTGCCCAAAGCCCCCACGGCCATAATAATGATGCCGAGCAAAACTAAGCGGAACAGCCCTCCTGCAGATTCCGGCGAGGCTGCTGCCTCAGCGGTTGCATCCTCTGCTGGGTCACCGTCATCAGCGGCTTCGCTATCAGCCTCGCCATCATTGGGCATTCCCTCGAGGGAAAAGCCTTCATTGTCAGCGACGCTGGCCGGAGTATCCTCTGCTGGGGCGTCAGTGCTATCGGCGTCAGCCGACTCAATGATCGATTCGGGGTCACTGCCTTCAGGAGGCGCAGGTAACTCTGATGACTCCTCCTCTGGAGCAGGCAATTCATCCGTGGGTTCATCCGTGGTTGGCCCAGGCAATTTTAAATCGGGCTCACCATCGTCAGCGGCGGCCCCTTCGATGTTGGCCGGTACGGCATCGCGATCAAGCAGACGATCCTCGGTCAGGGGGTCTAAAATGCCCGTACCTACCAGACCATTATTCTGCTGGAAGGCTTTTAACGCGGCACTCGTGGCGGGATTAAACACGCCATCAGCGGCCCCCTCATAGTAGCCCAGCTGCCCTAATCGGTTTTGTAGTGACCGCACAGCCGGCGAGGCTACCGGGGGTGAGGGTTCGGTGTCAGCGTTATCGAGTTGGGCAACCCTATCGCTCTGTGCTAACTGCAATACGGCGCTCGATCGCTCCGAAGTTCGAGCGATCGCCGGTACCCCCAGACCACTGGCAGCAATTGAAGTAAGCGCAATCAGCAAAAGGCGATGAAACATTCTAAACAGCTAATTTAAGTTGGCCGAGACCCCGAGCTAAGAGAACAACCATCAACGGATGTGCTTTGTTCAAGGTTCCCGATTGTTCACAGAATGCCGTCGACAACTCAAAGATTCGTAAGTTGCTAATACTCTACCGGAGTTTAAGCAAGGCGCTAGCCCTAAACCTTCGCGTCCCGATTAGGGTCGTCAACGAAGAACCTCAGAGAACTGCCCTCATTCTGTCAGTTGAACTAGGGCCTGTCATCATTTAGGCGGTGTAGGGTCTGTCGAACCTTAATTACAGTCTCTAACGGATGGCGTGAGGGCGCGGTCACGTCTGACCTTAAGGGTTTTGACCGTTAATTGTAACGACGCACCCTAGCCGATTGGGCGCAACCAACCACAGCAAATCATTGCTAAATACCTTGCTTGTCGAGGACGACGAGGGATAGACTCGCTGGTTCCTCAAGGGTGAAGAAAAGATAACTTTGAGCCGAGGAACAGCCGGGGGAATCAGCAGTGGCCACGTTGGAGGCCCCTAAAAGGGCGCGATCTACATCAATGCCAGTCCATAAACTCCATCACCAACTTGTGATCAAACCGTTCTCTAATGCACTCTGAGCCAATCTTATGAGATGCCCGCCGTCCCATCAATAGCGCTCAGCGAGTTCAACCGGCTCGGTCAAAATCGGCTCAGGCGCAGTCCCTTCATAAATTTGCAGCGTTTCGGTGTTGATGACATAGTCATAACCGCCGTTGCTAGCCACAAACCCGTCTTGTGAGGCCGTCACGTTGCGGGCCACCAAGGTATTGGGGGTGCCCTTCTCGTTGCCGACGTAGACATACCCCTCAGGCGAGTTGCAGATATAAATATTGAAGTTCAAGGTGCGGTAGTAAGCATTCAAATTGTCAGGACTACCACAGGTGGTATCGAGCACTGCCCTAGGCCCATCCTCGCCAGTTGGGGCTGATGCTGACACCGGCGTGGCTGGGTCAGCGATCGCGATGAAATCGCCTCGAATCCACCCTGCGGCCTCGCGACGGTCAAAGGTGACGTAATACCAGGTGTAGCCGTCATCGCCTGCCGCACTTTTTTGCAAACTGACGAGGTCACCCGCGATCCCTTGGCCAGGGCTATCCGAGTCTGTGGTGGGCTGCGATCGCAAATTGATTTGGGCGTCGGGGTCGCTTGCGGTCAACGTGCCGGATGACGGCAACCCTGTTGAAGGAGCATCGACAACGAGAGTTGAGCGATCGCGTGAGGGCGCTGAGTCGGCTGCAGGCGCTAGGGCACCGTCGAGAGCATCACACTCTTGGTCGGTCATCGATTCCGACGTCGGGGGCGCTGCAGACTGCTCTCTGCGACAGCCCACTGTCCCCATGAGCACAGCCAACCCACAAGCGCTGCCCACGAGCTGAGTTGTAAGCTTCACGATGAATGGCTCCGAAACGAGGGATTGCTCGTGAATTTTGCCACGAAACTGCAATTGTGAGTCATCTCGGCAAACGAAAATCGCCCCACCTTGGGTGATGGCTAACGGCAACTAGAGATGCCAGCACTCTCAAACCAAAGCCATTGCGGCTCGGCCCCGAGATGAGCACCTCAGTTGGGGATGTGAAACGTGCTTGCACCAGTTCTAATGCGTCACCGCAGCGCAATATCAATTCTCAGTAAGCGGCTTTCCCGGGCAATCAGGGAAGTGCCGGGAAGGGGAGCCAGATTTGTAATCTGATCTCAGAGCATCGGTATAGCTGCTGCCCTAGAGAACGAGGCCAACCCCAGGTCGGGCATCGCACTACGGCTAGATGCTCACTATAGAATCCGGGTAAGGGCGGCAATCTTCGCTAACTTAGCGTCATCGAGTCCCTCCAAGTCTTCGGTCTTAACCCAGCCTTCCTTCGCTAGCCGAGCCAACACAAAGAGCGTCTCGCCCTCACTGTCATCGTACTTACCGTCAATATCAAAACGGCGAGCACTCAAAAAGTCATTCAGACGCCAAACATCGTTAATGGCGTCAATCTTGCTGGCTTTCTCACGAATTAGCTGCACTAAGCCGTCTATTTCTCGTGCCCGCGCTTCTATTAGCGCTGCCTGAGCAATTTGAGTTTCCTGAGCCGACCATTCAGCTTTACTTACCTGCATCATGAAAATATTGAAATAGCTTATCTATACCTTTAATATCCCTTAATACTATTTTTTTTGCAAAAAATATACCGACTCAAAAGGGACTGAAGCCTAGGTAATCGGCTCCAGTCCCTTTTGAGTCGCTCGGTTGAGACGCTAAGTAATCAGTAGCTCGGTAACGCGATCGCCTCGCAGACTACTTCATCAGGTTCAGCAGTTCTTGGGGAGATGCCAGCAGGTCAATGGCCACAAAGAAAATTTTGCCGTCTGGATTCAGCAAAAACCGCCAGGCAATGTTCATGCCGACGTTACCGCCGAACCAAGGGGTTTGGCACTTGCCGGTCACTTTGATTTGGGTGAACCCATCATCTGTCGGTTCTTGGACGCCTCGCTCAGGGATGAGTTTCAGGTTTTGGCATTCTTCTCTAAAGAAGCGCAGAATGTTGTCGGTGCCGACAATCGGCTTGCGGAACGGCGGCTGCAGTGCCCCATCAGGCGTGAAAAGTTGAATGAGGGCATCAAAGTCGTTAGCGTTCAGGTTGTTCATGTACTCCAGAATGGTTGGAGTGGTGATCCCTTCGATCGAGACTTTGGTGCGCTCAGCCATGTTTTGGGGAGGCACAACGGGGGCCGATACGCGTTTTGTGCCAGCGCTATCAAACCCCATATCGACGACTGAATTACGGAGTACAGTAATTTGCTGGCCCGACTCCAGGTTTCTGATGTCTTGCAGGACTGCGGAAGCATTTGCAGAAAGCTTGTAGCCCTCAGGAATCGGGGCGACAGCGCCGTCTGCCATCCATTTGCCCAACTGATACCAAAATCCGAGTTTGATGTTGGGAGACCAGGAAGCATAGGTGCGGCAGATGGGGGTGTCTGTGCGGTTAGCCAAATCACACATGGCTTGAGACTGTGCTTGAAATGACATGTCTCGAATCTCGTCTAGCGTCCGCTGAGCAAACTGCATGTTTGCAGAACCCAAGGCTGCACTGGTGATTGACTGCCCCATCTCTAGATAGGCAAACCAAATAAGCGCAAGTTGATCTTCGGCGCTCAGCTGGTTGAATCTTGCCGTTGTAGCGGGTACAGCGTCGGCTGTTAGGGTATTGGGAAAGATGTTGCGCGCTGACTCGATAGTAAATGGCATCGTGATGTCCTCTTAATTAAATGACTCGGTCAAAACTCGCAGCCGATTAAGCTGCGGAGCCTGTCAACGAAGTCCAACGATGTTAAGCTCTCCGTCTAAGTTTATAACAAAAAGTTACGGTTTTCTAAAATTGGATGTTTAGAGGCTGCATTTGTGCATGCAGGGATGATCTCAGCAGAAGCAGTGCATCGCATCACTGCCTTCATCATCTGCTGTTTTGGCCTTCTCGCCTCCTTTATTTCACGAGCTTCACAATTGAAGCGGCAGCCTGAATCAAGGGGATCACCCACGAGGTAATGCTTCCAGCATGGCCTATAGGAATCCATAATCCAATCAATTGATGGAAAAGAGCCGTGCTCTATTGCCTGCAGGCATGGCTCTTTTATTTCACGACCTCAGATTGGCAGCCACTGTGAATTGATGACACGTCCCAGAAGTTAGGAAGATAGGGATTCAATTGCGGTCCCCCGCAGGAGATCCATAATCGCTTCGCAGTAGTGGTAAAACTCGGGAGTGCGGCGGATGGCATACGCGCGATCGCGGCCCAGGTCAATGTTGACTTCTCTTTGAATCGTGCCGGGCCGCGCCGACATGACGTAAATGCGCTCGGATAAAAATACCGCTTCGCTGACATCATGGGTAATCATCAAAATACTGATGCCCAGGCGAGCCCACAGTTCGAGCAAAAACTCTTGCATCGTCTCTTTGGTCTGCACATCCAACGCCCCAAACGGCTCATCCATCAGCAGGATTTTGGGATGGTTGGCCAGGGCGCGGGCGATCGCCACCCGCTGCTTCATGCCACCCGAGAGTTCTTTGGGCAGCGATTGAGCAAACTGCGCCAATCCAACTACGTCGAGATAGCGGGAAGCTTCTTCGCGGCGTTGGCGAGCAGCGATGCCCTGCAGCTTCAGGCCAAATTCGACATTTTCTTGCACGGTCATCCAGGGATAGAGCGTGTAGCTCTGAAACACCATGCCGCGATCGATGCCGGGGCCAATTACTGGCTGACCGTCTACCGTGATCTCTCCAGTGGTGGGCATTTCCAGCCCTGCGACCAGCCGCAGCAGCGTGGATTTGCCAGAGCCAGAAGCCCCGACAGCACAGACAAATTCACCCGTCTCAACATGCAGGTTGATATCTTGCAGGGCAACGAGTGGCCCTTGGGGCGTATCGAACTGTTTGTGCAGCTGAGCGACTTCGAGGTGCATGTTGGCAGGGTAATCAGTGGACAAAGGACGAGGACGTAACCAGAATTCCCGGACGAGCCAGGCAAGCCCCATCACCGCAGTAGATTGTGGATGGATTGGCCGCGTCTATTTCACCGCCCATTTGCAGGTCATGCGCATCGCCGCCTGCAGCGATAAATCGAGCATGAAGCCGATCAGCCCCAAGACAATTAGGCAGGCAAAAATATCGTCGGTTTGAAAAAATTTCTGAGAAATGGCAATGCGATTGCCCAGGCCACTATCTGCTGCCACTAACTCCGCCACAATGACCAAGTTCCAAGAGGCGGCCATATTGACTCGCAAGGTGTCAAAAATACTAGGAATCACGTAGGGTGTAATCACCTGCAGCAGCACCTGACGGCGATCGCCTCCCAGCGTATAGGTGGTCTCAATCAGTTCCTTGGGCACGAACTTGACGGCATCCATAATCATCAGCGTGTTAAAAAACACCGTGCCGATAAAAATTAGGGCCACCTTGGGTTCCTCGCCCAAGCCCAAATAAATAATCAACAGGGGAATGAAGGCGGGCGCGGGCATGTAGCGCACGATGCCCACCAGCGGCTCTAGCAGCGATCGCACGCTGGCAAAAGCCCCCATGCCAATGCCGAGGGGAATCGCTACCAAAGCGGCTAACAAAAACCCAGCTGAGACTCGCAAGAAGCTCGACAGGGTATCGACCAGCAAATAGCCTTCCTGTGATAGCGCCACCAGAGCACTGATTACCATCCCTGGTGTCGGCAAAAACTTGGGATCAACCCACCCCGTACTGGACAGCCCCCACCACAGCAGCAGCGGCACTAGCACTGACAGCACCATCAAGCCCCACTTCAGCGACTGAGGAATGTCGGCGGCGATACGCCAGAAGACGGTGGGCTTGAGGCTTTGAGTCGGCTGAGAGTCGAGAGTTCCTGTCGAAGACGGCGATACAACAGTCACGATAAGACCTTGAAGAGGGCTGCAGGTTGAGTTTTCCCGATGCTGGCAGAAGCTGGCGTTAATAGTGGCTCAGATGAGCCGGAAAGCAAAGTTGAGTCAGCGAGCCGAGAGGCGGTGGATTTGTCCCCCCGGCTCGCTTTAAGGACTTATCCGTTGGCGTCGGCGTAAGCCGTGACAAACTGATCATCGAGTACGGCTTCGAGATCAGGCGCTTCCGGAATAAAGCCCACTTCCACCATGAAGGCAGCCATTTCTTGAGCGGCATAGGGCATATGCACCATGCTGTCACCGGGGGAAAAGGCTTCCAGATTGTCCTCTAGGGTGAAGAAGCGGGTGCCTTCGAGGTACCGCTCAAAATCCTCGGCCTCAACGCTGGCGCGATCGGCCATGATTTCGTAGGCACGCTCTTGGTTGTCATCAATAAAGGCGAGGATGTCGAACCAAGTATTCACCAGGGCTTGCACCACTTCAGGATCGTTGTCGATCAGCGTTTGGGTGACGACCAACAGGTCAGGAATTGCACCGGGGAAATCTGCTGAGCTGGTCAGTTCCTTGCTGCCTTCCCGCGATAGCGCGGTTTCCCAAAAGGGCACCCAGCCCGCAAAACCATCGGCCTGTCCAGCCGCAAAGGCGGTGGCTGCGGCCCCGGTCTCTAGATTTTCGATCGTGACGTCTTCACGGGATTTGCCATCCGCTTCTAGGGCCAGGGTGAGCAAAAAGTCGCCCACCACGCCTTCTTCTAGCGCGACCGATTTACCGACGAGGTCATCTAGGGTTTCAATCTCCGCTGCCACGATAACTTTGTCGTTACCGGCGGAGTTATCGTTGACGACGACGGCGACTTCACCGTTCACCGCCTCCCCAGCGAAGGAGATCGTATCGTTGAGGGTTTGACAGTTGGCGTCGAGCTGGCCGGACGCCAGCGCCTGCATGGATTCTAAGTAGCCATCAAACCAGATGAGTTCGACGTTAACACCATTGGCTTCGAACAACCCTTCTTGCTCAGCGATCGCCCAGGGCCACCAACCGGCCCAACTGCTATACCCCATCACAATCGGCTTTTCATTCAGGGCCGTGGGCGTGGCGGCAGTATCCTCAGCGCCCGTATCGGCCGGCTCTTGAGCACAGCTAAAGGTCACAAATAAAGTACAGAAGAAAGCCAGCAATACTGGCAAGAGTGTGCGACGTTTCATCATTTTTCCTCAACAGTGAACACCAGTAGACAGTTCGGCACACAGTCCGGCAGCTAGTGAGTCGCCGCCAGTTGAGACGGCTTCACCGCAGCGCGCACCCAGTCAAACCAAGCCTCCAACCCAGCTCCCGTTTGAGCCGAGATGGCAATAATCGTGACCTGGGGATTGATCTGACGTATGTTCGCCTCGATCCGGGATAGATCCACATCTAAATAGGGAGCGAGATCCACTTTTGTAATCACGAGCACATCCGCTTCTCGAAACATGACGGGATATTTCAACGGCTTGTCTTCACCTTCGGTGATGCTGAGCAGGGCGACCTTGGCATGTTCCCCCACTTCAAATTCGGCAGGGCAGACGAGATTCCCCACGTTTTCGACAATGACGAGATCGAGGTCGGTGGGTGTCTGAGTGTGCGACAGGGTGTGCAGGCCACCGGCCACCATGCGGGCATCGAGGTGGCAAGCACGACCGGTATTGATGGCGATCACGGGAACCCCATATTGGCGCAGGCGATCGGCATCGAGTTCGGTTGTCATGTCGCCTTCAATGACTGCGATTTTGAGAGCGTCT
>JBHJJI010000055.1:0-20829 GCA_050042805.1 Leptolyngbyaceae cyanobacterium
TAAAACCCTATAGTCCTCGTGAGCAGGTGGCGCGCGTGCGGGCATTGCTGCGCCGCAGCCTGCGCCAGGGCGGTCAAACCCCGCAGCTCCAGAGTCCCCATTTTCAGCTTGATCCGCAGCAGCGCTTGGCCGTGCGATCGCACCCCGACGGTGCCTCTGAGACGCTATCGCTGACCACGTTAGAATTTGACCTGCTCACGACCTTTGTCAGCTATCCCGGTCGAGTCTGGACCCGGCCCCAGCTGATTGAGAAGCTGTGGGGTGACGACTTTTATGGCGATGAGCGCATCGTCGATGCCCACGTCGCCCGCCTGCGGAAAAAGGTCGAGCCCGATCAGGCCCAGCCGACCTTCATCAAAACGGTGATTGGGGTGGGCTATAAGTTTGAGGATGATGCCGCCCCGCCATGAGTAAGCCCAGCCTCAGAAGTCGTCTATTTCGCGCCCATCTGATCGTCTTAGCGATCGGGATTTTGACCCTCACCGCCGTCGGTTGGCTCTATACGCCCCGGCTGTTTATCTTGCGACTGCGACGCATCGAAGGGCAAAACTTTCGCATGGCCCAAGTGCAGGGGCAGCTGGTCGAAGTCTTTCAATTTGCCTGGGGTCGGGGCATGCTCTGGGCCGCCCTGCTGGGGGGAATTTCCGCCAGTTCTCTGAGCTATTGGCTATCGCAGCGCATTGTCAAACCGTTGCTGGAGATTGAGGCCATTACGGGAGCCTTTGCCGCCGGTGATTTAGAACGACGGCTACCGGAATACGAAATTTTGGAACTGACCCAGCTAGCCGACAGCGTCAATCACATGGCCGCTGACATTCAAAGTGTCGAACAGCGTCGCCGTGATCTGGTCAGTGATTTATCCCATGAGCTGCGCACCCCACTCACGATTATTAAGGGATATTTAGAGGCCCTGTCTGACGGCACGCTGGAGGCAGAACCCAAGGTCTATCAGCGGCTAGCGCGGGAAACGACACGGCTGCAACGGCTGGTGAACGATTTGCAGGAGCTGTCACAGTTGGAATCGGGCTATTTATCGATCACGCTGCAGCCGACGGATCTCAGCGAACTATTGGCCTCGGTAGTGGCCAGATTCGCCGATCAGCGACTGCCCGATAATCCCGTGCAGCTCAAGTTGGACTGTGCCCCGTCGTTGCCCCGAGTGGCCGCCGATGCCGAGCGCATTGAGCAGGTGCTGGTGAACCTGTTAAACAATGCCCTGCGCCATACCCAAGCCGGTCACGTCACCGTTAAGGCTTGGCCTGACGCCGCCCGCCTGTGGGTGGAGGTGCAAGATACTGGCCCCGGCATTGACCCCGCCGATGTGCCCCATGTGTTCGATCGCTTTTGGCGGGCCGATCGCTCCCGTGATCGCGCCTCGGGGGGCACCGGCATTGGTTTAACGATTAGTCGCCGGTTAATCGAGCTGCACGGGGGGCAAATTGGGGTTAAAAGCACCGTCGGCCAGGGCAGTCGTTTTCAGTTTTGGTTGCCGGTCACAGCCGCAGCCGTATCACCCCCCTCAGGGATCTCCCCACTTCCCCAAAAAACCGTGTAACCTTGAGATGCTCGCCCGTTAGCGGCACTGTTTTACTCCACCCCGGCAACTATGCAGGAATCTCCTCCCCAACTATCAGATTATCGGGACTCAAGTGGACGCCAGGCTCGCCGCAAGTTGCTCCACCGACCGGGTCAGTTGTTTCGCGATCGCTATCGGATTGTTAAAGTGCTGGCTTCAGGTGGCTTTGGTGTCACATATCTGGCGCAAGACGGGGGCATTCCGGGCAGTCCGCTCTGTGTAATCAAGCAGTTGTGCCCGAAGGTCAGCAATCCCCTCGCCCTGGAACGAGCCAAGCGGCGCTTTCGCAAAGAAGCCAAAGTCTTAGCCAAAGTGGGCAGTCACTCTCAAATTCCTCGCCTGCTCGATTACTTCACCATCAACGATGGGTTTTATCTCGTTCAAGAATACGTGCCCGGACAGGTGATTACGCGAGAAGTCCGGCGCTCTGGCCCCCAGAGTGAGCTGCAGGTCAAGCAATTTCTGCGAGAGCTGCTGCCCGTCGTGAAGTTTATTCACCGCTGCCGCATCATTCATCGCGACATCAAACCCCCCAACATTATTCGCGCGGACGATGGCCGTTTGGAGCTGATCGATTTTGGGGCCGTGCGGGAGTGTTTAGGCGGACTCGATGAAAACAGCTATCAGCATCCCGCCACCCAGTTTGTCGGGACGCCGGGTTTCGCGCCCCCCGAGCAGCAGGCGCTACGCCCTACCAACGCCAGTGACATTAATGCATTGGCGATGACCTGTCTGTTTTTGCTAACCGGGCAAACCCCGGTCGAGTTTGACTCCAATCCCAAAACGGGGGCCATTCTCTGGCGACATTTAGTGGCGGTCAGCGACCACTTTGCCAACATTTTGGACAAGATGCTGTGCCCTGATGTGATTGATCGCTACGAAACGGTGGACGAGGTCATACGGGTTTTGCACCTCGAAGATCATTTCGAAGATCTGGCACCGGGCTTGAGCTATCAGCGACGCCCCCCGGAGTCAGATTTGGCGGATCTGGAGATGACGTCCTTAGAGGCAGTCGCCAGCGGTCGTCACGTGACACCGATTCAGCGGCAGGCGATCGCGATTCGCCGCTGGCGATCGCGTCAGCAAAAAGCGAATCCACAGGCGTTTCCCAACACCGGTTTTTCGATAAACACCAGCACAGCGTCTCCCCATCGCAATTTTTAACGCGAGTGATGACGGGGCAGTCGTTTTTCCTGTGACTGATTAACGAGCCAGCAAGTTCAGTCGAGAACTGCGATTGCCGACGGCGAGTACGCCAAGGTAGCCGTAATATCAGTTCTCAGCAATCGGACTGCCAAGGCCATCTTGGCAACGCAGGGGAGCCGAGGGGCAGGGGGAGCTAGATCGGTAGCCTTGTTTTAGAGAATCGGCATAAAACCACCCTGCCAGTTTTTCTGCCCCCTCGCTCCCAAGACATCGGCAACCGTTTATGAATGAGCGCCGCCAGCCTACTAGGTCTCCAGCCAATCGAGAATGGCGCGATTGATCACGTCAGGCTTGTCGTCATAGGCGCAATGGCCGACATCAGGCACGATCGTCAACGTCACTCGGGGATTTAACGGCGCGACCTGTTCACCCCAAGTCAGAGGAATCACCCGATCGGCTTGCCCCCATAGCAGCAGCGTTGGCATGGTCAGCTGGGGAATCAGCTGCTTCGTTTCGGGAGTGAACTGCAGTTCGGTGCGCGATCGCACCAGATAGCACAGCGTGCGGGCCGCACCGCGCTCTGATGTGGGCCGGACAAACTGCTGCACCAGGGCCTCATCAACGCGATCGCGCGCTTGATACTCGCTCCGCAGGACACCGCGAATCACCCCCGGTCGCCGAAAGAGTTGAAAAATCGGTCGAATCAGCAGCGGCGTTGAAAACAGCCGCTCAGCAGTGCGAGACAGCGTCTCCATCCACCCTGACAGCAACTCCTCGCGGGCGGCGGGCAGCGTCAGCATAATCAGCCGTTCCACCATGTCGGGAGACACCACCGCACTGTTCAACGCCACCAGTGCCCCCAGGGAATGACCGACCAAAACCATCGGTTGCCCGATCCACGCCTGCCAAAAGTCGTGTACCTGAGCACTCCACAGGTCGGCGTTAAAAATTGCTGCGGCCTTTTGCGAATCCCCAAATCCCAGCAGATCCAAGGCATAAACGGTGCGTGACTGGGCCAACGCCTTCGCGTTATCGCGCCACTGCTCCAGACTGGCCCCAAACCCGTGGAGCAGCAACACAGGTGGCTGATTAGGTTGGGGTGCCGCCGCTGGAAGCACCTGATAGCGAATGCGCCAACCGCGCCAATACCAATAGCGGTCAAGGGCGATCGCTTTGGGTGTCGAGATCTCTACAGCAGTCATTGCACACTCCCCGATGTCCCTCTAGGGTAACCGCTGAGGCGATGGGATCACGGTGGGGTGAGGGGGCGTTTCGGCAGTGCTATCAGTGGCTGGCTCAACGATTGCCAATCCCCCGTCTGCCGCCCCCAGATGAGTCATCTGCACCACTTGTTGAGGCACGCCGAGGGGAATCTGAGCTGCTTCAAAGGCAATTTTTAAGCGTCGCCGATACTCCCGCGCGACATCCCACTGTTTAAGCGGTTGGGTCTTAATCCAAATGCGGATGGTGGCCCCGGCGTGGCTCAGTTCATCGACCCCCAATAGCAAGGGGGGCTCCAGGATCAGCGATCCCCAAATCTCATCTTGACGGAGTTGATTGGCTTCTTTTTCCACAATGGCCAGCGCCTGGTCGATGTTAGCCGTCAGCCCAATGGGGATCATCAAATCAACGCGAGACCACTCTTTAGACAGATTTTGCACAATGTCAATCTGACCATTGGGAATCGTGATCAGTTGGCCATCAGTAGCTCGCAGTTGAGTAATCCGCAGGTTCATTGTTTCAACCAAACCAGAAAGGTTGCGCACAGTAATGACGTCACCAACCCCATATTGATCTTCGACCAGCACCAAAAAGCCGTTAATGATGTCTTTGATCAAGCTCTGCGAGGCAAACGAGATCGCAAAACCCAGCAAACCGGCACCGGCCAGCAGGGGGGCAACTCTGATTCCGAGTAAGCTCAGCATGATCAGGAGAGCAATGCCCGCGATCGCAAAGGCGACAATGCCCTTGATCACCTGAGAAAAAGTCGATAGCCGCAGCACCAGCCGCTGCGATCGCTCAACCGTGGCCGTGGTGCGTCCCTGAAAGGCCAAAAATAGCCGATCAATCCAAAGGCTCGAAAAACGAATCAACCCGTAAGCCACCAGAGAAACCAGGACAAATCGAATAGGTAGCCGCATCACGCTGACAGCCAGAGGTTGGAGCCAGCGCGTGTAGGGAAAAAAGCCCAGCATCAGCAAGCCACTGCCCAGCCAAAGGGCTCCCTGCAGCAGCTGTAAAAATTGTTGAAAAATGCCTAAACTGTTGATCTTCTGTCGCTTCAACAGAGTTAAACGAACCGTACTAAGGGTAGGCGGCAGGGTTGGAGCCGTGACGGATGCCTCAGCAGGGGAGGTGACCGCGCCTTGCTGCAACTGTTGGCGTCGCTGACTGAGGTCTTGAGCAAAGTGACTGATCGCAAAACTGGCTAGCAGGGTGATGAGCAGCGTGGCCAGCAGCCAGCGTACCTGCTGCCACAAAAACTCAGGCTGCCGCTCGTGGCTGTAGCGCTGAATCGCGTCGGCCACCTGATCGACCATCTGAGCCGCTCTAACAGTCAAGCTATTGGAGCCATCTAATCGAGCATCTAGATAGGTCACCGTCATTAACGGCGAACCATTCACCTCAATGATGGGCTGGTTACTCTCGAGGTCAATCCTAGAAGAAACCTCCAAGGTCTCTAGGCGCTCGGGGGAGACAAACTCCTGGGCAATATCGACCAACCGCTGCTCAATTTCTTGTGCCCGTTCAACGGCGGGCAACGTGCCCACAGATTCAGTAGGCGCGGCGACATCAAATAAAGCCCGACCATCTAAGTAAATGGGAGCAATATCAGTCTCGGTCGTCGGGCTGTCAAACAGCTCCGACCACTCGCTCGGGGCCAAATTTTGCAGACTGCCAGGCAGATCGGTCTCGGGCAAAGTTAAAGCGGGGGGCGGTGATGATTCATCGGCGGGCGGCAATGAGTCGGCTTGAGCCCACAGCGCACCACTTGGCACCAAGACACACCACAGCGCGATCGCACCGCCCAGCAGGCCATAGCACCAGCGTCGCCCGGTTGATCGATGACGTCTTCGACGGTGATTCATCAAGTCCAGCACTCCATCCACGCTCACCCTTACAATATCGATACAGCCTTAAAAATCACGCTACTCAGATCAGATTCACCTATGAAAGCAATGGATTTCTTTCGGATGAGTGAAGGGCGCTGGATTTCTCAACGCACCACTCACCATCTTGCAATGCGGCGCACTGAATTGGGGCAACTCGAAATTACCGCCTCCGTGCTCGAAGCCACGGCCCCCAAAGTGTTAGAAATTTGTGCGATGCATGACATTGACCCCGATCGCGCGATCGGCGGAGCCGCCGTGAGTTGGCAAGGCTCGATGGCTTGGGACGAAGCCGGCCAACAGCAAACGGGGGCTACCGTCCTCGTCTTGGTACCCGACTCCGACAATGACGACGCCGGACAGCTATTGAGAGAACAAGGCTATGCCGAAACAGCACCGGTCGTGGGTCATTATGCCGTCGATCGCCAAGATGGCCTGTTGTTAACCACCGACTACTCCACCATGAGTTCAGTCGAACGGTTTCAGTTCCTCAGCCCATCCACCCGAATTCGCACCAGCACCGTCATTGGCTTGTCCAATACGGCCTCCTTCTGCCTTGAAAATCGAGTCGACCTCGAGCCGCCCACCGCCCCTATACCCACCGCCACCATCGATACCCTGCCCACCGCTCAGTATTCAGTTTGGGGCTGGTAAAGAAAGGTATCAGAACTCAGCATCCGGACATTTACCCTCCGTTAATCTGGTATTTCAGCCCTACCCAGCCCTATCCAAAGACCCTCAAAGCAAAGCACTGCCTACCTTAGACGGAATGTTAAGCTCTGTGATGATTTATTCAGAATCTCCAGAGACGTTTGCCGTCTTCCCCTATGATTGGCATTACGATTGTGAAAAACTCTCAGATATCGGAGATTCAGACGTGGCGCTTCCATTGTTGAATTATTCCCCCTCTACCCAAAACCAGCGAGTTGCTGGGTACGACGTGGGCGGTGACGAAAAGCCTCGCGTTTTCAGCACTGACGACCTGCTGGACTCAACCAGTATGGACGCTTTGATTGACGCGGCCTATCGCCAAATCTTCTTTCACGCTTTCAAGTGGGATCGCGAGCCTTTTTTAGAGTCTCAATTGCGTAACGGTCAAATTACCGTACGTGATTTTATTCGCGGGCTCCTGCTATCCAAAACTTTTTACAACAGCTTTTACGAGAAAAACAACAACTATCGATTTGTTGAGCACTGTGTAGCGCGGGTTTTGGGTCGTCAAGTCTATAGCGAGCGCGAAAAGATTGCTTGGTCTATCGTGGTCGCTACGAAGGGCATCCAAGGCTTTGTGGATGAGCTTTTAGATAGCGACGAGTATCTCAAAAACTTTGGCTTCGGCACAGTTCCTTACCAGCTTCGTCGGGTCTTGGCCAGTCGTGCAGAAGGTGAAATCCCGACCAATGTGCGGCTGCCTCGCTACGAAGAGTACTACCGCTCGATCTTGGGCTTTCCTCAGGCGATCTGGCAGACCCAGGTACGTCGCTTTGTGCCTCAAGACAAAAAGCCGACCGAGGGCAATCCTCAGCTGTTCTTAGATATGGCTCGGAAGATTCAGCCGATGTCGACGGCTCCAGCTCGCGTGACGACTGCCGACATCAATATTGCCACCAAGGTACCTTACCGGCGGGTCGCTTCTTAACGCTGATCTGCTTGTTTCACCAGGCACTCGTTAAAAAAGGAGAGCGGCACCGCTCTCCTTTTTTTGATTTTTGACCGCTGTGATTTTCTGCAGCGGCGATTACAGAGAACTGTAGTCTTTGTCGTTAGGGGAAGACAGCCACACCGTTCATGGGTATGATTCCGGTAGGGACACCTACAAAAGTGTCATTTCGCACTTCTTTGACCATTCATCTACCTGTACTCTGCGCGTAAGCGTTCTTTCGACAGCCTGCAGCGCTATTTGTAACCCGCATCTTTTAATTGAATTGGGTAATCTGCCAGCATGAGCAATATGGATTCTTACGAGTCGTGGTCGAGTAATCAGGCAACCTCGGCATCTGAACTCGAAAACCACTTATATACGTATCTTAAGCAATGTCGGCAGCAGGAGCCTGCTGATCAGGTGCTGCGGCGCTTTCAGGACTTATTTATTCAGGCTAACGCTCACCCTGAGTCAATTGTGTGGGAAGCTCTCGTTGAGCTAGCTCATCGACCCCATTCCGAACGTGAATTTAAGTACACCCTCAACCGCTGTACTTACACCCTCATCAACCCCTGGTCATCGGAGCCCAAAAACCATTGGGCGGTGCCAGAACTCGTGCAGCTATTTGAGACGATTCCGGATGCGCCGGCACAGCAGATCGAGACTCAGCGCATTCGCGATTTGGGTCGCCTCTTTACGACAACTGATCAGTATGCAGCGCTGCGCCGGTTTGCTAACCTGATTGACGAACCGACCCCGGAAATGGTGCCGCCGTTAGAGGAGCAGCCGGTAGCCAAACAGCTCAAGCGCTATCCGTTTTTATATGACAGCAGTCTGCTGACCAAAGACAGCGATCAGCATCAAAAAGCTCAGGTTGGCAAGTTGCGCCAAGAGGCCGAAGCCAAGTTGGGGGTAAAACTCGCGCGGTATTGCAACCAACAGCAACAAGGCAAAGCGAGCCATATTCCCAACCCGACTCGCCTCTCAGAGGCCGACCTGAATCAGGCGTTGGCCTACTACACTGGCAAGGTCGAAGGCAATCGCAGCCACCGGGATTTGGCCCAGATGTTCCAGACGTACAGCAAAACGGTGCGCTCTTTCCGCGATTTCAAAGAAGAGTTTTTGGAATATTTGCTGTCACCGCTAGCGGATGCGGATCCCAAATACGTCAACAATCATTTTGGTAAGGCGTTGCGACAATTTCTGCGCGATACCCTCAGCGATTTTGACGGCCAACGGCTCACCAATTTCATCATCATCACGACCTGCCAAAAGCTTTTAAACTTCTTGGTGGTGCAGGGCCGACAGCAGCCAGTTTTTCGCCGGTTTTGGCAACTCCTGAAGGAAACGGGTCATACCCTGACGGTCGGGCTGCTACTGCGGATCGTGCTATTTTGTGGCCCGGTGAAGCCCTGGTTAGAAAATCGCATGACCGTGCTGTTTAACTACCACGAAAGCCGGACGTGTAAAGAGGTGCCCTGGCTGATGGATGCGCTGGAGCATGTTAACGTGGCGCTGCTCACCAACTTTGGTAAGTTTGGCTATTCCTTTACTTAATCTGCCGCGATCGCGCTACTGGTGGGCGATCGCGCTCTGTGTGACACTAGGGGCTTTACTACGCTGGCTGCAGCTATCGGGTAAGGTTTTTTGGCACGACGAAGTGTATACCGCTCTGCGAGTGGTGGGCTACCAGGGCAACCTAGTTGAACCCAGCTTGTTTACCGGCCTGCCCTTTACGGCGGCGACGCTGCAGCAGTATCAGACCTTTGCGCCTGAGAGCACTTTTGCCGATACCTGGCGATCGCTGCTGGGCAATCCCGAGCATCCGCCCCTGTTCTACGTTTTAGAGTGGGGCTGGGTCAAACTGTTTGGCCCCTCAGTAACCGCGTTTCGCAGCCTATCGGTGGTGCTGAGCTGGCTGACGTTTCCCGCAGTGGTGGGATTTGCCCGCGACCTGTTTGGCAAGCGGCAGCCTGCCGTCATCATTGCCCTGCTACTGTTTGCCACGTCACCGGTACAGGTGCTGTATGCGCAAGAGGCGCGGGAATATAGTCTATGGACTGGCTTAACAGTGCTGTCGAGTTGGCTGTTGCTGCGGGCGGTACAACAGTCGACTCGGCGCAATTGGCTGTTGTATGTCGTGGCCACCGCGCTGCTGTTTTATACCTCGCTGTTGTCGGCTCTGGTGGCGCTCGCCCATAGCCTGTACGCACTGGTGGTGTTGCCGCGTCGCCGCTGGTGGACCTTCGCCACAGCGATGGCGGCGGCGGGGCTGCTCTTTGCGCCTTGGCTATTGACCCTGCTGATTCAGGCCGATCGCTTCCACAAAGTGACCGCTTGGACGTTGGATGCCTTTCCACGCGATCTGTTAGTCAAACTTTGGGGACTGCATTTTTCAGCGCTGCTGATCGATCCCAGCCTGCCGCTCAACCATCCCTATACTTATCTCGTGCCACCGCTGGTGCTGGTGCTCATCGGGGTCAGCCTTTATGGTTGCTGGCGACAGCTGCCACCAACCACCGCCTGGTTGTTGATCATGCTGACAGTGGTGCCCACGGCGGTGCTCATCGGTAGTGATTTGCTCAGAGGCAGTCGTCTGTCGTCCGAAACGCGATACTTTTTTCCCGCCATGACGGCGGCGCAGCTAGCGATCGCCGGGTGGCTGGGCCTGCAACTGCAAACCCGTCGCCGCATGACGGCCTTTTGCCTAGTGGGGCTCGTGAGTTGGGGCCTCATCAACAGCTATCACATTGTCGCGGCCCCCACCTGGTGGAACAAACGCACCGGCACCTTCAACCAGGAAATTGCGGCGGCGATCGCCACCGTCGATAATCCCCTGATCTTGTCGCAGAAAAACAGCGTGCTGCTGGGAGAACTCATTTCTATGAGCTACTACCTCCCCTCTGAGACCGCGTTTCAAGTCACCTATGCCCCAGACTTACCTCGCCCGCAAGGGGAGCGCTCCGTGCTGCTGTTTTATCCCTCAGGTGAACTCATTCAAGCCTACAACTGCGCTGAGCCGTTCCCCGGCGTCACCGCTAACCTATGGCGCACCGACTGTCCTCAGCCTTGAGTGGTGGGCAAGGGTTTACTCCGCAGGTTACCGGTGAGAAACCGAGGCCGAAACAGCACGCGGAGCAAAATCCACAGCGATCGCAGTTCACCCGGCGAGTTCCAGCGCTTCCACTGGCCCGGGCGGCAAAATAGCATTTCGATCAGCTGCCGCTGTTGCGTCGTGGTCAGGGGCTCAAACGCCACCATCGCCAGGGGAAAATCCTCTTGATCCGACGTCTCAATTAACTTGCCCGGCAGCGAGAGCGCCGCCTCGGCAATCACTAAGGTCACGTTTCGGGCTTCACCCGGCGCGAGCGGCGGTAATCCCCGCTGAGTCAGGGCAATGACGGCCCCCGTTTCGGCAATGTGATCGGTGACGCCCCACCACGACGTGAGTCGGATCTGCCCAGTGGCCTCCGGCGTTTCCACCACCAGTCGCACGACTCGCCGCAACGCTAGCCAAACGTCGTTATGGGGGTTGGGCATATCCAGCAAAATCAACAGGGCGATCGCCAGCATGATGAGGTTGTAGGCACTCCACATCCAGCCGAGGGCCAGCCCTCTGGGATAATAATCACCGTTGCCCATCATCGCCAAACACCAGCCTAAATTACGCCAGAGGCTAATCGCCGTGAGAAAAAAGACGATCAGTAGGGGCCAGGCCAGCTTCCAGTTAAAGACAAACCGTTCGGAGCTGATACCCTTGGGCGTCACATGAAACCCTTGGGAGAACGGCTGCAGCAGCGCCTGAATCACCGTCGCGGCTAAGGGAAACACCAAAACGAGGGTATAGACATCTGACAGCAGCGCTGATCGCGAGCGGTGGTTGAGCCAGCTAAACACCGTGAGCTGCACCAAATAGTAGGGCAAAAAGAAATACAGCACCTCTGCCGTTGAAGCCTGAATCGGAATCACCTGCAAAAATGTATAGGCCAGCGGCATGAGCAGAAACACAATGCGGGGAATGCTGCTAAACCAGTGCAGCAGCCCTTCCAAATGGGCCAGCCGCTGAATCGGCGTCAACCCCGGAATCGTGAGCGGATTAGACTCGATAAAAAATGCCTGCAATGTGCCCTGAGCCCAGCGAATCCGCTGCGTCGCATGGGCGGCGATCGTTTCCGCCGCCAGTCCAGCGCTGAGCTTTTCATCCAGATAAATGACTTTATTGCCCTGGGCCGCCAGCCGCACCGCTGTGAAATAGTCTTCGCTCAATGACTCGGTGACAAAGCCGCCAGTCGCTTCCAGAGCCCCCCGCCGCACCACAAACGAGGTACCGGAACAAACCACGCCGCCTGCCCCGTCGCGCATCGGCTGAATCTGGCGATAAAACACCTCTTCGTCAGGCGTAAGAATGCCTTCGAGTCCCAGATTACGAGCGATCGGATCGGGATTGTAAGAGCTTTGCGGCGTCTGCACCAGCGCCACCTGCGGATCTTGAAAAAAGCCAACGGTGCGCCAGAGAAAGTTGCGGGTGGGCACAAAATCCGCATCAAAGGAAACGATCAGCTCTCCTGAGGTCTGGGCGATCGCATGGTTCAAGTTACCAGCCTTAGCATGGTGGTTATCGGGCCGGGTGAGATACTCGCAGCCGAGTTCTGCCGCTAAGGCTTGAATCGTCGGACGCCGCGTATCATCCAGCAAGTAAACGGTGGTGTCAGGATAGTCCATCGCCTGGCAGCCAATCACTGTCCGTCGCAGAATAAACGCTGGCTCATCATAGGTGGGAATAAACACATCCACCCGGGGCGTATAGCGCCCCGCGATCACCTCCCCCTGCAGCTGATCGGCCTGGGGGCGGCGATCGCTCACCCGCAGCAGCAGCACCAGCTGAATAATGCTGCCCGTCACCCCTACCAGCTCCATCACGAGCAACAAAATGCTCAAGGTACCGCTCAAGGGAGACGCCAGGTTGAGCGTCGAGAGAATGCGCCAGGATAAGTAGCGCAACAGCAGCCCCAGCAAAATCGCGATCACGATAATCCGCGACCAGGTTTGCGGTCGTGGAGACACCTGGGTAATCATCCAGGCCACCAAAAACAGCGTCACCGTGGGTACCAGCAGGTAGCGCCCGGCCAACATCGGCGCTTCGACCCAAAAAGGTGGATTGGCCTGAATTTCAGCAATTTGAGCAAAGATGCTGGCAATTTGCGACTGGCCCGCAAACCAGGCGATCGCGATGCCCGCTGCACCCACCACAATGCCAATGAGCACAAACGTGGCCCAACGGATGGAACTGACTGCTGGCTGGGTCGGCACAGGCGAGGCGGTTGACCGTGTCTGAACGGGCGGCAGGGTCTTCATAGGGGGCGTAGGGGTAGGGAGGAGATAGAGAGAGTAGAGAGTAGGGAGTGGAGGGTAGAGAGTAGGGAGTAGGGAGTGGAGAGTAGAGGGTGGACGAGAGCACCGGTATCAACCAAGACCAAGATGAAAACCGCAGTTTTAGAACCTCGCCTCGCCTTACTTTTGGCGCAGCCTGCCCGGAGGGCTTAGGAAAGGTGCCGCAAGCGGTGAGGTTCAGACAGATGTAAAAACTCCAGTTCTGAATCTAGATGAGGTTTGGCTGGGTTTTTAGCAATTAGGAGCAGGGATCGCTTCAGAGCTCTGTCGCTTCGCCCTGAACGGCAATCAGCAAAGCAATCAGGCTCAATATTTTCCCGGCTCGGCCAGGGCAACGCTTCCCTCGATCTCAACATAATTCATTAATTTAATGTTCAAAGCAGGGTTTTAAGAATTTTGAAAAGCAGCTAAATGTGGTCAAATCAGCCCTATTCAATCAATAAAATTGTTTAGATCAATCGCTGGATAATCCATGAGAAAAGGGGTGCTTTGGCAGGAAAGTTAATGTCGGTGGACTCCCTTAAGGCAACTTGTTCTCTATTGTGCCAAGTTAACCGACCGACTGCTGACTCAGCCAAATCCCCCTGTGGCCGCGCCATGAGAACGACGCTTGTGCCCTTAAAAGCACCGGGAATGAGAACCGCGACCTGCGGTCAGCCGCCGTTAAGTTGTTTTAAGATTGATGAACCCGTGAATTAGAGATATTCCCCTATGGCGACGCAGTGCCTGAGCTGGCAAGAGCTGGAAACCCTGACGGATTACGCGATCGACCGCGTCAATGGCCCAACGAATGCCCAAGCGCGGCTGCGGCTGTTTGGCCAAGACGAGTCGGCGGTGCGCGTGACGCTCTATCGCGACAACCATGCCTGGTGTCCCTATTGCCAAAAGGTCTGGCTCTGGCTGGAAGAAAAGCAGATTCCCTATCGCATCGAAAAGATCACGATGTTTTGCTACGGGAAGAAGGAAGCCTGGTACAAACGCAAAGTCCCCTCAGGAATGCTACCCGCCCTAGAACTCGATGGTCGTCTGATCACCGAGAGCGATGATATTTTACTGGCCCTAGAGCGTACCTTTGGGCCGCTGGCCTATGGCATGCAAGATCCGCAAGTGGTGCCCCTGCGCCAGCTCGAACGGCTACTGTTTCGCGCCTGGTGCTATTGGCTGTGCTACCAGTCGCGATCGCCCCGCGAAGAGCAGCACAATCGCGAACAGTTCATTCAAGTCGTGGCTCAGGTCGAAGACGCTCTCAGTCAGACACCAGGGCCGTTCTTTCTCGATACTTTCAGCACGGCTGATGTGATTTTCACGCCCTATGTCGAGCGCATGAATGCCAGCCTGTATTACTACAAAGGCTATTCCCTGCGGGAAGAGAACCCCCGTCTGTCGGCCTGGTTTGATGGGTTAGAGAGCCGCTCCACCTATCGTGGCACCCAAAGCGACTTTCACACCCATGTGCATGACTTACCGCCGCAAATGGGCGGCTGCTATGACAACGGCGAGCCTCAAACCCTGGCGTATCAGCAACGGGTCGATCAGGGGCCGTGGCTGGGGTTGCCCGATGTCACCTATCCGGAGCCGGAATCGGCACGAGCCGAAGCACTGCAACGCGTGTTGCGGCATCGCCAGAATCTGCTGCGCGTCAATCCAGTAGATAGCGACAAGTTTGACTCAGCCCTGCGCTGTGCGCTGACTCACCTGATGACGGGCGAAACCGCACCGCCGCCGCCTGGTACTGACAAAGGTCTGCGATATCTGCGCGATCGCATCAGCGTCCCCCGTGATATGTCAATCTATGCCGCCAAGCGCCTCCGCGAGTCGTTAGAATACACTGCTGCCCTCGCCGGTGATCAGCAAGGCCCCGCGATATCGCCCAAACATCGCCACGATCAAAACCCGCTCGACTTTGCTCCGGTGTGAGCGTCGTTCCAGTCCTGCCCAGGAGATTTCTAGCAAAAACGATACTCGTAGGGGCGGGTTTTGTTCATGCTGTGTCGCGATGCCATCAACGTTTCTAGCTAAACCCGCCCTTACAGTACTGGTATATTTCGTCTTCGAAATTGCCTAAAGATGGCTCATTCTACGGGACGGATCTGATCCTCGTAGGGCGCGGGCACTACAATGTAGCCCGACGCGCCATCACCCAATACCCAGTTGCGGGCTAACCCCCACCACCACCAGTGAGCCCCGGCATAGGCACAGGTCACACTGTCGAGTTGGTCTTCCACGACCTTGAGCGCCTTGCCCCCCGTGGGCACCTCAGGCAAATCTTGAAGCGGCAGCGACAGTGCCGGGGTCAGGGTCGGAAAGGTGGCAATCTGCAGACTGCGTAGCTGGTCGAGTGCTTGGCGGCGGTCAGCGATGCGCCCCTTTTTGTATTTCAAAATGCGCGCTAATCGAAACAGGTGAATCGTGGCGGGATGGGGAAACAGCTCAATCTGATAGCGTCCCGGAACTTGAGGTGTCATCGTCGGCGCATGACAAAAGCCCCGCGCCTCTAGCGCTAAGCCAAAGTCAATCAGCGTGGCGGCAAAAGGCCGATCGCGATTTGCCGGATAACAGCCCGCATCATATTTGCCAAAGTAGCGGTGAGCCAGGCGATCGCAGACTCGCATTCCTTTCTCATTGGGAATCAGGGTCGGCGCATCCACGGCAATCAGCGCGGGTTCGTCAGGAGCCACTTGGCGATCTACCCACGCTAAAACGTCGGTGCGAGTGGCATAGTGCTCAAGATTAACCAGTTCTAACCCGGCGGTGGTGCGCTGCAGACAACAAACGCCGCTGCCGCCAGACTGCCAACCCAAATCAATTCCTAAAAAGCGCATCGACGACCTGACGATCTCTCCTTAAGCACTGTAAGAGCTGGGGAACTTTTGGGCAGGGGCAGGGGGGAGAGAGAGCTGAGGGGAGAGGGAGCTGGGAGACTGGGCGGAGGAAGGGGCTGGAAGACGGATGGGGAATGGGGTTGAGGCGATATTTGGATGGTTGGCGGGCCGACGCGCGCGAGCAAAATCCCTCGTGAATTCCCGGATAGCTTGGGTAAACTCTTGAGTGCAGGGTTATATGTACTTTTTTTCTGGGAATTTTTATGGCGATCGCACTCTCCCCCTCCGCTTTTATTCATAAGCCCATCAAGTTTGGCACTGACGGTTGGCGGGGCATGATGGCGGCTGATTTCACCTTTGAGCGGGTGCAGCAGGTGGCTCAGGTCGCCGCCCATGTCCTCAAGCAATGCTACGGCGAACAAACCGGCAGCAACACCGTGATCGTGGGTCACGATCGCCGGTTTCTCTCGCCCGAATTTGCCCGCACTGCCGCTGAAGCGATCACGGCGCAGGGCTTCGACGTCGTGTTGTCAGAAGATTTTGCCCCCACGCCGGCCTTTAGCTGGGCGGCGAAAGATCAGGGTGCCCTTGGTGCAGTCGTGATTACGGCCAGCCAAAATCCGGCGGCCTACAACGGTTTCAAAATCAAAAGTGCCTTTGGCGGTTCGGTGCCCCTAGAGGTCACGCAAAAAGTGGAAGCTCAGCTAGATCAAACCTTTACCCCAGCGGCTCAACCGGGGACACTGACGCGCTTTGACCCGTGGGCCAGCTATTGCCAAGAGCTGCAATCCAAAGTGGATTTAACGGCCATTCAGGCGGAGATCGCCAGCGGCCAACTCACGGTGTTTGCCGACGTCATGCACGGGTCGGCGGCGACGGGCCTCGAACGATTACTCGGCCAATCCATCAACGAACTCAATACCGATGCCGATCCGCTGTTTGAAGGGGGCGCACCGGAACCGTTGCCCAAGTATCTGCAGCGGATGTTGAAAACGGTCGCCGCCTATCAGCCCGAAGTAGCCGGTGGCTTGGTAGCGGGCCTGGTCTTTGATGGCGACAGCGATCGCATCGCGGCGGTCGATGGTCAGGGCCAATTCCTCAGCTCGCAGATTTTGATTCCCATCCTGATCGACCACATAATGCAGGTGCACGACTACTCGGGCGAAGTGATCAAAACGATTAGTGGCTCTAATTTAATTCCTAAGGTGGCAGCACTCCACGACTTGCCGCTGCATGAAACCGCCGTCGGCTACAAATACATTGCCGATCGCATGCTGGAGTCGCAGGCCCTGATCGGCGGCGAAGAATCGGGCGGCGTCGGGTATGGTCACCACATTCCTGAACGGGATGCCTTGCTGTCGGCCCTCTATGTGCTGGAGGCGGTGGTGAAGTCAGGCATGGATTTGAGCGATCGCTACCGGCAGCTACAGGAGCAGACCGGGTATTTTTCTGACTACGATCGCATCGATTTGCCATTGCCCAACATGACCGTCCGCGATCAGCTCCTGCAAGAATTGCAAACTAACTGTCCTCAAACCGTGGCCGGCAAGACCGTCACCCACTGTCTCTCCATCGATGGCTACAAGCTGACGTTGGCCGATGACAGCTGGTTGCTCATCCGCTTTAGCGGCACAGAGCCCGTGCTGCGGCTCTACAGCGAGGCCAGCACGTTAGAGGAGGTGCACAAGCATCTCAGCTGGGCGAAGGACTGGGCCACTTCAATCGGCTAAGGGATCTGCGCTTAAATAACATCCCACTTGCGGAAACGTTTTCTGTAGGGGTTTGGCAGTGCCAAACCCCTACGATCGGGACATTATTTTCAAGCAACTCCCTAAGTTTCAAACTCGGCCATCGGGTATTCACTGGCTGAGAATTGAGATGAGCCGTCAACTGGTTTGTTTGTTTTCACCTTCTTCTTTGCCAGAATTTTTGACGTTCACAATTCGCTTTAACAAACCAAACCAAAAGTTCGACCCCATCGAGATCGCGAAGCCGGTGATCAACCAGCCGACCGCCCGGCGAGGAATGAAGGGCACGAACCAGCTTTCTTGCGCCAACTGTTGCTTTTCGATCACGGCTTCGCTGTAGCCGAGCGGAATCGGTAAACCGCTGAGCACGCTATCCACTTCTTCTTCTAGCTTTGCGATCGCAGTGCCGTCGGGATTGGTCGTAGCAAATTCTTCAGCCGCTTGGGTGATGGCATTGCGGATTGCCGGATCTCGCGATAGCCGATCGAGCATATGCAGCGAGTCAGCATTCAGCGAAATCGCGACCGCCAAACCGATCAAAAGGCTCACCGCTTTGGCATTACGGCGATAGACGCCCGTCGCTCGATTCATCCCTCGGTCAAACCAAGCCTCGACTTCTACGCCCAGAGACTTCACATCGCTTTCGAGATCCGCCAGATAAATCTTGAGATTACTGACAGAATCATCCTTGAGATCTTGCATGGTGCTGAGCACCGTATCGCTCGCCTTAGTCGCTAACGAACTGCCGGCTTTTTCAGCCAGTGAAATTAGACTCGCCTGCAGGCTTTTGGGAAAGACTTGATTATCGAGGCGATCGGCAATGGCTTTGGCCATGCCCCCATCTTTGCCCACTAAGCTTTTGAGTTCGTAATAGGCTGGACTGCTGCGATCGACGACAGACACCAACTCTTGCAGGCTCGGCTGAATGGCCTTCATCAGCGCTGATTTATCTAAGGAGGTGCTGGCCAGCGTTTTTTTGAGGTACTCCAGCCGCCGCATAAAGGTCTCAGTGAGATGGTGGTTGTCCGGCAACACCGCTTGCGCCGCTACCGTAAACTCATCCAGGCGAGCCACCAGCCGATCAATGGTTTCTGATAGCGTGGCGCGCTTTTCTCTGAAATCACTGATGAGCTGCCCGACTGCCTGCTCTAAATCACGGAATTCGGCGTTGAGCAAAAACTCATTCGCCGTGCTGGCTCGCAGGTCGTTGACCATGTGGTTGAGTGGCAGCAGCAGTTTATCTTCGGCAAACCGTCCGAGCCGGCTTTCGAGCAAGACCTTTCTCAAATCTTCGATTTGCAGATTGTCTAACAGCGCCTGAGCAAAGGTTTTGCCGGGGATGTAGGAGGGGCCACTCGTTTCATTGCCAAAGACGTTGCGGGCGCGGGTGATCGTGCGATAAATCTGCCCCACAATGTGGTTAATCAACCGAAAGAAACGGGCGATCGGCCCCGTCGCCTCCTGGTTTAAGCTCCGCAAAATCGGCGTATCGTATAGGCGATCGGCAAAGGCCCGCGCCGCTTCTTTGCTCTCTTCGTCATTCGCGGCAATCAACACCTCAATCGATCGCTTTAAATGCTCCGCCCGCCATTGCAGAAGCGTGCCAATGATTTCTTGAATTTCACTCGCGAGCAGGCTCAGGGTCAAGTAAATAAAAACTAAGCCGATCGCGATTTCTAAAATAAACGGGATGGTCATATCGATGTCTCAGTGCAGGCACACAAATGAAATGGCAGCTATCCGCAAAATGTCCTAGGTGACGACCGATTCGTCTTAATACAGCCCCATCACAAACCGGAACTTAAGCGGCATCAAGGATGGCTGGGTAGCCCCTCAAAATCCACAGCATTTTAAGGGGACAATATTGACGGGCAAAATCAATCTAATCAACCCTAAGCGCCGCCACAGGCAGGGGGAATTGAAGCACAAAAAGCAAGGAACCTTAGCAAACACCCTGAGCCCGTCAAGCCAACTTGGAACATCAGGCTGTGGTTAATACCGCCCACCTTGACGACTGCCAGATTCGCCTCAAGGAGTCAGATGCGATTGAATCCTTTAGGCTTCCGCACCGTCTTCGCCGAGCTGCTTGAGATGAATATGCTTGCGGCCCAGCGAAATTTCAAATTCATCCCCCGGCTTCAACCCCATCTGCTTGGTGTAGGTTGAGCCAATGAGCAAATTTCCGTTAGATTGCACGGTAATCCGATAGCTAGCACTACGCCCCCCACGTCCGTTAGTGCTTTGTTCACTATCCAGCTCAATGCCTTCAGCGGCAATCAGCGCATTCATGAACTTCATCATGTTGACGCGCTCAGCACCACTTTTGGTAATGGTGTAATAGCCACACGCCTTCGCCTTTTCCTCTTTGGTGTAGTCTTCTAATTCCTTTACTTTTTGGACAAGAGCCTGCCCAGTTAGCATCTCAACCTTTTGCTTTTCAGCCATTGTTGATGTCTCGCGATCTACAACAGTTCCGTACACATGACGAAGGATTCATTAAAAACATTGCAAATCCTATCGCCGTTAACTGTAATCCCAAAATCAAAAACCAGATCTATCAGATTGTGTTTCTTAGCATTAATGTTGATTATGAAAAATAGAGATATTTGTTCCGGCGGCTGATTGAACTAATCCACCGAACTCATTGATCAAGGCAGAAATCATAGCGCAGAATCTGAAGTATGAACGACTAATTTTGACGTGATGTGTGTAGAAGGTAACTATCAAACCACTGAACGCTAATGATTAAATAACGCAGTCTGAGTCTGGAGTTTTTAGCCAGGTCAAGTGCTGACGAAGTGTAATCTTTATGGTTTCTACTCGGCCCATTGAGGTGCCAATTAATCTCAGTCCTGATCCTTCTCGATTTGTTGACCGCTTTATCCTCAGTTGTCATCGATTTTAGTCGGAGCAGGCAAACCGCTGTAAGTCAGGTAGATTGCAATGTTATGCCGTTGCGCTTGGCTGAAGCGACGCATGGGGGGAGCGGAGATAGCGGGGAGAGGGCGCACGGTAACGGGGGAGTGAGCCGTGGGTCACGATTCCTGGTGCAGTCGCAGCCCTCCTGCAAAGACCAGCCCATGGGCTAAATTAAATGAGCCATTGAGTTCGGGGAATCGCCATGAAGCTCACAAAACGGGGGCATTACAGCGTTAAAGCGCTCTTGGATTTAAGTTTGCAATCGGCTGGCGGTCTCGCCTCGGTTAACGCGATCGCCTAGCGGCATGATTTGTCTGCAGCTTATTTTGAAATTCTGCTGATTGAGCTGCGTCGGGCTAACTTGGTGGTCTCTGTCCGGGGGGCACAGGGGGGCTATCGGCTGGCTCGGACAGCGGCCAATATTTCCCTCGGCGAAATCTTAGAAGCCGTGGGTGAGACCGTAGCGCCGCTGCCG
>JBHJJI010000056.1:0-34176 GCA_050042805.1 Leptolyngbyaceae cyanobacterium
TAAACAGTCGGTTGCAGGTTCAACTCCTGTCACCAGCCCAATTTGCGAAAGTAGTGCAGCAGCTAGCATCCCTGGCTTCCACCCAGGAGACACGAGTGCAAATCTCGTCTTTCGCTACAATTTTGCGAACGTGATGTAGCGGTAGCATCTGAGTCTGCCAGTCTCAGTGCATGGGTTCAAATCCCATCGTTCGCTTGTGACTGAACCCGAAGTGGTGGAGGGGCTGGACTGTGAAACCAGTGTTAGCGAGTTCGACTCTCGTCAGTCACCCCAAATGTTTTGTGGCGTTTGGGCGATTTCTTGTAGTTCTAAATTCTTTCAATGGAGGTGAGTTCAATGACGTCATTTCGCATCACAACCCAACGATCGCAGTCCACCATTATGCACAGTCAAATCTATGAGCGAGCATCGTTTGAGCGAAATTGTCATTGAACGTCCTCGGAGTGGCATGCGGATGAGTTCGAGAAAACTAAAAGGAGTGAAAAAGCAATTACATCAACTCACCCAAGACGCGATTGAGGATGGTTTACTCAGCCCTTATTTGATCAAGCCTCAGCACAAATCTAAATACCTCTCTGATCATTTAGGGCCACTGCGACGGTTTTTGCGATCACACGTCGGTCAACCTTGGAACGACGTTTACAGCAAGCTGTGCCGACAGTTGAATACCAACACCTTGACGGGGCAGCATGTGCTCAGCCATGTGTGGGATTACGTGGTTCGGCACACCGAAATCATTGAGGGTGTCCTGTATGAAAAGCCTGAGTGGGGCCGCTTTGAGCCACTCGAAAGTCGCTATCACGATCGCTTCTACGTCCATCCAGAAACCGGTTTGCTTTGCCTGATGGAGAAAAAGCGCCGGAAGCAAAAACCCACTCCCCCAACCGATGTCTTAGCGATCGATGCCAATCATCAGTATCGTCAGCTCAATGGCATTTGGTATCGGGTGACGTTTGCTGAATTTCCAGAAACTTGCATCGACCCAGTCACCGATATTCTGCGAGGTCAGGTATCTGCCCAGACTGCTGAATATATCGCAGGACGCAGAGTTTATGCGGTGAGCAAACAGCAGTGCAATAAAAAGGAGATTCGGTTGATCAAGAAGCAGTTAGTCCGGCAGTCAACATAAGGGATCTGCACTTACACAATATCTGCAGGACTGCCAATTTCTGTAAGGGTTTGGCAGTGCCAACCCCCTGCGATCGCGGGTGCTATTTATCAGCAGCGCCCTAACTTTTTAGCCATTCAATCGGAGGTGAGACTCATGAAACGCTTTAACCCCAACACCAAAATCGACCTCGAAGCTCTCTTGGCAGACTTTGACGAAACCGTCGCTGGCTTTTGTCCGCTCAAGCAAACGGCGGCGCGGCTATCGGTCTGAAACTGCAGTGAAACGAGGCGTCCGTATCGTTCACGGTGATAAAGAACTGCAGGAAAAGCTCGGCAACAACGACCTGTGTCCTTGCGGTTCAGGACGTTGCTTTCAAGCGATGCTGTCGCAATAGCGGGCGATACGACGACAGCCTGCGCGACCACTACTTTTAGGGATTAGCACTGGTCGCGATGCGGCTCCCCCATACAAAATTTACGAACAGGAGGTGAGAGTGATGAAACTAGCAGAAGCCTTGATTTTGCGGGCCGATGCCCAAAAGCGGGTGGCTCAACTGCGGCAGCGACTGATGCGGAGTGCTCGGGTGCAAGAAGGCGAGCAGCCGCCCGAAGATCCGCAAGTATTGCTGGCAGAGTTAGAAGCGACGACTGACGAACTGACGCGGTTGATTCAACAGATTAACCGCACCAACTCGGCCACGCCGTTTCAAGCTGGGGTGTTGTCTGATGTATTGGCCACCCGAGATACGCTACGGCTCAAGCGCACCGCCTATGACAGCCTCGTGGGCGCGGCGGCAACTTCACAAGATCGGTACATGCGATCAGAGTTGCGGTTAGTCAGCACAGTGAACGTGGCTGAACTGCAACGCCAGATCGACCAGCTTTCACGCGAGTATCGCGAGCTAGACGCCCAGATTCAGGCGCTGAACTGGGCCACGGATCTGGTGGAAGCATAAACCACTGCCCAGTTGAAAACCTGAGTTTTGAGCGATGGCACAAACCTCACCTAACCTCTCCTTATCAAGGAGAGGAACCGGAGTCCTTGTTCAATTTGAACCTGACTTTTGACCAGACTGTGAGTAAACCTCTCCTGATCAAAGGAGAGGTGCCGCAGGCGGTGAGGTTAGATCGGCAGGTCTAAATCTCGATGAGGTTTAGTCTGCACGGAAAATAGAGGTCTGAGGGTCGCTGAGCAGTGGCCCTCAGGCCAATTCCAGGGAAATGAGTTGGTAGCTGATTTGATAAAGGCGAATACGAATCCGCCAACTGGATAAAGTTGGATACTTGGTTGTCCACCAACCCTTGGCTGCACTGGGGCCGTGCAAATGGGTTCAAACCCCACTCACAAATCACGCCCAGCATTGTGACAAGCGCATCGGGTACTGTGACTGTTTACTACCGCGTATTGATTTATCGAATCAGTGAGGGTTGGGTAAGGGGAAAACTGACGATCAACGTCAGTCACTCATTCCTGAGCAAGCAGACTTCAATGATGAAACTTTGATGGTTTCCTGAACGGGAGAATTTTTACAAACGCAAGAGGATATCAACCATGCCTTACAAGCCATTAGATCTATCAACAGCGGTGCCCGTGCTGTCTTGGGCGGGGCATGAGCTGGGTGCTAACGAAACCAAGATGGCCCAAAATGTGGCCTCGCTGCCTTTTGTCCACAAGCATGTGGCCCTGATGCCCGATGTGCATTTGGGTAAGGGGGCGCTGGTGGGCTCGGTCATTGCCACTAAGGAAGCGATCGTGCCTGCAGCGGTCGGCGTTGATATTGGCTGCGGCATGTGCGCCGTCAAAACGCCGTATCACGCCGATCAGCTCGACGGCAAACTCAAGCAAATTCGCACCGAGGTCGAAAAGCTGATCCCTGTTGGCTTTAATCAAAATCAGCAAGTCGATAAAGACGTCACCAACTGGCAGGGCTGGAGTGACTTCAAGGAGCTGCACCCCAAAGTGCAAAAGCTCCAAGATAAAGCCCAAAAGCAGATGGGCAGCCTCGGCGGCGGCAACCATTTCATCGAGTTATGTGTGGATACCGACGCCCAGGTCTGGTTGATGCTGCACTCTGGCAGCCGTCATATTGGCAACATGCTGGCCCAGCGCCATATTGAGTCAGCCAAAGCGCTGGCCAAGTTGGCGGGACTGAATCTGCCCGATCCAGACCTGTCGCACTTTGTGCAAGGCACGCCGGAATTTGCGGCCTACTGGCGCGATTTGCAATGGGCGCAAAACTACGCCTTGCGCAATCGAGAAGTCATGATGGCCCGATTTAAGCGGGTGGTAGAAACGCAGCTAGCCGGGGGCAAGCCCTTTAAGCCAGAACTGCAGGTCAACTGCCACCACAACTACGCCGAGCGCGAAGTGCATTTTGGCGAAGAGGTGTACGTGACTCGGAAGGGGGCCGTGCGGGCGCAGAAAAACGACTACGGCATCATTCCCGGCTCAATGGGGGCGAAATCCTTCATTGTGAAGGGCAAGGGGGCTGCCGATGCGTTTTGCTCTTGTTCCCATGGTGCTGGTCGTCAAATGTCTCGCACCAAGGCAAAGAAGGCCTTTACGCTGGATGATCTGGTGCAGCAAACGGCAGGCGTCGAGTGCCGCAAGGACAAAGGCGTGCTGGATGAAATTCCAGGTGCGTACAAGCCAATTGAGCAGGTGATGGCTAACCAGTCAGATCTGGTTGAGGTCGTGGCCACGCTTAAGCAGGTGATGTGCGTCAAGGGATAACGTCGCAGGCGTTGGATCTCAGACCAGAGCTGAACCATTCAGTTCTGGTCTGAGATCCAACTCGTATTACTCTCAACGTAAGCCTGCGTAATCGCTTTGTACAACACGCTGTATTGCCGACGAAAACGGGGATTCAGACTCAACTCCATGGTTGAGCGGGCGCGGTCATTGCAGCTAAGGGCATCCAGCAAATCTCGCAAGCTATCACGGCGATACGGAAAATTTTCATAAATCCCTTAGCGAAATTGGCGCAGCGCTTCAAGATGGGTTGACATGAGGGGTAGAGCATAGAGTTTTTTTCCTGCTCGGCTTTCACCTGAATTGTCCAAAGTCCAGTGAATCAGGTGTTTGAGGGTTCGATGCCTTCCTTCCCAGTCGGGGGGCAAGAGCTTGTGGCCTAGTCACGCTCTATCCTCCTGGTCATGCTCTTGTGGCCCAATTGGCAGAGGCGACTGTGATTAATCTGATATTTTCACCATGAGGGCACTGACAGTGCAATTCAAACTCAACTTGGGCTGTGGGTAGAGGGCTGGTCTAGCTTTAGTGGCACCACTTCAGCCATGGCGGCATCGGGCAAAACATAGGAGTTACTGAGCAAAACAGCATTGTCATGCTCAACCAATTCGGGAAAGCGTAGTCCCGGCAGAACCGACACCGCAAAAATTTCCTGAACCGCATCTTCAAACTTTAGAAATGCCACAATCTCACCACTGACAATGTTGACCACCCACACGCCGCAAATCCGTTCCGTTAAGGTTTGAGTTAGGGGAATTCCGCTAAAAACGGCAGTCTCTCGAATTTGAGAAAGGCCAATAAAGGCCAGGTCACCCCAAAAATCGATACCCCTTGTAAAGCCAGGGAATTCGGCGACTGTTGTCAGGGTGCCCGTAGCTAGATCGACCTGAGCTAGAGTGCCGCGCCCAGATTCTAAGACCCAAAGGCGATCGCGATACCAGCGCGGCGAGTGAGGCATCGACAACCCTCGCACAATGACCTCATTAGTCGTGATGTCCATCAAGATGCCACCACTGGCTTTATTGGCTCGCCAACCGTCGGGGCGATCGGTCTCGCCGAGGGCCGTCACGTAGTAGGGCTGATTGTCACGGATACCTAGCCCATTGAGGTGACATCGATCCGTCAGATCATAACCAGTTACAAACGGTGGCCGCCAGCGGGGCACAAAACTATAGCGAGCATCCAGGGTACACAAGCAGGAAAACCGAGTATTGATGAACCATAGCTCCTGGTCAACCCAGGCCATTTCATGAATATCAATATCTCCAGTAATCGTTTTACGACGAGGCAGATAACAGCCGTCATGACAACCTAGCGGCGGAATTTTTGCAGCCACGGCAGGCACATTGTGCCACTCTTCGATGCCGTAGGTGGTGCCCACGGCGATCTTTTCGCGATCGGCAGCCACGCCCATGGGCTTATCAAATACTCGAAAATGCGTATTTACCAACTGACCATCAGCCCGCATGAGAATCAGCTTGCCGGCTTGGTAAGTCGAGACCACCAGTGACAACTCTAGTTGGGAGAGCACAGCGTTGAAGCTCTGGGTATGGACGCTCCCCAGAGGTTTACTGGAGTTAGATGAAGTCATTGATCTCTACCAAAATCAGGTCATGGTTAGTCCCAGCAGCGTACTATCCAAATCGCTGGATTTTCTCTCGCTAGTTCCTACTTCAATGGCATAGCCGTCAAGTGTTCAGCAATAGCAATGTGCGTAGGTGATAAACCAATCACTTTTGCTCTCATGAACTCATTTCTCATGTCAGCAACGCCCAAACATCTCAATGTCTGCTCAATGTTGAGTAATACGGCAAGCGTTCAGGCCTACGTTCTACTACCGTGTCAATAGTGGTAGTTCACACTAAAGTAGAGGCCATTATCTTGAATATTATTGTTCCGATCATTTAAATCTACCAACGGAACGCCGTAATCAACCTTGATTTGTAATCCTTGGACTGGCGTCAAAATGACTCCTAGTCCAGCACCGGCCAGAAATCGCTGAGTTGATTGGGTGTTTGGGTTATCTGACTGGTTCCAGACATACCCCAAGTCAACAAAAGGCGCTAACTGAATGATCGGATAGCTCTCCTCTTGGTCGCGAAGAACTGTAATGCGATCCTCTACTGATAATCGAAAGCCATTGTCACCCGATCGCACATTTTGGCGAAAGCCTCGTACGGACTGTCCACCCCCGATGACAAATTGCTCTGATGCCAACAAACTATTGGGGGTCAACTGGGCACTGCCCTGCACAATCAACAAATTATTGACCCCTAGTCGTTGAACTCGTTGGACTTGACCTAGCCAACTGAAGAACTGACCATCTGGGGTGGAGCCAGAATTTTGGGTGGCATTAAATAGCCCCGTGCCAATACTAAACTGCGATTGCACAGCCCAGGCGCCTGACGGATCTCGTTTGATATAGTCTTGACCAAATTTGATGACGCTGGTGCGGCTAATCCCATCGTCATCAGGGCCAATCCCAAAGGGAAAGGGAGAGTCAAACAAAAAAGTTTGGCCTTCGCGATAGGCAAACCCTAAAGATAGGGCAAATTCTTCACGGGGCGTGCGGATTAAAGGTTGCCGAAAGCTGACCTCATAAAATTCAGAATCGCCGTCGATATCAAGGGATGTCTGGGTTTGAGTGCTGTTGCTAAAGAGGGCTCGCAGTTGCAAAGTCCCCTCCATGGCATTGAGAGGGATGCGATAACCCAGGTCATAAAGGTTAGAGCCACCCGTGGTTGAACGACTATAGCCCACGAAGATCTGGTCGCCCCAGCCTGTAAGGTTCTGATAGTTGAGGGTCGCCCCAGTCCGGACATCGCCGATACTAGGCGGCGAATAGTTATCGACAAACAGATGAGCATTGAAGGGTTTAGCTTCGTCAACTGTAACCTGGAGAACCGTTTCGCCCGTCCCTTCGCCGGGCAGCAGGGTACCGGCAACAGAATCGAAGAGTGGATTCAATTGCAAGAGTCGAAGTTGATCTTCGATCGCGCCCAATTGGGCCGGTGCCTCTGTCCCCAGGGCCAGTCGTTGTTCCAGATAGCTGGTGTGGGTTTGTTGGTTGCCCTCGATTTGGATATCGCTAATCGTGCCTTCGATCACTTGGATTTGAATCGTACCATCGGTCACTTCTTGCTCAGAGAGCACCGCCCGTGAGGTGAGGTAACCCTGATCAAAGTAGAGCTGGGTAATCGCCTCGGCGAGGGCTTGCAGTTCGTTGAGAGAAGCGTCTCGACCTTCGAGCGGCGACACCAAGGGTTCGAAGTCGGTGGCGGTAAAGACGGTGCTGCCGACGACTTCGATTTGGGTAACCGAAATAGTGACATCGCCATTAGGGATGTCGGTGGTCGGTGGGGTGGTTGGGGCGATCGGCGAAGTGGTGTCAGGCGGAATGGCGTCTTCAGGATCTGGCAGGGGTTGAGGTAGGCGGTCTTGATTGGGATTGGGCCGCACTGATTGAGCCAGGCTGGGAGTCGCGATCAGGAGGCTGAGGAGGAGCGGGGTAAAAGCAACAAGTTTCATAGAGGCACCAGAAATACGGCATACAGCATTGCGGCGATCGGAGATAAGCCCATTAGGACAAACCAGGCGAGCAATGAGTTACAAACTGCCTTGCATGCGCTAGTTACGCCCCGCCTGGAATCCGAAATACAACTGACTAGGGGGTGGTATTGGATGTCCGATACCGATACTCAATCAAAGAGAATTCGCAGGCTGTCCCTAGTCCTTGTTTGTCGATATCTGAGGGCGGTAAACGATCGGCTAGGCCAGGAATATTAATCGCTACATCGATACGCGGAGAGAAGCCACAGGCAGTTTTGGGCGTCCGTAACGGCTCCTGAATATTAATCCAAAACGAGAGCAGCTCAGAGGTTGACGGCGTTGAATCCGGGGGATCTACTGGAGGGGGATCTACGGGGGGGGGATCTACGGGGGGGAGGCTAGTATTGGTCAGGTTAAAGGTGGCATCCCCTAACATTGCGCTACTAGCAGTCACGGTAAAGTCACCGGCGATGTCATTAGCTGTGAGGGGATTGGCTGTGGCGAGGCCCGTGGCATCCGTCGTGATGGTGCTGCTGACAGGATTGCCAGACGCTCCACTGCTGCCAGGATTCACGGTAAAGGTTACGTTGACCCCCAGAATCGGCAGTGCCGAGTTGACAAAGTCTTCCGTCACTTGGACACCCAAATTGGTGCCAAAAGTGTTGCTAGGCAAAGTACTCTGATTATTTCCCCCCGTCGCCGTCAGACTGTAGCCTTGGGATTCAAAAGCGCCAATATCGACTGGGCCGTTAAAGCGGTTAGCGCCCCGTTGATCGGTGGTGAGGGCCGCCGCTGTGGCGAGGGCATCGCTACCCGTATCGCGCACCGGACTGCCGAGATAGAAGGCATAGGTTTGGGTAGGGCCACCGTAGTCTCCCAGGGGCAACAGCAGCGGATCGAGCGGCGCGGCAACACTACCAACCAGGGTGCTGATGGTGAAGATGCCCTGGTCATCAACACCAATCAGGTTATGCCCCCCATCGACAATCGGAGAATTGACGGCACTTGCTCGTCGCAAATCCGGATGTACCGTAGCTATGTTCTGGGCAACGATGCTGTTGTTCAAGGTTACCAGCGCTGTATTGGCAGCAACACCTACGTTAAGATTAAGAATGCCACCGGCTGAACTACCGGGATTGGTCACTACATTCTCGACAATGGTGCTATTGGTGATGGTGATGGTCGCGCCCATGAGGGAAGTTTGCCCCCGGTTGTAGATAGCACCCCCACCAAAAACGGCTTCATTGCCAGACATGGTGCTGTTGTTGATGGTGATCACCGCACTATCGTCAGAATTTTGTCCCAGGCTGGCAACGCCGCCGCCCACATTAGCACTATTGCCGGTATTGGTGCTGGAGTAGATAGTCATCACCGCTGAATTGTGACCAGGAGGAGCAGGAGATGTAAATGAAGTGTTGGACAGGCCACCGCCATTGCCCCTGGCGATATTGCCAGAAATGGTGCTGTTGTTGATAGTCACTACCGCGCCGTTAGTGATATTCCCATAGCTAGCAATCGCCCCCCCATCATCCCGCGCTCTATTGCCCGTAATAGTGCTGTTGTTGACGCTGAGGGTGCCGTTATTGTAGATGGCACCCCCATCGGCCCCTGGGAAAAATGCCCCAAATGGACCGCCAGGGTCGGCTACTCCGCCGGAGAGGGTGGTCTCGTTGAGCTCTGCCTCGGCACCCAAGGCCACATGCATCAGCCGGAAATCGGGCGCAGCGGCATCGCGGGCAATGGTATTGCCCATGCCGTTAATCGTCAGCGTATTCCCCCCATCAGCCGTAATTGAGGGTAAGCCATTGTCTCCATCCGTCGCGTTATCGACTGCGGTGAGGGTAATATCGTTTGCTAGGTTAATGGTGTCGGCTTCTGTATTGCCATTGGCCGTAGTGATGGCGGCAATCAGGCTAGCCGCATCCGTGGCGGTAAAGACTTGCAACAGCCCGTCATACTCTTCGAGGGTAATCGTCTCAAACGCTCTGCCAGCCTCAATCTGGCCGACTGACCGCTCCAGCAACCAGTCACCGCCGTTGGCCTCGTTGCCAGTTAGGTCAATGCTCCCGGCGACATCTGCTCCGGTCAAGCTGGCAATCTCATTCAACAACGACAGCCCTGCCGGGCCCCGCGCGGTTAAACAGGCGTAGATTAAGATATCGGCTTCCGCACTCAGCAAACCGCCCCATTGTTGCAGTTGAGCCTTGTACTGCTCCAGCGTTTCGTTGCTGACATAGGCGTTGCCTAGCCAAAACTCGCCTTCATTCCCTTCTGAGACGATATGTACCGCATCGACGGCCTCGACTTGGTGCAATACTTCCGTCACCCGTGCGATGCCATTTTCACTCACCGGAATGGCCACGGTAGTAGTGCCGTCTGCCGCGCCAAATAACAATCGGGTATAGTCTGGCACCGTCGTATCGAGAAACACCAGTTGTGCCGCATCGGTACCATCAGAACTAAACCGGGTCACAATGGGCGCACTGTGTTCCCCATTATGGGTGGTAATTAGTTTTTCGCTATCGCCCACTACCGTTACCCGGTTAGCGGCGGCTAACTGGACTTGCCCACCGGCGACATTACCGGCGATCGCCACATCGCCGGGACTCACTTCAGTGCCCCGCAGCCAGGTGCGCCCCGACTCATCGACCTCAACGCCGGTTGCCACGGTGACATTACCGCCCGTCAATAACTCTGAGAGTGATAGGGCGCTGGCTAGCCCATTGGCCTCAACCTCGACCTCATACAGTTCTAAACTCAGCAACATATCGGGATGACTAATCAGCACCCGCCGTTGTCCTGGGATGGCGGCCACGGTCACATTGCCATCGCCCGCTGCCGAGAGCGTTCCGGTATTCACCACGGTGCCACCGATCACGCTCAGGTTCTGCCCGTCACCCACTGCCAGATTCCCAGCATTGACAATACTGCCCGGCTGCGTCGTACTAAAGAGCAGGGCATTGGGATCCCCCATTAGGCTGGCGTAGTCGTTCTCACCCACGGCACTAAACCAGCCATCGCCGAGGCCAATTTCATTCGCCGTCGTCACCATGAAGTCGGCCGGTACATTAAGCGTTGCCTCAGGGCCAAATATGACCCCGGCTGGGTTCATCAAATAAAGATTGGCATTGCTACCACTTACCTGGATCAGACCATTAATGACTGAGGGGTCACCGCCGACCACCCGGCCCAAAATATTCTGAATATCTGGATGGCTGAGAAAGTTGGCAATCTCGTGTTGGCTTAATCCAAATTGCTCAAAACTATGGAATAGATTGGCGCCATCTCCCGAGAGAGCGCCACCGCTGATATCGTAGCGATCGCCGTTGGGGGCCACGATTGTTTGCGTTCCATTTGGATCGGTCGTAATCGATTGGGCCTGTACAGGACGTATCCAAACCAACGTTCCCAGGACAAGACTCAGTGATATCGCGGATTTAAATCGCAGCATAGTTACAAACTCAACTAATGGTAGAGCTAATCGCCTTGAGCGAAGCATGATTTGAGCCGCAACTATATGAGAGTGTCAGCTTGATGAGGGTAAGACCGCAAACTATTTAGGGCAGTTAAGAAAGCGAAACAACGTAGGTTCGTTTCAAACCTACGTTTGCTGAAGCTGAGGAAATCTTCGGCCCAATGCGTGCTTTTTATACTAACGGGAGCTCTCTCACAATACAGCGATCGCTTCACGAAAAGATTGAATGGCGTTGCTGCAATAAGAGATGAATTCATGGCAACAATGATGCCCTCTGGGGTATCGGAACCTCTCAGCACTGAGGTCGCGGCCACGCTCAAGTAGGTGATGTGCTTCAATGGGTGACCTCGCAGGCGTTTGATCTTATGCCAAAGCCTCATTACTAGGTCTTGGATTGAGGAACTCCTCAAACTGCTGAAATCATCGGATAGGTCACCGCAGTTCAGCGAAACTGAACTTGATTTTAAAAAGCGTTCTCCAATTGGAGAGCGCTTTTGGTTTGGGTGAGCTACGGACGCTGCCAGATCTGAATTTGAGTGTTGCCAGCGCCATCATCGGCAAGGCCAATTAATTGGCGACCATCCAGGCTCATGGTCAGTTGGGAGATCGGCTCCTGATCTAGCATGGTGACTAGCTCCGCAGTCTGCAAATCCCGAATCTTCAGCCCGTCCGCCGTGCTGACCATCACCGCATCATTTGTCAGCGTCAGGCGATCGCAGCCCTTCCGCTCTCGAAGCTAGACTTTTGTCCCTGTACCTTGAAGTTTAGTATCCAATCCTCCAAAGCCCGGCAAGTTGAATTAACAATGCCACCTACGGGACTACTCGATGCCAAGTCTGGGCCGCTAAGTCATGCAAACCTCGGTGATCGGAGCGAACTAGCAACAGACCTGCCAAAAGTGCAAATTCAATCCCCCATAGCACCAGCAGCAAGAGGGCTGAAACTCCGTCAACATAGCCCTGTGCCTCAAGCTGACGGTTGAACAACCGGGTGAAACCAACTTCGGTGAAGACCGGTATGGCAATTAAGCAGCCATAGCGAAGGCAAAGACGGGCACTGCTCACGGGACTATCACTGCGACGCGCCAAGCGGATTTTGACACACCATTTACCCAACGTTTGCCCCCGCCAGACTGATGGCACAACCACAAACCAAAGGCTGTAGATAACCACATCTAGCCAGAGGGGATGAGCCGCGAGGAGGACGGTGGAAATCAACCGTGCCAAACTATTAGCCAAGAACCAGTCAATGACAAATGCCACCAGTCGCCGGAAGGGAGAAACAACTGTGGCAGGCAAATGACTTTGCTGTAAATTGGGCAGCCATCCGATCAGTAGCGGCGTGATGCCATAGCCGACCATGGCTCCTGTCGTATTCAAGATTAAGTCGTCTACCTCAAAGGTGCGATAGGGGCAGGGGTAGAAGCCATAGATCCCAGTGATTTGAGTGATTTCAAATAGCGCAGTGGTGGCGATCGCCACGATCAATGCCGTCTTAGCGGAAACTCGGAAGTAATATCGCAGATAAAAGCCCAAGGGCATCAACAGCAGAAAATTGAAAAAGGCTTGCAGAAATACCGGGTTCTCCAGCACTGAAATCAGATTAAAATGCCTCAAAGAAGCCGCATTCGCTTGGGCAATATCAACAACAAACTGAAATGGAATGAGGCGTGACTGACGGGCCAAGGTGTGGATTCCACAAAAATCCGACGTGATTTCAGGCAGAGGCAATGTAACGAGAAATGCCGCACACAGACAAAAAAATAGGAACGAATAGAAAGTCCCGGCTCTGGCAGGTTTGAGATAGCCAAATCGCCGATAATGAACAACACAAATCGGAATCAATAATAGTAGAGCGACCAAGAAGAAAACGTAAGCGGCTTCTTCAATGGGGATAAGATAAGCTTGTCTCATTGTAGAGAGGTGCCTTGCAAGTTCTTGATTACCAACCCCAAATTATAAAGATTGCTCAGGGTGACATGAATAAATAGGTAAAACATCAGAATAAAAAAGCTAAATAGACTTGCATAACCCACCAAGGTTTTGGCTGTGCCGGGGCGTTTTAGCTCGTTGCCTAATCGTTTGGCCAATGGCAAGGGACGAGTGAACACATCCCAACTGTTAAAACGGATATAACGACCAATGTAAATGCCCACATTAGCCAAGAAAACATAGCCAATCAGGAGTAGCCAGCTCATTGCTAGGGAAACATGATTGATCAAGAGAAACTGAATGATTGCTAGAGAATAGCTGCCTAGCAATAGACCCACACCCACAATGGAAAGAATTTCAATGTTGTCAAACCAGAAGGGATCTTGGGCCTCATCGGCAAAGCGATCGCGAAAATGATGTACCTCTGTAATTAAATAAATCGCATTGGGAAAGAAGACAAACCAAATCGCCAACAACCCGATTGTTAGCCAGGTTTCTCGAAAGCCAGTTCTGAGAAAAACGAGGTAGGCAGCCAGCGATAACAAGAGCGGTATCCAGGCCAAGATAATATTCAACTAAAACGGCTTGTAGAACCGCCCACCAAATAGACGACTGCGCAAGAATTCCATGCCCAAAGCCGCCACACTAAAGGCGAAGACCAAGGGCAGTCGCACGAATAGATAAACAAATAAAACTTCTTCGTACAGTACGATATCCATTACTTTGCCTGCGTTATGACCGGAGCGCTGTTACCAGCATTGTGTCGGACTCCCTGCTAAGAGATCAGGATTTTGGCGAAGCCAACGGTGCTTTGACTCGATTGGCTGATGCCTCAGCAGCCTCGGTCTCCAAACAAACTCGGGTAGGCTTCAAGGCTCACTACTGAATCATGTCAGTCGGCAACACAAATTGAGGTTTGAGATCGGCGGTACAGCTTGTATCAGGCGTTTGAGTCGGCGCATTGACGAAGGCAACGCCAATATCTTGAGCGCAGGTGGAATAGGCAATCACCCCATGACCGGTATTGGGAAACTCGACAAAAGTGCCTTGGGTGAGCCCTGCCATTGCCTGGATAGCCATAAAGATCGGGGTTTGTGTGTCATATCGCCCACCCAGCACCAGGGTCGGCAGATCACTCTGGAGCACCTGATGTTCGCTATCGGCGGCAGGCTCCACAGGCCAAACCGAACAAGCGGCGTAAGCCTGTTCTGACATGTCTAATAAGGGGCCCCCTAACCACGGAAACTCGAGCTCTAGAAAAGCGGTGGCGGTTTGCTCAGGGTCACTAAAGTGAACTTGTTCTCGACAGTCTAAGTTCCGAAACATACCGAGCGTAATTTCGGTGTCCAGAGGATAGACCGTATCTAGCGTATCGGCAATCACTTCATAGATGTGACGCACCTCTGCAGTCGGTAGGGTGGCTAATTCAGCGCGCAACGATTCAGCCGTGGCTTCTGGAAAGGTTTCCGTCAGGAAGGCGGTTAACGTGGTGCGATCGCGGGGCCGATCAGACTGATAACCCACGCCGAGCTGATTCACCGTGGCTAGCGGTTGTTCCTCCTCTGGCAACTGCTCGATTTGGGTTTGCACCTGCTGCACCCACTGACTAGACGGGCGCTGCAGTTGAGCCAGTTCGGCTTGTTCTCTCAACAGGCGATCGGCCTCAAATTGCAGATCGCGCGATCGCAAGATGTAATCATCGGCCGACCCCGGCTCAACGGCTTGGGGAGGGGCGGCCTGAGTAAAGATATCGCCAAAGAGTACCCCTTCATAGGTGGTGGTGATGCCTTGCTCCAGTTCATGCACAATTAAGGGCAGATAGGGGGCCACTCGCGGATCCTGATTCATGCGGGTGACCAGTTCCACCAGGCTCTCAGGGGTAATGTTAAAGGCGATCGCATCACCCTCCTCGGTCTCTATGTCTGGCAAGGCAATCGGATTGGCTAGCAGGGTATCCATCAACGCGATATAGCGTTCTTTGAGATTGGGATAGGCGGTATTACAAGCGACATCGGCCTCGCAATCTTCAAACAGATGCAGTATCGATGATTCATAAAACCGGGGCACCACCTCGTATTTATTCACCTGGGGCGGCATCGTCGAGTCGAGCACGACGCTACGAATGCGGTCAGGATAATCGCCCATGACTTGCATGGCCAGGTAAGTGCCGTAGGAAATACCGTAGAGATTGAACTGGTCGTAGCCTAAAGCTGCCGCCAGATTGACCACATCCTGGGCGCTATTGGGGGTGTTGTATTGGTTCAAATCAAACCCATGGTCAAGCAACCCCTGACTGCAAAGCGCGTGCAGCACGGTGGTTTCCTCATCAGTCAGGGGCGCATCGTCCAGGTTGGCGACAATTTGCTCAAAGGTTTCCTCAAACTCAGGATCTTGCCCTCTGAGCACCGTAGCCCCAAAGAAAAATGGGGCGCAGCCGAGGCGAGTGGAAAATTTTGTCCCCCGCTGATCAAATAAGACAATGTCTCGGGTTTGGCGCAAAGGGTCATAAATCTGGCTTCTGAGTAACAGAGGAGCCGTGTCAATAACACTGCCTCCCGGCCCACCGCGTAAGTCGATCACCGGATCAGGCGCGGGGGAGAGGCTGTGGCTATGCAGGACCACATAGGCAATCTCAATTTGTGGCCCCGTGGGCTCACGATAATTTTCGGGAACGGTCAGGATGCCACAGGACGCGGTTTCACCCTCAAGTTCTCCAGCGGGTAGAGCCACCGGGCACGGCTGAGTCTCAATCGGGAAGGTCGTCGACTGAACCTGGGCCCATGCTGGAGAGGCCAGCAACAGCGATGACGCCAGGGGTAACCCTAAAAACACCATGATTAAGGGCCTACCTTATTGAGTACAAGATCGATCAAGCACGATCTGTCCGGAACGATAAACCTGGAGTTGCCCGGCATCAGGATCATCTAAAGTGCCGTCCCAGACCCAATATTCAAAGCTTCCATTCTGAAATTCATACAGCACAACCCCCTCGGTCATATCACGGTGCCCGTTGTTCAGGGCGAAGTCACCGGATGGACCTTCAGAACGATAAAGATAGGCCCCAGAAGAGAGATCTTCGGCAACCTGAACCTGATAATCGCCACAGTCTAATGACAGCAGCAGCGTTGACGTAGTGTCAGCAGCACTGGTCTTCTGCCAGATCGCCATTAGCCCCGTGGCCACCACCAGACCGAGCGTCAGTCTGGTTACGACGTATCTCATAGGAAACCTCTCTGGGTAATTAAACGGTTAGCTCGTTAATGTGCGGCATCACTTAACCGACACAGCTATTTGCCACTGGCAGACAAAACCGCTCGGCTCTATAGAGAAGAAGGCTGAATAGCTCAAAAACAGAACGCTCGGCGACTAATTCACCAGCGCTTCAGCAGCCTCATCGCCAAAATAGATTTGCGTGATCCCAATGCTGACGCCTTGATCATCAGAACAAACCTGTTCTTCTAGGTCACAGCTAATCCCCGGCTCAGGAGCAATCACGGTTTCTGGCTCGTCGCCACTGTTGATTTTTTCAACCCAGGCACTGGCAGCGGCTTCACCTAGATAAATCTGCGTATAACCCAGGCTCGGCCCAAAGCTGTCGAAGCAAATGTTTTGAGTCAAGTCACAAGCAATATGAGATTCCGGCACATAGATGTTTTCATCGCCGAGCTGATCGCTGAGGGATTGGGCGGCATCAGCACCAAAGTAAATTTCAGTAATGCCAATACTCACGCCCTCGAAGTCGGTACAAATTTGCAGCTGTAAGTTGCAATCGGCAGCGCCATCATCGACCGATAAAACTAAGTCAGGGTAATCGTCGTTATTGAGCTTTTCTAACCAGGTAGCCTCAGCTTCATCGCCAAAGTAAATCTGGGTATATCCCAAGCTCAAACCATAGGTATCAAAGCAGGCCTCTTGCTCGCGATCGCACGCAATATGACTTTCAGGAACCCAGATGCGGCCGCCTTCTTCTTGGGCCAGCACGGTTGTCTGCAAGCAAACAGCAGCCAGACTTAAACCAATAATGGTGGAGCCTTTAAGCTTTGTATTAATCATCTGCACCTCACAGCCAAATCCTGCTAACTCTACAGTCCTGCTGGCATATTCCTAAAAAATTTTATGAATTTTGCAGAATGGGAAAACGCCATTTTTGCAGCAGACCACTCGCATATCTAAAAAAATGCGTTCATCCGTCGTCTTATTCGCGAAAGCAAAATTTCCGAGTCTTTTACCGACAGATATTTCAGCCATTATGGTCACGTATTGGCAATTGAAAACTACTTCCAGTTCTCTCTTCAGCGGGGCACTTTTAGCTTGGTGCACTACGGACGTTGCCAGACCTGAATTTGCGTGTTGTTCGCGCCATCATCGGCTAGGCCAATCAGTTGGCGACCATCCAGGCTCACGGTCAGTTGGGAGATGGGCGCCTGATCTAACACGGCGACTAGCTCCGCAGTCTGCAAATCCCAAATTTTGAGCCCGTCAGCCGTGCTCACCATCACCACATCATTCGTCAGCGCCAGGCGATCGCCGTAGCCCCAACTTTCGCGCGCACTCGACAACAGCATCTCAGCCTGCAATTCGCCGGTGGCTGGGTTCCAGACTTTGAGATGCACATTGGGCTGGGTATAAGAGGTTGTAACCACGGTTTGAGCATCGGGGCTAAAGTGGGCCGAGGTCAGGTGAGTGAACCACTGGCGGGGTAACTCCGTTTGCTCCTTCGTGTCCAAATCCCAAATCTGCACCCGACCTCTGGTGTCGATCAACAGCTTTTGACCATCAGCGCTGATATCTAACAAGCGAAAGTAAGGAGGGCTATTGTGAACGGTCACCGGCCCAATTTGAAACTCGGTCGGGCCGGTTTCGGGAAGGGTTGCTTCCAGGTCGCCGGTCTGCCGGTTCCACAGGTTTACCTCGCCGAAGCCGCCACTCACAATGGTGGTGTTGTCGGCGGTTACCCTGACTAAACCGAGGTCATGGGTGGTATGGCCCTGGAGCATTTGCGGCGACTGATTGGGAGTGGTCGCATCCCAGATGCGCACCATGCGATCGCCCGCCCCACTGATGACCGTGTGATTATCCGGGGCGATCGCCAGCGCCGTAATCAGACCCGAGTCACTCTGCCACGTTTGCTTCACGGTTCCCGTCGACAAATCCCAGACTCGAATGGCTTTATCAGAGCCACCGCTGACCAGCGTTTGACCATCCGGGCTCAGGGCCAGTTGGGTAGCCGCAGGATGATCGGTCAACGTTTGTACCTGAACAAAATCGCAATAGGGCGAGGGGGACGGACTTTGAGCACACAGCTGCGTGGCCGGTGGCTGGGTCGAGCGGCTCGGCATCAGGAACTGTTGATGCATCAGTATGGCCAGATTGGCGGCGACAATCACCCCAATGAGCCACTTGAGGGTGCGCCATCCGGCGTGATTCGGGGTGGCAGCCGGTAGGAGGTCGCCCTGAATAATTTGGGTGAGTTCGCGCCGACTGCGCTGGGCTTCCGACCAAAAGCCCCCCAAAAAGATGAGCAGCACGGCCAACGGCGCTCCTAAAAATAGCAGGATTTCTGGCTGCATATCCCCGGTGAGCGCTCCCGATAGGGCGATGGGGAGGGTGAGGCTGTACCAAATCGAGCCCCAAACCCCTAAGAAGACCAAAACGAGCGGGTGTAAGCCCATTGTGATGTGAACCGTCGTGCCTTGAGACTCCGATTCAAATCGACCGCGAATCTGGGGCAAAAAGGAGTTGCGATAGTGAATAATGCGGCGAATCTCGAAGCCCGAGTCAGACAGCGTGCCGGTGTAGGAAGAATGTTTGCGAGAGAATCCCCATCGCATCCGAGGCGCTTCGATGTGAGGTTCTAGGGTCGCTAAAATCACCGGTAGCGGCTGGCGGGTTTGGATGGAAAAGCGATCGCGCGGCAGCAGTTTCATGATTGAAAGAGAACGAGAGTCTGATGGCGATACCTGGGTTGTTCGCCCTGCTGCTTTTAGATACACATCCAGTTACCAACTTTCCGTGCCAAGGGGGGCAGACCACTTTCGTCGTGTCAGACAAGCTAGCAAGCTCAGGGGTCAGTATTCTTGCAAGGCGTTGCTGAATCGCGATGTCAGTTGCCCCTATGCTCCCCGACGCTGCCAAGATGACATCAGGAGCCCGCGATCGCTAAGCATGACGAGTCGGCTCCGCCACCAGTCAGCAGAGGCATCAGAGCATCCTCAAAATCGAGTTACCCAACCCCGCAGCAATCCTCATTGGTTAGGAACCCCTCTGATCGCGTTCGGTTCTACCCCTAACTAACTACCGCACTATCCAGTAGCCTCAATGTATTGGGTTTAGTTGCTAGCGCGTGTTTTTGCCACAGCTAGCCAGCCAACCGGGGAGGCAATTTTGGATACGGTCAATCACGGCAACTTAAGCGATTTGCTTTGCCATGCGAATAGTTTCTCGGCGGCTGATTGCCAGAGCAGCTCATTGCCCCGTGTTCGCAACGCCGCCCTGATGGCGGAGGCCGAATGGCGCGCGGCGATCGCCGCGTTGGCCGAACTTTTACCGACGCTACCCCGCCAGACGACACTGAAAGGGCACACGGTCGATGCGGTAGACGGCATCACCTTGTCCGGCCCGCTACCCGTTCTGAATGAAGCTGATTTTGGTCAGCGGTTCGAATCTTGGGTCGTCACCCCACAACTCCTCGCCACGGCATTACAACCCCAACGGTTTCTGTCACCGGCAGCTGAGCTGCAACTTCCGGCCCAGCGCCCCCAAGGCATTCAGGTGCTACCGCTGGTATTAGAAAATCCGCTGCTAGCGGAGCGATTTTGTCTGGTGATCACCCCGACCTTGAGTGTGGCCTTGGTGCTGGGTCAACCCACCGCCGGTACCCCCTGTTTCCAATACTCTTTCGACCCGGCTGTCTTAATTGCGCTTTGGCAACACATTCGCCACTACATTGCCGAACCCGCTAGCCATAGCCTCAACCCGTTGAACCAACGGATTACCGATACCCTGGGCACACCAGATTTTCGCGTGATCACTCGCTTCACCCAGAGCATGTTGGCTAATTTGCCCCATCGAGTCAGTGAAGCCTTTGTGGAGTCAGACAAGCATGGCAACCTGCACTACACCCATGTACCGAGCCGAGATGTGGCTGAGAACGGCAACTCGCACCTAGCCGCCCATGCTGTAGCCGGCACTGAGGCCGAGAGTAAAGCCGCGATTCATGCCGGTGCGGATACCGAATTGCTGCAGGCCATGGCTCATGAAATTCGCACGCCGCTCACGACCATTCGGACGTTGACGAGATCGCTGCTGCGCCGCAAAGATGTGGGCTCCGAGATCAAAAAAAGGTTGGCGCGCATCGATGAAGAATGCACCCAGCAAATTGATCGATTTAACCTCATCTTTCGAGCTGTTGAGCTGGAGACGACAGAGCGCGATCGCCCCCGGTCTTCTCTCACCCCGATTGCGCTGAGTCAGATTTTTAGCGACGCCGTACCCCGCTGGCAGCAGCAAGCGCAACGTCGCAATCTCGACTTAAGCGTCACGTTGCCGCCGAATCTTCCCCGCGTGAATAGCGACCCCACCCTGTTAAACGAAGTTTTGACGGGCGTGGTGGAATGGTTCACCCAGTGCCTGCCCCCTCACAGTCTCGTTCACATGGTGGTGATGCTGGCCGGACATCAGCTCAAGCTGCAGTTTGAAGCCGAGTCGACGGAAAAAGCGGGTGCCCTCGACGCCACCGGAACGACTAAACGGCAGCCTTTGAAATCTATCGGTCAGTTACTCACGGTCGTGCCGGAGACCGGCGGCGGCAGCCTGAACCTAGATGTCACCAAAAATCTCTTTGAATTTTTGGGGGGCAAGCTGATCCTGCGGCAGCGCCCCGAACAAGGTGAAGTGCTGACGGCATTCCTGCCGCTCGATACGCGCGAGATTTAGCCCCATCGGTGGTCATATCCATCGCCGAAATCAGCTTCAAAGAGAGCTGTTATCCCGGACAGAGACATGCGTTCATGCGCAAACTAGACCGATTGCTGCTATCTGGCTCCCTTTACTATCCCTGATATAGCAACGGCCCATGACGCGATAGTCCTCTGAACCGGTCTTCGACCATCGCGCCACCCCAAACGATAAAAAGAGGCTTTCAGAACCCCGGTTTCTGGGGTACGACCAATCCATCACAGGTTTTCTCCGACAGAAACCACAGAAACCGGGGTTCTTGGCGCTATTTTCAGGGCAAGCCGCAGTTTAATCAGGTCACCTCCAATGCCTGAAATCACCATTAGACGAGCTTCTTATACCGATTCTGCATGACAGCGCCACAGATCGAGGTTCCCCCGCTGTCGCCGCCCCCTTGGGAAAGGGGCTATTCACCACCCGAATTTTACTGCCCCCCTTTTTTCAAGGGGGTTGGGGGGATCGCTCCAGTCCGGGCATCTGTAGTCCAGTTTTAGAGAATTAGGATTAATTCTGACTTCCGACTGCTTCATTCCGACTTCGGCCATAGCATTCTGGGGGAATTTCGGTTCTCTACTGAGGTAATGCAGCATCCATCAGAGCAGTGTTCTTTAACTTTGAGGAGAATAGGGGCCTGATTTTATTCGTGAAAGAGGTTGACTAGATGCTTATGATCAGCCGACTGCAAAGATTCATCAATGTCTTGGATAGAACAAAATGGGGCGATCGGCAATTAGTCTTGCTAATACGCCCTGTCATCATTCAAAGCATGAGGCAGAATTAGGAAAGCCAATCGTAAACAGACGCTTTGAAGGGATTTCATAGACATGCCACGCCGCCGTCGAGAAAGCAACTTATGGATTCATCGTTGGTCTCGCTGGATCATCGGCGCGATCGCCCTGATGGGTGCCTGTGGAACGGCCTATCTGACTGTGGTCAAAGTGATGGGGGGGGATGCGGCTTGCCCCACCGGCGGCTGCGATCGCGTACTCTCTAGCGAATATGCCGAAGTTTTTGGCCTCCCCCTCACGCTGTTTGGCTTTTTAGGCTATCTCGGCATGGCTGTCATGGCGTTAGGGCCTTTTCTGATCAATCCTGACCGCCAAAAAGAACTGCGCAATCGGTTCGAAAATCTCACCTGGCCCCTGCTGTTTATGGGGGCCACGGCCATGCTGGTGTTCAGTGGCTACTTGATGTATCTGCTGGCTTTCGAGATCAAGATCACTTGCCTGTATTGCATTACGTCCGCTGTTTTTGCAGCGACAATGTTTGCCATGACGATCTTGGGACGTCGCTGGAATGATGTCGGTCAGTTGGTGTTTAGGGGATTCATCATCGCGATGGTAACCCTGCTCAGCACTTTGGCAGTCTACGCCAACGTCAACAATCCGCAGGGCGCTGACGCCAATATTCCCGGTCAGGCTGGCCCCCCCGTTACGACCGTATCTGGTGAGGCGGAAATGCAGCTAGCTGAGCATTTGACGGCCATTGATGCCAAGATGTACGGCGCTTGGTGGTGCCCTCACTGCCATGACCAAAAGCAGCTCTTTGGCCAGACAGCCGCGAAGGCGATTCCCTACGTTGAATGTGACGAAGAGGGTCAAAATCCCCAGACTGCCGTCTGTCGGGCTGTGCCAGAAGTGCAAGGGTTCCCGACCTGGGAAGTAAATGGCGAATTTTTAGTCGGAGCGCAACCATTGGATACGCTAGCCGATACGTCTGGCTACACCGGCGATCGCAGCTTCCAGAATTAACGACTCTGGGCTCAACAATAATCTCTGTACAGAACCCTTTGTGAAAGCGTTTCGTAGCCCTTGAGCGTTACGAAACGCTTTTGTTTGGAAGCCATGGACTCAGTCGCGACTATCGATTCTAAAAAAAAGCACATGGATATATAGCAGCCCCAGTTCGAGCCGGGCAGCCCCAATGCCTGAAATCACCCTCAGATAAGCTGTTCAATTCTGACTTCGAACTTCTTCATGCCGCATTCCGCTATAGCGCCTGTTGAACCAGCCGCTCCAGTAAACTGAAGGCGTAGTCGGTATGAGCTTGCCCCAGATGCCCAGACCAGAGGTGGAAAACGTCGTCATTATTGGGTCTGGCCCCGCTGGGTACACGGCTGCCATTTATGCGGCACGGGCCAATCTGAAGCCGTTGATGTTCGAGGGCTATCAAGTCGGGGGCGTGCCCGGTGGTCAGCTGATGACCACCACCGAAGTCGAAAATTTTCCAGGCTTTGCGGAAGGCATCACTGGCCCCAAACTGATGACCCAAATGCGGCGTCAGGCAGAGCGTTGGGGCACCGCACTGCTCACCGAGGATGTCGTCGAGGTCAACCTAACTCAGCGGCCCTTTAGGGTGCGATCGCGCGATCTCATCGTACAAGCCCACAGCCTGATTATCGCCACGGGGGCCACAGCCAAACGGCTCAATCTTCCTGCCGAGGCGGCTTTTTGGAATAACGGCATCTCGGCCTGTGCGATTTGCGACGGGACAATTCCGAGGTTTAAGGGCCAACCGCTGGCGGTGATTGGTGGCGGTGACTCGGCGGCTGAAGAGGCGGTGTACCTGACCAAATATGGCTCCCACGTGCATTTGCTGGTGCGCCGCGATCGCCTGCGAGCCAGCAAAACGATGCAAGATCGGGTGCTCCACCACCCCAATATCACCATTCACTGGCAGACGACCGTGACTGATGTGGAGGGCGATACCTGGTTGACCGGGTTGCGCATAGCACATGTCAGCACAGGGGCAGTAAGTGAACTGCCTGTGCGGGGGCTGTTTTACGCAATCGGTCATACGCCTAACACCCAACTATTTCAGGGACAGCTCGACTTGGATGAGGGCGGCTACATCCTCGTGCAGCCTGGCACAGTGGCAACCAGCGTTGCCGGTGTTTTCGCAGCGGGTGATGTGCAAGATCGAGACTATCGCCAGGCCGTGACGGCGGCGGGTACGGGCTGTATGGCCGCGCTGATGGCCGAACGGTATCTCACCGCTCATGATTTAGCGCAGGAATTTCACCCAAGTCCAGCACCTGAAAGTGCCGCTGAGCACGATGCCAGTGAGCGCGCTGCAAGTGAGCGCGATGCATCGGTGGAGCCGCCGATCGCATTTGATGCCCAGCAGACTCGCCATCGTGGTAGCTATGCCCTACGGAAGCTGTATCACGAGAGCGATCGCCTCATTGTCGTCAAATATGTGGCTCCGACTTGCGGCCCCTGTCACGTGCTCAAACCAATTCTTAGCAAAGTGATTGATGAGTTTGAAGGGCGCATTCACTATGTCGAAATCGACATCACTGTCGATCCTGACATTGCGGAATCTGCAGGCATCACAGGCACGCCAACGGTGCAATTTTTCAAAGATAAGGAGTTAGCGGGAGAACTGCGAGGGATGAAAGCCAAAAGTCAGTATCGAACAATGATTGCCCAAAATCTGGCCGCTACCTCGGCTTCGTAGTCAGTAGACAGTCCGGCGTTAATGCTGTCGGGTGTATTGTGGCGACACCCCCCATACCGCCTGGATGAGTTTTGGTGCGTCATCGCTGGGCGTGACGCACCCTACGATAATTAGGGCTACTGCTTTCTAGTACTCCACGGCAGCAGTCAGACGTCCATTCTAGTTTCTCTGCCTCCTTGACCTCACGGCTCCCTAGCCATCAACAATAGTTGGTGCAATCACGCCGCAGTCTACTAGGCTCTCTAAAAAATGAGGAGACGGGTCTGCAGTGATCTGTTTGCCCACACAACCACAGTGAGATTCCCCCTCTAACCCGATGAGATTTAATGCCTATTACTTTGTCGTATCGATCATTTTATTTTTGATTGAGCTATGGATTGCGCTCTATGTTCGTGACGATTTTATTCGTCCTTACGTGGGCGATGTTTTAGTTGTGGTGCTGATTTACGCGATCGCCAGAACGTTCCTCAAAATTTCGATTCTGACAGCCGCCGCCGGTGTGCTGCTATTTTCGTTTGGGGTTGAGATCCTGCAATATTTCAAGATTGTCGAAATCCTCGAATTGGGGTCATCCGCCTGGGCTCAAACCATCATTGGCACCACCTTTGATGGGAAAGATCTGATCGCCTACAGCGTCGGAATTTTGATCCTGTTAGCGCTGGAAAAGTTCATTGGCACCCATCAAAACGAGTGGCGCTCGGTTCAATAGTCAGCGATTGAGGCGGCGGCGATCGCCCGACTAAGCCGACTCAGCCGCTGGCTCGTCACTGCTACGGGCTTGGCTGGTGATGATATCGATCAGGCCATCAATCATGCGATCTCGATCAAAGGGCAGCACCTCATCGCCATGCAGCACGCGTTGCACAATCATATAATGCACAAGCGACCCCGCAAATACCCGCGCCGCCGCCGTCGGGTCCGATAACCTTAGTTGCGTTTGAGAAGATAAATAGAGCGACAGCTGCTCGATCATCGGCTGTTGAATTTCCAGCACAAAGGTCTTGGCGACATCGGGAAATCGCTCTGACTCGCCAATGATAAGTCGCATCAACGATAGCAGCGGTTGATTGTTATAGACTGCCTCCAGCATCAGGTTGGCGATGCGCCGCAACACGACGGCGGGCGGCTCCTCCAAATCAGACTGCGATAACAGATGAAAGAGTGACTGGCGACTGGCGGCGGTTACCGTGCGCATGAGCGCCAAAAACAGGCCCTGCTTATCTTGAAAGTTGCTATACAAAGTGGACTTAGAAACGCCCGCCGCTGCCGCAATCCGATCCATGCTGGCAGCGGCGTAGCCCTGTCCTAAAAACACTTGCAAAGCCCCTTCCAGGATGGCTTTGCCCTTTTCTGTTTGTTCTCTAATAAACGGCAAATCCAGGGACATCGTCACTCTTCCAAGCGGGGATAGGCAAACATACCTCAGCATAAACCGCTGTCTATACCTCAGTCTCTATCGTGGCAGGCTTTCTTGCCGAGTGAATGTCCGATACCAGGGCCGGAGCAGAGAACCGCATCAAGAGACCGTCGACTTGCCAGCAATCGGTGGCCAAGGCTCTCTCAATACAAACTATTAAAAAGACAGCAGCGCCAGCGCCAAGCGGCGTCAAAACAAAGCCATTACAGGAATAGTTCAATTTCCGGCGTCTTTCTATACTAAACGGTTCGGTTGACAAAACCGAACCGTTTAGTACGATTAAAGAGTCATTTACATCATGCCAGTGAGATGCCATGAGCTTAGACCTGTTGAATCATCAGAGGGAGGCAGTGAGTAGACCGCGGCGGCGATCACTGCTGTTGGGTGTCGCAGCAGTCGCCGCGATTGGCGTGACTGCCGGGTGGGTCTGGCAAAATCAGGGAATTTTGTGGCCAGGGGAAGATGTTGAGACCGTTGCGCCCGCCCCGATTCCGACGGTGACCGCCCTAGGGCGACTAGAGCCCGACGGAGAAGCCGTGAGTTTGGTCGCACCCAGCACGGCCCAAGAAACGCGGATCGGACAACTGCTGGTGGCTGAGGGCGATCGCGTTGAAGCCGGTCAGGTGATCGCCATTTTGGATAACCGCGATACTTTGCAAGCAGCCCTGCGTAGCGCCGAAGAGCAGGTCAGAATCGCCCAGGCCCAACTTGACCAGGTAGAAGCCGGGGGCAAAACGGGTGAACTGCAAGCCCAGGAGGCAGAAATTGCTCGCTTTCGGGCCGAAGAGGCGGGTACCCTCGCCACTCAGCAGGCCACCATCAACCGCTTAGCCGCCGAAGTTGAAAATGCTCGCCTGGAATACCAACGGTATGAGTCGCTGTATCAGCAGGGGGCGATTTCGGCCTCTGAACGTGACACCAAGCAACTGACCTATGACACGGCGCAACAGCAGCTGCAGGAAGCCCGCTCAGAGTTAACCCGTTTGCAAACCACCAGTCAAGAGCAGATTTTGCGCGCTGAGGCGACCTTGGATCAACTGGCGGAAGTGCGTCCCGTCGATGTGGAATTGGCGGCGGCAGAATTGGCCGCTGCCCAAGCAGCGGTAGCGGCGGCACAGGTGGATCTTGACAAAGCCTATGTGCAAGCGCCCCAGGCCGGGCAGGTGGGCAAAATTCACACTCGCCCTGGCGAAAACATTGCCAGCGAGGGGATTGTCACCCTCGGCAATACGCAACAGATGATGGCGATCGCCGAGGTTTATCAAAGTGACATTCAGCGTATTCAGGTGGGGCAACCCGTCACAATTACCTCACCCGTGATCGAAGGCGAACTCAACGGCACGGTTGATCGCATTGGCCTGCAGGTGGAATCGCAACAGGTGGTAGATGAAAATCCCGCCACCAATATTGATGCCAAAGTGATCGAAGTCCACGTCCGCCTCGACGATGCCGCCAGTGACGCCGTCGCCGGACTCACGAATCTGCAAGTCACCGTTCGTATCGTCACTGAATAACGAGGAAATCACATGATGCGACTCTGGAAAGCCTTACAGCAACGGACGCCCCTCGGCTTGCTGCAGCTCAAGCATGATCCGATCCGCCTATTGACGGCGATCGCGGGCATTACCTTTGCCGACATTCTGATTTTTATGCAGTTGGGGTTTGCGGATGCGCTGTATAAGAGCAATACGCAATATCCGCGAGCACTGCAAACTGACTTAGTGCTGATCAGCAGCGAAGCCAAGAATTTTGGCCAGCTCAGCAGCTTCACCCGTCGCCGTCTCTATCAGGCCCTTGATGTCCCTGGTGTGGTCTCGACCGATGCCCTCTATCTCGGCTCCGTTACCTGGCGCAATCCGCAAACAGATAAAGAGGCGTCGATGCTCTTAATTGGGCAAAATCCCGAGCGCCCCGCCTTTGAACTGCCCGTGGTCAATGAGCAGCTTGATACGGTGCTGTTGCCCGACACCGTTTTGTTTGACCGAGCGGCCCGAGGCGATTACAGCCAGGTGATTGAAGCGATCGAACAAGGCGGTCGCATCACGACAGAAATCGGGACGCGCACGATCACGGTCGGCGGCCTATTTGAAGTGGGAGCCTCCTTTGGCGATGATGGCGCGTTAATCACCAGCGATCAAAACTTTTTGCTGCTGTCGCCCCGGCGCGAGCCTGGCTCAGTCAGTATTGGCCTGATTGAGCTAGCGCCCGACGCCGATTGGGATGCCACCCAAGCAGCCCTCAGAGACCGCCTACCCAGCGACGTCTACGTCGTTACCCATGAGGAATACGTCGACTTTGAGCTGAACGATATTCAGGGAGAATCGCCGATCGGCGTGGTCTTTGGTCTGGGGTCAGCCATGGGATTCATCGTGGGGGTGGTGATTGTGTATCAGGTGCTATCCACCGATGTGAACAGCCACCTGGGAGAATATGCCACCTTTCGGGCCATGGGATATCGCAACTCCTACCTGCTCGGCATCGTGTTTGAGGAGGCGCTCATCCTCTCCATCTTGGGCTTTGTGCCGGGCTTGATCGTGTCTTTAGGCATTTATCAGCTGGCGTCGATCGCCACGGCCCTGCCGATGGTAATGACCGTCGGTCGAGCGGCAGGCGTCTTTGCGCTGACCTTTGTGATGTGTGGCGGCTCGGGAGCGATCGCCACTCGCCGCCTACAAGCTGCCGACCCGGCTGATATCTTCTAAACCCTGACTGGCAGAAGGTAGGGCGGGTTTAGCGAGAGCCTTGATTTCATCGATACAAATTATCCACAAAACCCGCCCCTACGAATATTGCTTTTGCTTCTCCTAAAGACTGTTTGCTCCTATCTGCTCCTTTAAGATTAAATTCACTCACCATGGGACAAGATCTCTCGATTATCGTTCACAACGTCGATCACTTTTTTGGCACGGGTCGCCTGCGTAAACAAGCGCTGTTTGACATCAATTTAGAAATCGCCACTGGCGAAATTGTGATTATGACCGGGCCATCGGGCTCGGGAAAAACGACCCTGCTGACGCTGATCGGCGGGCTGCGATCGGCCCAATCGGGTAGTTTGCAAGTTGTGGGTCACGAAATTTGTGGCGCAACGGAAAATGAACTGGTGCAGGCCCGCCGCCACAACGGCTATATCTTCCAGGCGCACAATCTACACGGCAGCCTGACGGCGTTAGAAAACGTGCAGATGGGACTAGAAGTTCACGGGGTTTGGACGAAGTCAGAACGTCACCGGCGCGCCACAGAAATGCTGGAGCGCGTCGGTTTAGGCGATCGCGCCGACTATTATCCCGCTGACCTGTCGGGCGGGCAAAAACAGCGGGTGGCGATCGCTCGAGCTCTGGTCAGTCGCCCCAAAATTGTGCTGGCTGACGAACCCACCGCCGCCCTGGATAGCAAATCGGGGCGCGATGTCGTTGATATCATGCACGACCTCGCGAAACAGCAGGGTTGCACCATTCTGCTGGTCACCCACGACAACCGCATTCTCGACATCGCCGATCGCATTGTGTATATGGAAGATGGCAAGCTCTCTAAACCACCCGAAATGGCGGCAACCGCTCCGTAAGTTGCGGGTCAGCAATCGCGTACCGCTGTCAGGGATTGGGCACTGCCAACCTCTGACAGGGATATTGTTTAAGTGCCGATCTCTGATGGCAGCGGCGAGACGCTTGTCAAAGCATCAGTGCCAATCCAGCAAACTAGGCGCGGCGGCGCATTGGCTTTTTCTCCCGTTCATAATCTAGACCACATACTCGGTGTTGCTATGGCGATTAGAGTTTGGACCAACCGTAGAGTGAAGTACTTGGCGGTGCTGTTAGCCGCCATGATGTTGCAATGGCTGCTAGTGTTGCCAGGTTTTAGCGCCGAACGCATCTTCGTCAGCTTTGGCGCAGTGGAGTATTCCGTTGCTCTTACCAATCTAGAGACCTTCGCCCGCACCGGTGAGCTGCCCAATGAACTCAGAACTTTGGGTCGGTTTCTGACGGACGAGCAGCTGGAGCAACTGCGCACGGGGCTAACGCTGAGTGCCAATATCGATGTCGTCACGGTCTCGCAGTTCTTGTACTCTTCACAGGGCGAGGCTGCCTTACAACTGTTGGGGGAACTGGTGCAAACGGCCGGGCGACAAAATGGGGCTTTGGCGATTCGAGCAGCCTTGATTTTGGCAGCGGCAGACGGTGAGGGCCAATTCAACGCGCTCAACATTCTCAATCGTTTCCCGACGGAGGGGGCCAGGGTTGATTTACAACGGCTCTCCACCGTGGCGAGAGCGGCGCTCACCGAATTGAACGAAACCCAGGCAGCCGTGGCTCAAATTCAGCAGCAGGCAGCGGCCACGCTCGTCGGCGACCTCGACGGCGCTGCGGCCGCGGTGCAGCTGACTGACCCAGGGCCAAATCGCTGGCAGTTAGAGTCGCTCAATCAGCTGACACTACCGACTGATCTGTATCTGCCCGACGGGCAAAATGCGCCTTTGATCGTCATTTCCCATGGGTTGGGGGGCAATCGCGCGACCCTTGCTTACCTGGCTCAACATTTAGCCTCCTACGGTTTCGCCGTAGCAGTGGTAGAACACCCCGGCAGCAGTGCCGCTCAGCTGGAAGCGCTACTATCGGGCCAAACTGCCGACGTCATTGAGCCCGAAGAGATGATTCGCCGCGTGACCGCGATTCAGACGCTCTTGGATGAATTAGAACCCGTGGCGCCGGATCCGGCGATTGGCAATCGCGTCAATCTACAGCAGGTGGGTGTTTTAGGACAATCACTAGGGGGCTACACGGCCTTGGCCTTAGCCGGAGCGACCGTCCAAAGCGCCTCTTTAGAACCAGTCTGTCCGGTGCAGACGGCCACGTCCAGCCCCCTCAATCTGTCGCTGCTGCTGCAGTGCGCGGTGCTAGATCTGCCTCAGCCGCTACCACCACTCGCGGATCAGCGGATTCAGGCGGCGATCGCCATCAATCCGCTCGACAGTGCGGTGTTTGGCCCAGTGGGGATGGCGGCGATCGCCGTGCCGACGATGATGGTGTCCGGCAGTGCTGATACCGTAACGCCCGCTTTAACGGAGCAGATTCGCCCCTTTACCTGGCTAGACGTGGCTGAGCGCTATTTCTTACTGATGGAAAATGGCACTCACTTTTCCACCATTTATGAGCCGGTTGCCAGTGAAGACACCATCCCGCTGCCCTCAGGGTTAATTGGCCCCACCCCCGAGGCCGCGCAGCGCTATCTCCAGGCAATGAGCGTCGCGTTCTTTAAGACTCATTTGGCTGGGGAAGAGACCTACCGCGCCTATTTGCATCAAGCGGCTGTGCAACCGCTAAGTCAAGCAGCGCTGCCGCTTTCCCTCGTACAGGAGTTCACGCTTGAGGACTAAGCGATGATGATCCGCTGTCGGGCGCTGCCGACGCTGCCAGGACATCAGTCGGTGAGTCCGGGGACGACACCGGAGTCGGCGCCCCCTCGGTTTGAATCAAGTCTTTCACCTGGGCCAGCACGGTGCCCAGTTTGCCGTCTTCTAACAAACTGTTGATCAGAGCTAGGCCACTGGTGGAGAGCAGCAATTTATTAATGTCGCCCGCGCCATTACCGGCGCCGTCACCCGACCCATTGGCACCGGGAAACGCATAGATGCGTGCATCGCCGATGACGCCAGGTTGCGGTGCTAGCGCCCGCAGGACCTCGGGGAGGCGATCGGCCAGTTCCGGCCAGATTTGGGCAATCACGTCAGCGGTGAGGTTGGCGCTGCTAATAGCATTGCGGGCTTCGATATTGGCCTGACGACCTTCGGCTTCGGCCAGAGCTTTGTTTAACTCCGCTTGGGCCAGGGTGCGAATTGCCTCAGCCTCTAGCTCCGCTGTTTGCTTGGCAATTTCCGCCTGACGGCGTTTGCGAAACACGTCAATCTCGACCACGTTTTGGTCAGCGATGCGGCGCTCGGCAGCCTCTTGTTCGGCGGCGATGACGGCCAGCCGCTGCGATCGCTCGGCTTGCTCGACCGACGTGGCAGTTTGCACCCCGGCTTCGGCCTGGGCACGAGCCGCCTCAGCAGCAAAGCGATCGCTTTCGCGCTCAGCGATCGCGATCGCCGCTTCCTCCTGAGCCACCTTGGATTCACGCTCAGCCTCGGCCAAATCAACCAGCGCGCTGTACTGAGCCGAGTCCACCGCTTTTTGCCGATGCACTTCCGCCACATCGGCTTCTTCGCGCTGTCGGGCCTGGGCCACCTTCAGCACCTTCTGCCGTTCTTCGAGCTCAATATCGGCATCAATTTGCTTTTGCCGCACGCTGAGCTGCCGTTGAATTTCCTCTTCTTCGACCGATTGCTCCTGCAGAATCTTGGTGCGCTGGGCGGTGGCAGCTTCGCGATCGCGCTTCTCTTGAATGGTGCGCTCGCGTTCAGCCTTGAGGGATTCGATTTCTAGGGTTTGAGCCAGTTTGGCGTCTTCTTGATCTTTGGCGATGTCGAGCGATCGCTTCTCAGCATCCAGTTCCTTTTGTTCGATCGCCACGCGCGTGGTCAGCTCGACCTCCCGCTTTTGCTGAATCGATCGCTGAATCGTTTCCGTCCGCAGGCGCACCCCCTGAGCATCGAAAAAGTTATTGGTGTCGTAGGTGTCGCTCTCCTCAATTTCTGAAATTGCCAGGTTGTTGAGGGTCAAACCAACCTTCTTCAAATCCGGCTCAATCAGATTCAGCACCTCTTGGGCAAACCCCAACTTGTCAGAATCAGTTTCAGCCAGGGTTTTGGTTTTGGCCGCAGCGCGAATACCATCGTCAGCCCGCTTTTCCAGGGCGTTTTTAATATCTTCGGGGGTAATTTGGCCGTCTCGCGACAGCCGCGCCGCTGCCGGCAACACGTCATCTTCCGACGCATTGATACAGACGTAAAAGGTCACCCGCATGTCGGCCCGCAAATAGTCTTGGGTGCGCACCGCCAGCTTGCCCGTGCGCTCAACGTCGATCGAGAGTTCGCGCAGTGGCACCCGCGTCAGCTCATGGAAGCCGGGCAGCACCACACAGCCACCATTAAGAATCACCTTTTTTTGTTTGCGGATGATGCCGCCAGTGCGGACAAAGGCTTCGTTGGTGGGCGTGATGACATAGACGCGGGTGTAGGCCCAAATGGCCACTAGCAACAGGGCAACAAACGTGACCACGCTGCCGGAGGCAAGCACACCCAAGCCCCCCAGTTGTCCCACCGTGGGCACGGGCATCAACGGGGTCTCAGCTAACACAGCTACCGTTTCGGTCGTTTCTAGCTCTGCTGGCTCCTCCAGCGAGGGCAGCGGGGGCAATGATTGAATGAGGGTCAGCCAATAGAACATACACGTCTCCCAAAAATGACTCTGCCGGTCTCCATCCCTAGCTGACTGCAAGCTTAAGCAGCTTCAGGCCAGCTTGTCGCCACTCAGCCAGCGCTCCTGATCGATACTGTTCTGAGCAATCACTAAGTAGTAGCCCCCCGTTCGCTCGATCACCAGCACCTTAGCGCCCCGCCGCAGCGTGATATTAGCCCAGTCGGGCAGTTTAGCGCTCACGGTGACTCGGTTGGCGGCAGCATCTTTCACATCTACCTGCCCAATTTTGCCCGACTCTTCAAAGGGCACAAAGGCCGAGGTGACGGTGCCGAGGCAACCCACCAGGCGATCGCTGCTGGCATCTTCGCCAAAGGCCGCAAAGATTTTACCAATGGGCCGTGATAGCCCACTGCCGACCACCAGCGCAAAGGCCAATGAGAGGAAAAATACGACGACCGCTAACCCACCGGTGGGCGATCGCTGCAGCCCGTCGGCGATCGCCACATTCAGCACCCAACCAGCAAAGCCCCACAGGGTAAAGTCCATCGCCAGCAATAGCACCAGCGGCGTCCGCCCCAAACCAAACCAAGCCAATACCTGCAGGGCACCTAGCCCGCTGCCCTCACTGCCCGCGTCAGCGTCAGCATCCAAATCGACCAGCGCCTCGGAATTGAGGTCAAAGTCCGCGTCGACATCGGCATCAATATCCAGATCGGCATCAGCGTCAACGTCCAGATCATCGTCGCCACCGCCGGACAAAATCACAAACAAGAACAGAACAATGCCTGCCCCTAACAAGATCCAGTAGGGCAGATTAACGAGGCTAAACACCATATCGGCGAGTAATCAACATTGATAACAGCGGGGTCACCGCTACATAAATATCTAGAGTTGGGGCCGCGCGGTTGATGCAAACTCGCCGCGATCGCCCCCAATCATGCCCAAGATAGCTGTCTTGTCCTCAAACCAACCCGCAATAGAAAGTATTTGTAACTCAGGACTCTGACAATTCAGTTTCGCGACACGGGTCGAATTCCCCACTTTCGCTGTTTATTTCAGCGAGGAGCGATCACAACTGCGATTTTTCCCATAAAACAAACGCCTTCAAAACAATACAAAACAGCGCCCCCTCCGAGGAGAGAGCGCTGTTTCAAATCAAGCTCAGCTTAGCCGAACTGCAGTGGCCTACCCGATGATTTCGGGCGCCTCAGCAGATGCCAAGTCGAGCGGGAAGT
>JBHJJI010000057.1:0-8292 GCA_050042805.1 Leptolyngbyaceae cyanobacterium
ATTAAGTTCATTTGAACCACTGAAAGGAAATTCTCAATAAGATCCCTCTTTTGAGATTTATTCCTGGTTAGTGTCTCTGGAAACCTCATCGCTTCGTTTAAATATCGAATGTGCCAGTTGGAAGTGCGGAATGCCAGATAAATCCTTGAGCAGACCTTGGATAAACCTCTCCTTAGTCAGGAGAGGTGCCGCAGGCGGTGAGGTTTGCTCGCGCAAGCGTAGTCTAGAATCCCTTGCTGACATAGCTTTGACCGACTTCTGCCTAATGGATAGCTTTTGAAGGGGGCAGCGACAGCGGGGGATCCGCCATTTTCGCTGATTTCTAGAGATGTGTATAAGCGGCAGCCTTCCCAAGGAGAGGTTTATCCACGGTTTGCGAAAGGATTTATCCTCAATGGGATCGGCGATCTCCTCTCCTTACTTCTGGCGTAGCCTGCCCCGAGGGCTTAGGAGAGTTTCTACAGATTGAGCAATTGTCACAGCTGATCTGCGAGCCTTTGTCCTGATAGGCGATACAGCAACTTATAGATAACGGATAGCATTTATCGAAGGGCTACACACTATTTTTGATGTGTCGCCCAAATTCAGCGAATTGGACTTAGTCTCCGAATCCACAGATCAAAATGCAAAAAAAGGGGGCTAGTGCCCCCTTAGCTCTGAGTTGTGTGTTTCTCAGATGTTTAGTACTTGTAGCTTTCAGCCTTGAAGGGGCCGCTCATGGGTACGTTAATGTACTTGGCTTGAGTCTCGGTAAGCTGAGTGATGACGCCACCAAAGCCTTCCACCATGTAGCGAGCGACTTCTTCATCGAGGTGCTTGGGTAGCACTTCGACTGTAATGGCAGCCGCCTTCTCCGACGACGGCTTATCCGCAAACTTACGCTCATAGAGGAACATCTGCGCCAGCACCTGGTTAGCAAAGGAGCCATCCATAATCCGCGAAGGATGACCCGTCCCGTTCCCCAGGTTGACCAAACGGCCTTCTGACAGGAGCAGCAGGAAATCAGCGCTGTCGTCGCTGCGGTACACCTGATGGACTTGCGGCTTGACCTCTTCCCAACGCCATACACGACGCATGAAAGCGGTGTCGATTTCGTTGTCAAAGTGGCCGATATTGCAAACGACCGCGCCCTTCTTGAGGTAGGTCAACATGTTGGCATCGCAGACGTTGACGTTGCCGGTAGAGGTAACCAGCAGGTCAACATTTCCCAGCAGAGCTTTGTCGATGCTGTCAACGGTGCCGTCATTATTACCGTTCAGATAGGGCGAGACGACCTCGAAGCCATCCATGCAGGCCTGCATCGCGCAGATGGGGTCGCACTCGGTGACTTTGACGATCATGCCTTCCTGACGGAGGGAAGCGGCGGAACCTTTGCCCACGTCGCCGTAACCAATGACGAGGGCTTTTTTGCCTGCCATCAGGTGATCGGTGGCCCGCTTGATAGCGTCATTCAAGCTGTGGCGGCAGCCGTACTTGTTGTCGTTTTTGGCTTTGGTGACGGAGTCGTTGACATTGATCGCGGGAACTTTGAGTTCGCCAGTTTCCAGCATTTCCAGCAGGCGGTGAACGCCGGTGGTGGTTTCTTCCGTGACGCCGTGAATCTTGTCCAGCATGGCTGGATAGGTCTCGTGAATGTGGCCGGTCAGGTCGCCACCATCATCCAAAATCATGTTGGCATCCCACAGGTCACCCTCAGGGTTGCGGCAGGTCTGCTCGATGCACCACATGTATTCGTCTTCGGTTTCGCCTTTCCAGGCAAAGACGGGGGTGCCCGCCGCGGCGATCGCTGCCGCCGCGTGGTTTTGGGTCGAGAAAATGTTGCAAGACGACCAGCGCACTTCTGCACCGAGAGCCTGCAAGGTTTCGAGCAGCACTGCTGTCTGAATCGTCATGTGAATGCAGCCAATGATCTTGGCGCCTTGCAGCGGTTTGCTGTCTTGATATTTGCGGCGAATGGTCATTAGCGCTGGCATTTCGCTTTCGGCGATCGCAATTTCCTTACGGCCCCACTCCGCCAGGGAGATATCGGCAACTTTGTAGTCTTGCTTCAGAACTTGTGCAGTCATGGATTCCTTGTGAGTGAATTTAAGTGAGTGACTTTGAATGAGTGGGATTGAGTCAATGCTAGCTGCCTTAAAGAGCGGCTTTGAGCACGTCTGCCTTATCCGTTTTTTCCCAAGTCATGTCGGGCAGCTCTCGGCCAAAGTGGCCATAGGCCGCCGTCTGACGGTAAATCGGACGACGTAAATCCAGCATATCGATTAATCCCTGAGGGCGCAGATCAAAATGCTCGCGCACTAACTTCGAAATGTCATCATCGCTGAGCTTGCCGGTGCCAAAGGTGTTGATGGAAATTGAAGTGGGTTCAGAGACCCCAATCGCGTAGGAAACTTGAATTTCACACTTCTCTGCCAGACCCGCCGCGACAATGTTCTTGGCCACATAGCGGCCCGCATAGGCGGCTGAGCGATCGACCTTAGACGGGTCTTTACCGGAAAACGCCCCGCCGCCGTGGCGAGCCATGCCGCCGTAGGTATCGACAATGATTTTGCGGCCCGTCAGGCCACAGTCGCCGACTGGCCCGCCAATGATGAACTGCCCCGTCGGATTGATGTGATATTGCGTCTCCACATGGAACCACTCGCTAGGCAACACCGGTTTGATGATTTCCTCCATCACCGCTTCGCGAATCTCCGCTAGCGAGACATCTGGGTCATGCTGAGTCGAGAGCACGACGGCATCGATCGCCACCGGTTTACCGGCTTCATAACGCAGCGTAATTTGACTCTTAGCATCGGGGCGTAGCCACGAGAGCGTGTCATTGTTACGCAGTTCGGCTTGGCGCTCGACCAAGCGATGGGCATAGTAAATCGGTGCGGGCATCAGCACGTCGGTTTCGTTCGTGGCGTAGCCAAACATCAGCCCTTGGTCGCCCGCACCGAGGTCTTTATCCGCCGCTTCGTCAACGCCGATAGCAATGTCAGAAGACTGTTTGCCAATGGCATTAATCACCGCACAGGAAGCGCCGTCAAACCCCACTTCGGAGCTGTCGTAGCCAATGTCTAAAATTACCCCGCGAACCACATCTTCGAGGTCGACATAAGTGCTGGTGCGCACTTCCCCGGCAACGATCACCATCCCTGTTTTGACCAGGGTTTCGACCGCCACCCGAGAATGCACATCGTCTTTCAAAATTGCGTCGAGAATCGCGTCAGAAACTTGGTCTGCCATTTTGTCAGGATGACCTGCTGACACCGACTCTGACGTAAAAATGCTGTATTCACTCATGCTGTATCTGGGGGGTAAATCAATAGGGTAAGGCGATATTCGTCCCCATATCCTATCCGTTTTCAGTAATTATCAGTGATCAAATTCCGAGCAACCACACTTCTCTACGCAGATTTCAGATTCATCCCGCTGCCGGTGACGGGGTCGGGTGAAAACGGACGGTGCCGTACAGATATTTTGAAGTTAAGGGTAAAGGAGTGGCGGGTAGAGAGTGGCCGAGCAGAATCGGTAGCAGGCCCGAGCGTCGAGCGGAGTCGTCTATCCTGCAGGCAGGCTGGACGCACGCAACGTGTCTCCGCGAGGAGAAAACTCAGATCCGAAGCCGCTTAGTAGCTAATTCCTAAGTTCTTGCCGGGGACAGCAGTTTATTATCCTGGCTATATCAGCCAAAAGGCAGATTGTGCTAGAGGTTTCGGGGTGATGCCTCTAAGATTTTGTCATCGCCGTATGGCCCATTTGGAATCCTCTTGATGACCTATCAAACGCGCCCGCCCCATAGTCCTGATGCCACCCTTGATCAAGTCGCTCGGGCGATGGAGTCGATAATGACGATGGCGCAAACCGGAGCCAACGCCGCAGGCGATGCCTTGATCAACTTGATCTATCCGGCCATTGATCAGGCGACGCAACTCGTTGGCACCACCGTCGCGCCGATCGCCGATATCCCCTTCATTAAATACGCGACGGCAGTACCAGGGTTGAGCTGGCTGCTGGCAGCGGTGGGACAAGTCAATGCGGAAAAGGTGCGCAAAGAGATCGCGACTCTCCGGGCCGAATATCCGTTAGAAACCGATGAACAATTGGTGCAGCGTGTGATTGGCCAAACGACCTGGCGCGCTGCTCAAGTCGGCTTGCTGACCAATATCATTCCGCCAGTGGCCGCGCTGTTGTTTGCCATCGATTTGGGCGCGATCGCGGCGTTGCAAGCGGAAATGATTTACAAAGTTGCCGCGATCTATGGCTTCTCTACTGAAGATGCCGCTCGACGCGGCGAAATCTTGGCCATTTGGGCGGTGTTTACCGGCAGCTCTGGCACCCTCAAATCTGGACTGAGTTTCTTCGAAATTTTGCCGGGAGTGGGTACAGCCATCGGTGCCTCCTCCGATGCGGCGCTGATCTACGCCGTGGGCTTTTTGGCCAGTCGCTATTACGCAGTCAAGCTCACCCGTGAACCGCTCCTTTAGTCCCAGCAATCCTGGGAGCGGCATGGTTGAGGTCGTGGCCACCTCGCAGCGCTACCTCAGTAAACTTGATGACATTCACAGTGTTACCGGAGCGCCACAGTGCCCCTTGCTGCTCAAACTCTGAGCTTATTTGGGTGAAATCAAAGATGGGGATTTTGCCCGCCAGGGTGCAGGACTGAGGGAATTTCAGGAAAACCGTCCCATTTGAGAAAGTTGTCATAAAATTACGAGCGTATCAGTGCGCTTTCCCATGCTTGAAAGGGGCAGTCTGTCACTTCAAGAAAATTCTTTGCGAGTATTAAGTAGGCGGTTGAAGATGAAGAGCAAGAAAATGCAGTTCTCCGTTGGTTTTCTCAGTAAAGTTGCCTCTGGCCTGACGCTGGCATCTACCTTTTTATTGAGTTCAGTCGTCGGCCTGAGTGGAGCTTTTGCTGCCAACGAAGGGCTCGTTCTGCGGGAAACCGGGACTTCTGTTCTAGAAAATGCGGATAGTCTGCTGGCTCAAGCTGCTGATGCCACTATCCTCAACTTTGGCACTGCCGACTATTCAGTCCGGGTCTTCAGGGAAGGCGGTGACCTCAAAATGAACGTCTTTGACGCTTCGCAAAATTTGCTGCGGGTCGACGGAGTGCCGACCACCTTTACGGTTCGCAATGGTCGAGGTGCCTACATCACCACGGGTGATTACAGCGGTCGCCAAGCGACTTATGTCGCCGAAGTGTTTCCCAATCGCACGGCCGCGCTAGAGATCGTGGATGGCACTAACGCCGTTATCACCAATCAGCCCTCGGGCAACGTTGCTGTCTTTGCCATACCCGAATCAGACTTGGCACAAGTGCGGCAAGATACCGTGCTCAATTTTGAGACGTCGAGCTATGCCGTTCGGGTGTTCCAGCGAGACGGTCAGCGCTTTATGAACGTGTTCAATAAGTTCACAGGGCAACAAGAGCTGAACGGCACAGCGGCGAGTGTGGCAGAGCCGATGTTCCCCTACGAAAGTGCTGTCAGCTATGTGGCCTCGGGGCAACGCAGCAATCAGCCGGTGCAGTATTTTGCGCGCATTGATGGCTCTGGTCGCACCTTCTTAGAAATCTTTAACGTCAACGGGCAGCGCTTGTTTCAAGAGCCGGGAGTCGGCGAGGTCGTGGTCAATATTCCCCAACAAGATTTGCCGACTGGGGTGGACGACATTGGCCAGGTCGAGGAGGCCTATGTCGCGGCCGTGTTTGGTGATGACAACACCCTCAATGAAGTGAAGCAGCTCTTTCCGGAAGCGTTTATGGATAGCTCTCGCCAAGGTGACTTTATCAATGCCGGTGCCTACGCGAGCCAAGATGAAGCGACCCTGCGGGTATTAGAACTGCGATCGCGCGGTTTTCACAATGCTCGGGTCGTCTTCCGCGATGTGCGATATCGCTAAGGAACGAGGATTATATAAATTCCGCAAATTGGCTTGAAGCATAGCGGGATCACATTTCCCCTCCTGGCTAATCCTGTAGGGGTTTCCAGGAACCTCATATTACTTAGCTTTCGGCTTCCATGAGGGTGGCGGCGATCGCCCTTTCCGGTCGGCTCAAGTCCTGTAGACAACCGGTCGGGTAGGCTTCCAGCCGGCCTCCATCACCCGCTTTTTCAAGGGTTGCGGGGCGTTCAGGACGGCCAGGATGGCCATCGAACCAGAGCGCACCGAGGCAGCGATATCAGAGCTGTATTGTCAACCCCCTACAAGGTTAGCCTGGGAGGGGCAGCGGGGTGGGTTGACCACGAGTGCTGGGAATCCGAACCCACTCCACCTACGGCACCCCTCCCGAGAGTGGAGAACCTGGCACATTATTAAATTTCCGATCCTAAGCGCAAGCCGTCGAAAAAAATATCCCACTGCTTGGAGCGGGTTTGATGACTGGCGGCTGAATTGCGTTTGGGAAAATTGAGCTAAACCTGCCCGTACCCCTGTCGGTTCGCTGATTTTTGCCAATCGATTGGAATAAATGTGGAGCCTGGTCTCAGAAGTTGCTTCAGTCCCTTTATCTGTGTAGGTTTCAGGGCAAAGAGTCTACGGAGGCATCTTCGATGTCAGTGTCTCAATCCCGCACCACCTCAGAACGCAGTGACGATATCCCCTTGCTGTTACATCAGCTCCAGCAATTAGAGTTAGCTGAGACCATTGATGCCCAGTTGCCATCGCCGCATGGCAACCGCCAAGGGTTGAGCTATGGCCAATTGAGCGTGGTGTTTCTGAGCTACATGATGAGTCAGGCCGACCATCGCTTGTGCGCCGTCGAAGCCTGGAGCCACCAGCATATTCAAACGCTGATGCTGGGCACCGGGTGGTCAATCAATGCTAAAGACAGCAGTGATGACCGCTTGGGGGCCTTGGTTGAGGTACTCGGTGGCCAGGTTGCAGCCCGGGAACAGATCGAGCAACAACTCGGCCAACGGATGATTCAAGCGTATGAGTTGCCCACCGAAATCGCCCGGTGTGACACCAGTAGTTTTAGTGTTTACCACCAGCTCGATGAGGCCGATGAGGAGAGTCGCCTATTACGCTTTGGTCATAGCAAAGACCATCGTCCCGATTTGCGCCAATATCGACAGTTGTTGGGCACCCTCGACCCCGCTGGGGTGCCGCTCGTGAGCGAGACCTTAGCGGGCAACGGGGCCGATGATCCCATCTACGTGCCCACTTGGGAACGATTGGTCCAAGTGGTGGGACACAAAGACTTTATCTACATTGCCGACTGCAAAGCGGCCGCCCATCAAACCCGAGCCCATCTTGCGGCTGCCGGGGGACATTACTGTTTTCCCCTGCCCCAGACAGGTCACACCCCGAAACTGCTGGCCAGTTGGGTGCTGAATCCACCCTATCCCTGGCAAGCACTTCGTCGTCCCGACGCCGCTGAGGCGGAACCGGCCATTGGGGTGGGCTTTGAAATGACCCTCGGAAAGCTGCGCCCTCAGTCAGAGACAGACCCGGCGTTTCATTGGATAGAACGCTATTTGGTGGTCCGCTCCGATGCCCTCGCTGAACGCCAGAAAACGGGCTTACATCAGCGTCTGGAAAAAGCTGAACAGGCCTTGAGGAAACTGGCGGCCAAACCCAGCCCAGACCACTGTGTGCTCACCACCAAAGTGCAAGCCTTACTCAAACGGTATCGAGTCAGCGATTATTTCACCACAGACATCCGCCGGGAGTCGGTGACCCGCTACCGAGGACCGGGACGTCCCAGTGCCAAAGACCCCTCCCGCCAAATCATCGCACCGCAATTCCAGTTGCAATTTGAACGTCATGCCGAGGCCATTGCCCAAGCTGAACAGCTGGCTGGCTGGCGCATCTACGTCACTAACCTGACCTCTGAGCAGCTCAGCTTAGCGCAAGCTGTGGCCTATTACCGAGACCAGTGGCAACTCGAACACAGCTTCCATCGCTTCAAGCGCGGTCAACTTCCAGCTTTACCCATGTTCTTGACTAATGAAGACCGGATCATCGGGTTGATGTTCTTGCTCACCATTGCCCTCAGATGTTTTACTCTGATTGAATTTCAGGTGCGACGAACCCTCCAAACCGTGAACTCTCACCTGGCAGGGCTCTATGCCGGCAACCCCAAGCGGAAAACCGAGCGTCCTACGGCGGAGCAACTGCTTCAGGCTTTCGTCGGGATGACGCTTTATCATCATCGGGATGGGACGACCGAAATCACTCCGCTGAATGACCTACAGCGCCACATCTTGGCACTCATGAAGATCCCAGAAACCATTTATGAGGTGCCCGTACACACTTAAATTTATTCCCAACACTGCTCAGAAATGAGCGAACCAAGAG
>JBHJJI010000058.1:0-8375 GCA_050042805.1 Leptolyngbyaceae cyanobacterium
GCATCAGGAGGCCGAACCTTGAGAATCGGGATGACGGATGCGAGCCACAAGATTTAATTCCGCGACAGTGTCGTGCGCAAAAACCCTGGTATGGCTAACGTTAGACACGATCAACTTTTACAACTCGTTGGCGTCACAAACCCGAGTTGGTAGCTGAGGGTTGTAGCGACGGAACTCAGCCAGATATTGTTCTAATTCCACCAGTTGAGATAGATTCAGGCGATAGTAAATCCATTTGCCCTGCTGCCGAGAGCGCACGATGCCGGCATTTTTAAGGGTTTTCAGATGAAACGATAGCTTTGACTGCGAGACGTTGAGGCGATCGCACAAATCACAGACACACAGCTCTTGTTCTTTCAGCAGTTCAATCACCTCAACCCGCAATGGCTCTGCCAGAGCTTTTAAGACTGACACGACATCGAAGGCAGTGTTTTGCAGAGCTTTTTGCATCAAGGGAGGTTGAAATGAGCAGCAGTTTTAGTGTAGCAAGGAAATTCACTCCAACAAGCATTTCTAAGCCTCGACGCTCGCTGACGGTGAAGCTTACGTCCCATTCACTAAACCAGCCGAAAAACCTGGCAACACTGCCAAAACGGATACTGCTCGCGAACTGACGGGCGTGAGATCGCGCCACTAACGGCAACGTGTCTGAATTAGAACACCACTAAGGCTGTGGACACAGCGATGACAGATCACCGTAATAGGCTAAGAAATTGTAGTTGGTGAGGGAACAGAGATCGGCTTGAATGATATCTTGTTGCTGCTCATAGCTAAATTCCAGCGGCGTTTGACCCAGTAAAACTTCCAGTAGGCTGGGCTGATCGAAGCCAATCCGCACGAGCTGGTAATCGTCTTCCAGCTCTAGAGAGTCGGCTAATGCCGCGATCGCCTCAGGGCGACCACTCGTTTCGTCAATCAGGTTGTACTGCTTGGCCTGCTCAGTACCAAAAATGTAAGCCCCCATCTCATTGCGCAGCGTTTGCTCGGAGATATCACGGGTGCTAGCGATGTGGGTGACAAAATTGTCGTATTCGCTGTTGATGTTGGTCCGCAGGACTGAGAGTTCTTCTTCCGTTGGCTGACGAAAGGGATTGCCTAGGTCTTTGCCCTTGCCCGCAGATACCACAAACTGCTGAATGCCATCTTGGGTGGTGACGCCGCCGCCAAACAAACCGCCATCTAGCGCGACCGGGTTGTTAAAGAAAACGAGTGTTGGGCCAATGACGCCAATGCTGCCGATAATGCTACCGGGAGCCGCAAAAATCTTGTCGGCGGCCACCATCGACCAAACTCCCCCCGAAGCTGAGATCCCTTCGATGTAGACATAGACGGGATTTTCCGTCGCTTCTTTATAGTCCACTAAGGCTTCGTAAATGACGTTGGAACCCACCACCGTGCCGCCCGGTGTGGAAACTCGGAGAAACAGACCCTCAATGCGATCGTCTTCGGCAACTTCTTCTAGCAGGCTTTGTAACTGATAGGCATAGGTCACACCCGAATCGAGGCCAAAAAATCCCCCGTTAGAAGGCGTATTGAGGATCGGGCCGTTGATGCGGAGCTGCAGCAAATAATTGTCGCTGTCCTCGTCGCCGTCTACGTATCTCAATTCAAAGGCATCGTCGTCGGTGTTATCTGAGCTTTTGGGAATACCGGGGATACAGCCTGCGGCCCCAAGACTCACCATGCCGAGCCCAGTCAATACAGCCAACCACCGAACAAATCGATTCATGAAGCCTCATTCCTACAGAGAAACGTAACGAGTCTTTCTACAATCGCTATGTTAAAAGCTAATTGCTGGTTTTGGGGTTTAGGCACGTCAATTTTGGGACGGAATCACGCTCAAAATCCGTCAATTAGCAAATAGCATTGCCCCATTTATCCAGGCTCGCCCTGATCAATCTATAAACATCGCTGAACTCAGGGCTTTATGCGGCCCCCTACTATTTCGGCAGCCGACATTTACGGCAAGCCCTTAGCGCGGCTAAACCCTGGTGATCAAGCGGCTGTTTTGGAACAACTCCTAACCGTGAAAGTGGTCAATAATCGCCTGAGCAAACTCAGAGCACTTCAGCGGCGGCTCGACTTTGGGCTCCATCATGCGAGCCAGGTCATAGGTAACCTCGCGGTTAGAGATCGCCGCACCCAGGCCGGTTTTAATCAGGTCAGCGGCCTCTTGCCAGCCCATATATTCCAGCATCATCACCCCAGATAAGATGACTGAGCCGGGGTTGATGCGATCAAGCCCCGCATGCTTGGGAGCAGTGCCGTGGGTCGCTTCAAAAATCGCGCAGGTGTCGCCAATATTCGCCCCTGGCCCCATGCCCAAACCGCCGACGATCGCCGCCGCTGCATCCGACAAATAGTCGCCATTCAGGTTCATCGTGGCCAGAATGGAATATTCGTCAGGGCGCGTTTGAATTTGCTGAAAGATACTATCGGCAATGCGATCGTTCACCATGATCTTGTCTTTCCATTTACCACTGCCATGGGTGGCCCAAATGGCCTCTAAAATCGCCTCAACTTCCTGCCGGGCTTCCGCCTGCTTGTCTGCCGTCAGAGCGTCGTAGCCCGGTTCAATCTTGCGTGCATTGTCTTCAACCGAGATGTCGGGGTTGGCCTCTTTGTTGCTGAGCACCCAAGATTCCCGCTCAGTCACGCACTCATCGCGAAACTCCGACGTTGCTAGCTCATATCCCCAGTCGCGAAAGGCTCCCTCGGTATATTTCATAATGTTGCCCTTGTGCACCAGGGTCACCTGCTGCTTTTCGGGGGGCAGACGCAAGGCATGCTTGATGGCGCGGCGCACCAAACGCTGGGTACCTGATTTGCTGATGGGCTTAATGCCGATGCCGGAATCGAGACGAATTTTTTTATTGCCATGTTCGGGCGTGGCGGGAATCAATTCTTCATTCAGTAACTTGATGAGGCGATCGCCAATTTCGTTGCCCTGCTTCCACTCAATGCCGAGATAGATATCCTCGGTGTTCTCGCGATAGACAATGACGTCGAGCTTTTCGGGGGTTTTGTGGGGGGAAGGCGTCCCAAAAAAGTATTTGCAGGGCCGAACACAGGCAATGAGGTCATTGATCTGCCTCAGCGCCACGTTCAACGAACGGATACCGCCGCCAATCGGGGTCGTGAGCGGCCCTTTAATCGCCATGCCAAAATCGCGAATGGCCTGCAGCGTGTCTTCGGGCAAATATTGGTATTGGCCGTACTGCTCACAGGCTTCGTCGCCTGCATACACCTTGAACCAGACAATGCGACGGCGATCGCCGTAGGCAGCGGCAACGGCAGCATCAAAGACTTTTTGAGCCGCTGGCCAAATATCAACGCCGGTACCATCACCCCGAATAAAAGGAATGATGGGCATATCAGGAACCACCGGCTCGCCCGCCGCGAAGGTGATCTTTTCGCCGACGGTCGGAGGGGTAATGCGTTCGTACATAGCTAGGCTAAAAAGATGAGGGGTTACACGTTGTCCACTTTACATTGTGAGCCGCCGCCGAAATCTGTCGGTGCTGACGAATACGGAAAAAGGTCAGCGCTGCCCTTGTGAGCATAGATTTTCCGCTTAACTTATCGACCATCGGACTTAAGCCACAGTTTCTCCCGAGAGACGAGAATAGTCGTCCCCGTCTTAGCCCACAGCGATCGCACTTGCCATCAGGGGCTTATTTCACGATCATCAGGGGAAAAGGCTGTGTCGGGATGAAAAATTCTACGCCTCCACTCAATACGTGAAACCGCTAGTCCAGGATTGTCCCGTCCAGTTCGGCAACAAGGCCGATGCCGTCGAACTCACTGCCAGGCTCGTCCCTCTCACCGCGCCCGATTTATCGATGGATTTGGTTTAGCAGACAGTTGAGTTGTAGGATCAGGATAAAGAACAGAGTCCTGAATTGCCTGCCCAGGCAGCACTTTAGCAAGTTATTCTTTGGGTAGAGAATTTTCGTTATCTAACATGAGCAGTTCTATCGCCGACAATTCGCCCGCCTCTTTAGAACTGTTGGAATCGCTGAAAAGCCAACTGCGAGAGGCTTCGCTGAAGCAGCAGCTCGCCATCTTACCCCAACTCATGACCGCAGGTTCCGCCGGATATCAGATCCTGATGGACTATCTGCTTGAAGTTCAAGACCAACCTGACGCTGCGTCGGTAGCGGGGCGATCGCTGCAATTGCTTCACCCAGTCTCTGATCCTGACGTCAGCACCTTTCTTAATACTCACTTCGCTCAGGGTCTGGTGCCACTACCGACCACCTGCGCCGTTGACTATACCGATATTCAGACCGCCCTCATTGCTCAAGCCTTTGAGCAGGCCGATCGCCTCACCCTACAAAAGATGTGCGAGCTGGCAGGGCCTAACGCCGTCAAACGTAAATGGCTTTATTTCACCGAGATCAACATCTTTCCCGTTGTTGACCTGCAGACGTTAGATCGTCTATGGCTGACCTATTCCGCCGGTAACTTTGGCTTTTCTAAGCAGCGAGAACTCTGGCTCGGCGTCGGCAAAAATTGGGAAAAGCTATGGCCTAAAATTGCCTGGAAAGACGACAACACTTGGGCTCGTTATCCGGGTGAATTTGTCTGGAATCTGCAGGCCCCGGCGGGCCATTTACCCCTCACCAATCAGCTCCGAGGCGTCAGGGTGATGGATGCGTTGTTAAATCACCCCGCCTGGCAAACCGAGGATTCGTAGACGGAGCGGTTGTTTACGGTGGGGTGAAAGGCCATCAGAGCAGCAAGTCTTGAGCGTCTTGCAATTGGGTCTGCCAGACGCGTTGGCCCAAAGTGACTAGCAGCACCGCGATCGTCACAATTGCTAATATGCCAGCAATTAAAAATTCGCTCGTGATGGGGTGTACGCCTAAAGCCAGCACCATTTCTGATACAGCCAAATAGGCGAAATACATAAAAATGCTCAGCTCGATCCACGATCCGATGGCGGTAAATCGGGCCAAACCAACCGCATTGTTGAACTTTTTGGCTTGCCAGTAGCGACGCAGGAGAATAGCGGGCCAAGCACTCAGCATCACTAGGCCAAACACCACAAACCCCACCAGCGGAAAGCTACCTAACACTTGAGCTTGACTCCACTGCGCCGTGGCGGCAGTTTTGCCTGGCCCGGTTACCAGGGCATCAATGGAAACGGCCCAGACGGCAGCCCAAAAGCGCGAATGCTGTGATAAGAACCGGTAGAACAAGTCATCGTTGGCGTCGTTATCGTCGTCGGCATCCGCGTCATTGTCTAAACCGGCAATATCGCGCACCACATCATTGATAAACCACACCATCACGACAAAACCCGCCCCATAGATGCCTGCCTTGAGGGAGGGAAAGGAGCTAGCGGCATACCAAAGCCCAATCAGCCCAATCATTGGAAACACTGTATGGGTAAAGCCGATCGCGGCCGCCCAGGTTAAGGCATCTCTGATGGTTTCAAATCGTTTGAATCGGCCAATGGTGGCAATGACCGCGTCAGCGGCAATGCCGACCCCGATCGCCCCGTTAATGAGTAAGTACTGCAGATTGGCCGAGGAATAAAACAAGATAGCGGAGCGTTCTTTAGAAACGGAGGTTAGGTCAGTCGCAGGACAGGGCTGAGATCGAGGATGGGTTCCTGCCGACTCGTCAAGGGGACGCAGCCCGTTTTACGAGCAGGCACCTTCCTTAGGGTAGAAGACTTTCTGCCCTGAAAGTCCCCCAACCGGGAATTCGCATCGATTTGATCACAGTCATGGGGAGGGCGATCGCCTATTGCTTCATAAAGGCCGAGTCGCTTTTGATGACGTCTCGTCCCGTAATCAGTCGAGCGCCCTGGTTGCGCGTGAAGAAGTTCCACATCCACTGGGTCATAACGATGACCTTGTTATCAAACTCGATGAGGAACATGACATGCACCAGCGCCCAAACGACCCAGGCGGGGAAGCCGGTTAGTTTTGTCCAGTTCAGATCTACCACGGCAGAGCTGCGCCCAATAATGGCGAGGCTACCGCTGTCGGTGTAGTGAAAGGCCGGAGTCGTTTTGTCATGCAGGCGATCGCTAATCAACCGGGCGACATACTTGCCGCCCTGCATGGCTACGGGTGCCACCCCCGGTAGGGGCTTTTCGTCCTGGTGGGCATAGTGAGCCAAATCGCCAATGATGTAGATGTTGGGATAATTCGGCACGCTGAAGTCAGGCTCTACCATGATGCGGCCCGCGCGATCGCTGGGGGCGTTGGTCTTGGCACACACCACCTTGCCGAGGGCAGAGGCGCGCACGCCAGCGGCCCACAAAACGGTATGGGCTCGAATGGTTTCTTCGGTGTCGCCGCTTTTAACGGTGACCTGATCGCCTGCCAAGGACGTCACAAAGGTTTGGGTACGGACTTCAATCCCCAACTGCTGCAGATCCTGAGCGGCTTTTTCCGATAGGGAGGGCGCAAAGGGGGGCAGCACGCGATCCATCCCTTCTACCAAAATGATTTTGGTCTGCGTCGGATCAATACTGCGAAAGTCTTTTTTCAGGGTGTGGTAGGCCAGATCAGCGATCGCTCCGGCCATTTCTACCCCAGTGGGGCCAGCGCCGACAATGACAAAGGTCAAAAGAGCCGCCTGAACCTCGGTGTCGGGTTCCAACTCCGCTTTTTCGAAGGCGAGAAAAATGCGGCGACGCACTTCGAGGGCATCTTCGATGGGTGTAATACTGGGCGCGATCGCTTCCCAATGGTCATTGCCAAAATATTGGTGAGCGCTGCCGGTGGCCAAAATCAGGCTGTCATAGGGCACGACGTCGCCATCTTTGAGGGTGAGTTGCTGCGCATCCGGATCTAACTCGGTCACCTCGCCCAGCAAAACCTGCGTGTTTTTTTGGCGATTGAGTACCGACCGCAGCGGTGAGGCAATATCACCGGGCGATAGGCCACCGGTCGCCACTTGGTACAGCAGCGGCTGAAACAGATGGAAGTTGCGGCGATCGATCAGCGTCACTTCGACCGGTGCTTGGCCTAGAGATTGGGCGGCATAGAGCCCGCCAAAGCCACCGCCAACAATGACGACGCGGTGAGGGTGGCCGGTTTTAGACGATGTCGGTGCCGTAAATTTAGCGGGTGCAGTTTCAAGCATGAAGGTTAGCTAGCGGTGAGATTATCAAGTTTGGTAACGCAGGCTTATTATCCCCGACCCACCGTTTGAATCTTCAAAAAGTTGGTGCCTTGAGCATGATTTGCCGGAATTCCTCCCATAATCAGCACTTGATCGCCGACCTCGGCCATCTGGCCATCGAGCAGCGCCGTCTCTGCAAGGTGGGCCATTTCTTCAAAGGTGCTGGCCGATGAGCTGATCAAGATAGGTTTGACGCCCCACACTAAATTCAGCCGATGGTAGACATCGCGATCAGGGGTGAAGGCGACTACCGGTACGCTGGGTCGCTCGCCCGCCGCAATCAGGGCCGAGTAGCCCGATTCGGTATAGGCCACAATGCACTGCAAATCCAACACCTGGTCAATGGCATTGAGGGCTTCGCTGAGCGCGTGGGTCACGTCGTTCGTCTCAGGGGGATCATTCACAAAGCTCAGATCGGCTTCAACATCGGTGGCGATGCGAGCTAGCATCTCGACCGCGCGTATCGGAAACTTGCCGACGGCGGATTCGCCTGACAGCATCACCGCATCCGTGCCGTCAATAATGGCGTTGGCCACATCACTGGCCTCAGCCCGCGTCGGGCGGGCATGCTCAATCATGCTTTCCAACATTTGCGTGGCGGTAATCACGGGAATATTGCGCAAATTACAGGCCTTGATAATCCGCTTTTGCAGCAGCGGCACTTTCTCCGCCTTCATCTCTACGCCTAAGTCACCGCGCGCCACCATGACGCCATCGGTGGCTTCTAAAATGTCATTCAGGTTGGCGATCGCCTGGGGTTTTTCAATCTTGGCGATGACCGGCGTTTCGGGGGCACCTTCCTCTTTCAGCAACTACTTGAGGGCCACAATATCGGCCCCCTGCCGCACAAAACTCAACGACACCCAATCAACTCCTTGAGAAACGCCGAATCGCAGATCTTGCTTATCTTTTTCCGTCATCGACGGGAGCTTGAGGCTGAGATCGGGAAGATTGACGCCTTTGCGGCTTTTGAGCAGTCCCCCTTGCACAATGCGGCAGATGACTTTGGGGGGCTCTACGGTTTCGATTGTGAGTTCTAGCAGGCCGACGTCTAACAGCACCATCATTCCCGGTTGCGCTTCGTCAGCCAGATACGGATAGTCAATTTCGACCCAGTCTGCTTGATTAGTCGCTGCGCCCAAGGGCACCAAGGTAATCGTCTCGCCATCCACAAGGTCCATCACTCCGTCGGCAAGTTGTCCCACCCGGATTTTTGGCCCCTGCAAGTC
>JBHJJI010000059.1:0-10396 GCA_050042805.1 Leptolyngbyaceae cyanobacterium
AGCTTGGCGCTGACTCGCAAGCGACTGAGCCGTCTGACTAGGCGGATCGCCTGATGCAGATACAGCTTGTCGGGAAACACCCCCGGTAACTCATGCATTAAGGCATGGGCTTTGCCAATCTTGCAGCCGGTCACCCGGGCAATTTCGGTACCCCCTTCAAAAATGGCATCGGCAGCATTTGCCTGCAGCAGCTCAACCTGCCACTGTTTGGGAGCCAGATCACCCTGTTCGATGCGCCGCAAACCCCGAATCGTGGCTAACACGACGAGGCGATCGCCCACCCGTAACGGCACATCATCGTCGGGCATCGTTCGTCCCCGCTGCCCCGGTAGCTGATGCCAAATCGGCACCACCCCATAGCCATAGGCCACCTCTGCCAGCAACAACCCCTGTAACGTATCATCAGCGGTGATCTGATATTGGGTCACCAACACCGTTTGATAATAGAGCCGGAATAGCCCGATGACATTTTCGCCAAAGGCTGCTCCGGCAAAGGCTTCGGCAGACAAAGCCGAAGCACATAGCACCTGCGCATAGGGAAACAACTGCGCCACCTTATCAGTGAAAAGCTGGTCATAGGTGCGAATAATCAGGCGACTGCTGGGATTCAAGCGATAGGCCATCAGGCCCAGCTCCAAGTTTTGAATCTCATCATCACTGACCGCCACCACGCTTTTAGCAGTTGCTAAGTTGGCCTTATCCAGCGCATCGTGAATGGCCCCGGTGATGAGAGGCATCTGCGGCAAGACGTCCGGTTCAATCGTTTGGCTCGTAATGCCCACCACCGGTTGGTTGAGATCCTGCAACATCTCAACCACCTGTCGGCCGACTCGGCCTAGCCAAATGATGACCACGTGATCGCCTTCGGGCACCGGGGGGCGCTTGGCCAAAAACTCAAACCGCAAGGTCAAGAGCTTTTCGGTGAGCAGGGCATACAGCACCCCGATAAACGCCGTGCCCGCCAGCGTCAGGCTCAGGCTAAAGAGCCGCAGCCACCAAGGGATCGGCTGTGGCAGAGCCACGCCCCCAAAGACATCGCCATAGCCCCCCAGCAACAGCACCACCGTGGCATAAAAGGCATCCGCCAGCGAAGGAGCTGTGCCCGTCAGCGACAAGAGCACACTGCCCACCGCACATAGACCCACTACGGTAAGCCCGCAGATCAAGGCCACCCGACGAATCTGTTGCTGAGCGCTCGCTTGCCAAAAATTAGCGATCGCCCGGCGGGGCCGCCACCCGCGCCAGTGCTTCAGACCATTGATTCTGCGCTGCAGCCGACCCTGCTGACGATCACGATCAGCATCGTCAGGCAAACGTTTAACGGTCATGGCATCGGGCGACTCCGCCTCTACGGCGACGATGACGTCTCCGGCCCGAATCGTGGCAGTAGGTAGCCAGGTATAAAACTGCGCAGAAGCACTGTCCGGATGATCGCGGGTTTCCCAAACTTCGGGGGCGATCGCCGTCTCAGTCGCTTCGAGATAGCGCAACACCCGGCGATCGCGGTTATTCAGCTCATACACTTTGCGACTGTTGCACACCGCATCGGTAGCCACGACTTGGTGCTGCACCACTCGAAATGGCTGCTGGTCAATCTTAAAGAAGCCAAGCATCTCTTCGCCCAAAGCTTCAAGAGCAAAGGCTGGTGCCGCTAGCTGCGTCGGCTCAAAGGCGATGAAGTTGGTCAACTGCTGCTCTAGCAAGTCATTGAGGTTTTGTTTTTCCGATCGCACCACGAGGCGAATAGTGGGGTTGAGCACCCGAGCGCTCAGCGCCGCTTCGAGATTGACCCGTTCATTCGTCGTCACCATCAGGGCCGCTCGGCAGCGATCGACCCCCGCCTGTTGCAGCACCTCTGATTGTCGACAATCACCAATCACGAGCTGATCGAACAGCTCCGGCAGCTGTTCGATTTCCCAGCGGTCAGTGGGCGCTAGCTCGATCGCACTCACCCGCACCCCAAACGTCTTTAAGTTGGCGACACAATGTTGGCCCAAACTACCCAAGCCGCAGACCAAAATTTGGTCGCGCATGGCTAGAGTCATAGGTTGAGTCTGGGTCATATCATTGACGCTCCTGACTGCAAAAGACCGCCGCTCCCTGAGGAGGGTATCCAATGAGTATCGATGAAAGATATCGCAAGCCACAGTTTGATCAGGTCACCCCTAATGCCTGAAATCACCATCAGACAAGCTTTTTAATGCTGACTTCCGACGGCTTCATGCCGTAGGGCCTTGTCCTTCTCGAAGGGTATTCTGCGATAGCAGGTCTGGGAAATGGCAGGGTCGCACCTATCCTCACTCGGCGAGAGGTCGAAAAAGTGATTTTGCCAGCGATTGAACAGGCAATTAATAGCAGCCCCGAAAGCCCAAGCAGGCCATGATTGAATTGTAAACAGGACTTTTTGATCAGACACCAACATGAAGAAACCGGACCTCTGGGGCTTCCTGGCAGCGCTCAAAGATCCTGCCCTACGACCGATGGCAATTCGGGTCGCTTTGGTGGTCGGCAGCGTCTTGTTGCTAATCAATCATGGTGCCGCTCTCATGCAGGGCAAGATGACGTTAGGACGCTGGGCCTCAGCCTTGCTCACCTATGGGGTGCCCTATGCCGTCAACATTCACGGTCTGTATGTGATGCAACAACGGCAATAGTCAGAAATTTGCCCGCGTTCTGACGAGGGTCCAAACGGTCAGCAGTTCTCTCCGTAGAACTACGAAATCGTCATGACTCTCAACAAAGAATTGCTACAAAACGCCCCCCGATACCATCACCTTCCTCCTATTCAGCCATCCTCAAGGCAGAGTATAGAAAGGTATATATAGATTCAATAGCCCCGACACCCGGTGAGGCTGATGAGTTTCACCTTGACCAGGACTGGAAAGAAGAGAACCGATGAAGCGAGATTGTCAGGCCAGTGCCGAGCCCACCCTTACCGGCTGTGAGATGCTGTCAACGCCATGTCACGCAACCAGAGCTTGGTTTGTTCATGGTCAGAAATGGCCTCAGGCGATCGCGACCACTACACTACTCATCGGCTTGACGGCGGCACCTAGTTGGGCCAACGGTATCATTCCGGCCAACGATGGCACCGGCACGCAAGTCACACCCACCGGCGGCGACCATGCCATCACCGGCGGCACCCCCTCTGCCGACAATCAAAACCTGTTTCACAGCTTTACTGAGTTCAACCTGCTCACGGGCGAAAGCGCCACCTTCATCACCGACCCGGCCATTCTCAACATTTTGAGTCGGGTGACGGGCAGCAATGCTTCACTGATTGATGGCCTGCTGCAGGTGAGCGGTTCTAATGCCAACCTGTTTCTGATCAATCCCAACGGCATTCTCTTTGGCCCCAATTCCGTACTCAATCTACAGGGCGGCTTTACAGCCGTGACGGCGGATCAGGTCAATTTTGCCGACAGCGCTTTTGGCACCGTGGGCACCCCTGACTATGCTGCATTGGTGGGTGATCCCCAGAGTTTTAGCTTCAGCTTAGAGAATCCGGGCAGCGTGGTGAACGCGGGCACTCTCAGCGTTTTACCGGGCGAATCGGTGGTGCTCATCGGGGGGCAAGTGCTGAATACGGGAACGATCGCGGCACCCGGCGGCGACATTATCATCAGTGCCGTAGAAGGCGGCAACCTCGTGCGGATTGCCCAAAGCGGCTTGTTGCTCAATCTGGAAGTCGAAACCCTCACCGCTGTCTCTGACCTCCCGACCACTACTTTTACCCCGGCCTCACTGCCAGAACTCTTGACCGGCAACGCGATCGCTCAGGCCACAGGCGTCACGGTTAATCCCGATGGCACGATTACCCTCGACACGTCCGACGTTGCTCTTCCTACCGATCCAGGAACAACAATCATCAGCGGCACGTTAGATGCCACCAGCGGCGATCGCGGCGGCAACATCACGGTACTCGGCAACACCCTCGGTTTACTCGGGGGCACGCTCGATGCCTCGGGCGACAGCGGTGGCGGCACCCTACGCGTCGGGGGTGATTATACCGGCCAAGGGCCTTTGCCCACAGCGGCGGTAACTTTTATCGATGGGGCGTCGAACTTGGTGGCGGATGCGATCGCCAACGGCGATGGCGGCACCGTGATTGTCTGGTCGGATGAGACCACCCGCAGCGACGGCACCCTCAGCGCGCGCGGTGGCGCGAACGGTGGCAATGGGGGGCTAGTCGAAACCAGCAGTCTGGGGTTTCTCGACACCCAAGGAGTGCCCGACATTAGTGCCCCCAATGGTCTGGCGGGCACTTGGCTGCTCGATCCGTTTGATGTACAAATCAGTGCCATCGCACCGACTGACACAGCGGCCTTTCCCGGTGGTAATCCATTTATTGCTCAAGCTGGTGGCCCCGCTATCGTCAGCTGGCTCGATTTGCAGGTGGCCTTGGGCACCGGTGCTGGCGTCACCGTCACCGTCTCCACCGGCACTGGCGGCGGTGACGAGGGCAACATCACCGTCGATGATTTTAACTTATCAGAAGTCTCCGCTGGAGCCACTCTAGAGTTGTTAGCAGCGGGCGACATTGACCTTCCCCTCGGGCTCGAGAGCACCGCGGGCGTGAACTATGACTTTCAAGCTGATACCGACAATGATGGCAACGGTCAGATCAACATTGATGACGATTTCTCAACTAATGGCGGCGATGTTGCCTTGCAAGGTGCCGAGATCAATATTGACGGCTTCTTCGACACGTTTGGTGGCGATATTACTTTGGCAGCGGACAGTATGACGGGTAATCCCGCCATCGATATATTGCTACCGGTGTTTTCTGACGGCGGCGATATTTCTCTGACCAGCCTGAGTGGCGATATCGTCATCGCTGGGCTCGATGCGGCCGGTGGCGATATTTCGATCCGCACCCCCGATTTGATCAGAGTCGAGGGCAGTCCCAGCATCGAGACATTTGGCGGTGCGGCCATTTTGGTCGAGCACGGGGGCAACGGCAATGTGCCCTTTGTGGTGGGTGATGCGAGCACCAACGGCACGTTTGAAACCATTACCAACGGCATTGACACCGTCCCCTTTGATAGCTATCTCGCCTCAGTCACCTTTGGCAACATCGATATTCTGACCAACACGCCGCCGCCGGATCCGAACATGCCCCCGGATCCAAACATGCCACCCGATCCGAACATGCCGCCAGATCCGAACATGCCACCCGACCCGACCATGCCGCCGGATCCAAATGAATTCGATTGCTTTGTCGGCTGTGAAGACTTCGCACCGCCCGATGATTTTTTTGGCGATGATTTTGGAGACGATCCGGGCTTTGATGAGGGTGGCGACTTTGGGGACGATCCGGGCTTTGATGAGGGTGGCGACTTTGAGGACGGTGGCGACTTCGAAGACGGTGGCGACTTCGAAGACGGTGAAGATTTTGGGGATGGCGAAGATTTTGAGGACGGTGAGGAGGATGTGGGGCAGCGACGTCATCCCCGCGATCGCGATTTTGATGACAATGCGGAGGATTTGACTCTCGATGAGTGGGCCTTTGAAGATTCCTATTATGCCGATGATTTTGTTGGCTTTTTCGATCTACCGGTTCTTGCCGATCCCAACTTCGAGTCCAGCCAGGGTACGCTTCAGAACCTCACCGAGCAAGTCGGTACACCATCGGCCTTAGTCTATGCCCGCTTTAACCCTGCAGGTAGTACCGTTGCCCAAACGCCATCAGCCAAACAACTGCAAAATCCTCAACCCAGTGACGTTCTTCAGCTCGTCATCGTCACTCCCACCGGTCAACCTAAGCAGATTGAGATTCCCACCGCCACTCGCGAAAAAGTGATTGCCTCGGTGCGGGCTTTGCAAATCGAACTCACCGATCGCACCCGCCGTCGACAAAGCAACTATTTGAAATATTCGCAAGCGCTGTATGACTGGTTGGTGCTGCCCTTAGAAAGTACGTTGGCAGCCGAAGATATTGGCCATGTATCGTTCATCATGGCTCCCGGTCTGCGATCGCTCCCCCTGGCAGCCTTGCACGATGGCGAACAGTTCATCATCGAGAACTACACCGTCGGGCTGATGCCGAGCTTAGCGCTGACCGACACCCGCTACACTGATTTGCGTCAGGCTCCAGTGCTGGCCATGGGAGCCTCTGAGTTCACCGATCAGCCCGCCCTACCGGCCGTTCCCTTTGAGCTCGAAACGATTGTCGAAAATCTGAGAACCGGAACGCGTGACCTGAATGAACAGTTCACACCCAACAATCTGGTCGCGCTGCGATCGGCCTCTGCATATCAGATCTTGCACCTCGCGACCCACGGCGAATTTCGCTCAGGGGGACCGGACAACTCTTACATTCAATTTTGGGATCAACGGCTCGGCTTAGCTCAACTGCGCGAGCTGCAGCTCAATGATCCCCCCTTAGACTTACTGGTCATGAGCGCCTGCCGCACCGCACTGGGCGATACCTCAGCTGAGCTGGGCTTTGCTGGACTAGCCTTGCAGGCAGGTGTCAAATCAGCCCTCGCCTCTCTTTGGCAGGTCAGCGATCTCGAAACCGCTGGCCTGATGACCGAGTTTTATACCCAGCTCAGCCAACAACCCTACAAAGCAGAGGCGCTGCGGCAGGCCCAACTCGCCATGCTGCGGGGTGAAGTCACTGTGACTGATGGCGTCTTGCAGTGGAATGGCGGCAGTCAGCCCCTGCCAGAAGAGTTGGTCAATCTCCGCTTTGGCGATACTCGTCATCCCTACTATTGGGCGGCATTTACGCTAGTCGGCAGTCCTTGGTAGCACTCTCAGCGCCAGGCGAGTCCGGCATCCCAGCAACCCCTTTGAGCCTCGATGGCAGTGCCGCCTCCTTCCTTAACAGCCCGACTCTGGACTGTTCCTACAGATACGAGCCCGTTTCTCTCAACTCACACCAGGACTCCACGACACCCCAAAAACCAGCCCTCCAGTTTTTCTGCCTCCTTGCTCGCCCGCTCCCCGGCATTCCCGTGACAGGGTCAGTCCTATCGCCCAAATCGTTATAACCGCCTTAGCTTGAATACTTGAGAGGCCGCAAACCGTATGGGATCACAGCAGCATTGCTCAAAAATGTCCTTTTATAGACACAAATCAATTGTTTTCTGAATTAGTCGCGATAATCTGAGAGACGTGTCGAGACTGGTGGACTATGAATCCGCAATTTCTGGGTTTCTCTGGCTGCACTGCGATCGCCTCGCTAGGTTTTTGGCCGGCAGTGGTTTGGGCGCTTCCTGGCGTGCCGTTCGTCACCGATCCCCCCTCAGATCACCCGCTGCAACTGGCCCAAGTCGATCCGAGTCAAGATCGGTTTCCGGAGCCATCACTGCCAGTCCCCCTGCCCTCCGACGATGACGCGCCAGAACCATCACCCACCGTTCCTGAGCAACCCTTACCCCCTGGTGCCGACACGCCCTTTAGCGTGACTGAGGTTGAGGTTGTCGGCAGCACAATTTTTGATGAGGCCACGCTAGCCGCGATCGTCGCCCCCTACGAAAACCGTGACGTCACCCTGGCAGAACTCCAGCAGGCGGCTGATGCCATCACCCAGCTCTACCTGGATGGCGGCTATATCACCTCGCGCGCCATCATCAGCACCCAAACCATTGTTGAGGGTGTCGTCCAAATTGATGTGCTAGAGGGCGAGCTGGAAGAAATCATCGTAGAAGGCACCGACACGCTGGCCGACTACGTGCGGGTGCGAGTTGCCCAGGGTGGCACTCGCCCACTCAATCAAGCCAATTTAGAAGATCAGTTACGGCTACTGCGCGTTGACCCTATGTTTGACAGCGTCGAAGCCAGCCTCCGAGCTGGCAGTGCCGTCGGCCAAAGCCAACTCATCGTTCGCGTCGCCGAAGCTCCTACCGTCGGCGGTTCGGTTTTCAGCGACAACTACTCACCGCCCTCGGTGGGCACCGTTCGGCTCGGCGGCAGTCTCCAGTTTCGCAATTTGGCCGGGCTCGGTGACACGCTATTCGGCTCTGCCACCTGGACCACCACAGCCGGATCTAAGGTTTATGAACTCGGCTATCGCGTTCCCATTAGCCCGACGAACGGCACCTTGTTGGTGCGGCTCACTCCCAACGAATTTGAAATCACCGATCCCAACCAGCCGACCTTTGCGTTTGACACAGAGGGGTCTACCGATATTTATGAAATCAGTGTGCGTCAGCCCCTCATTCGCACTCCGAGAGATGAATTTGCCCTTTCCCTGGGCTATCGCTACCGCGAAGGCTCAACGCTGATCTCGGGCATCATCACGGATTCCAGCAACACTCAAGTTTTGAGCTTTGGTCAAGACTACGTGCACCGTGACACCAGCGGTGCTTGGGCGCTGCAGTCGCAGTTTCGCTTGGGCGAAGAGAGCGTTGACGATACCGCTACCACCAATGGCAGCACGAATGGCTTCTTTTCGTGGATTGGTCAAGTGCAGCGCGTGCAACGACTCGGGCCAGATAATCTGCTGTTTGTGCAAGGTAGCCTGCAACTTTCACCTGATTCACTACCCGGCTCTGAGAAATTCTTTTCGGGCGGTGGTTTATCGGTGCGCGGCTATGACCAGAACCAACGCTTTGGCGACAATGGTTTCCGATTCTCAATCGAAGATCAAATCGTGATCACGCGCACCGCCGAGGGACTGCCCTTCTTTCAAATTGCGCCCTACCTCGATGGTGCCTACGTTTGGAACGACAGCGACAGTATTGATGCGACAGACAACAACTTTCTGTTGGGTACCGGGCTGGGATTTTTATTGAATATCACCGAAGATTTCAACGCTCGGGCTGATTTTGCCTATCCGCTAATCGACATTGAAGAACTCACCACCGATGACCCGCCGGGCCTGCGATTTTACTTCAACTTAGGCTTTCAGTTTTAAGGATGCTGGCCGGGGAAAGCACGATCGCACTTTCCCCGGCCGGTTCTTAAACACCCGCTAAGAGCTGGATACGCTGAGCACCTAGAGGACGCCCAGGTTAGCAAGGCCCAAAATCGCCCCCGCGCCAATCAGGTGGCCCAAGCTAGTCGTACCCAAAACCGCCGGCAAGCCAAAACCACCAAACAAGTTCGGCGACGGCATGGCTGGCCCCTCACTGGGATATTTGATCGTAAATTTGCCAATCGCGATCGCAATGATGTTGCACACAATCATGACGATAGCTACCGTGGGGCTCCAGGTCAGCGTATTAGGCACGGCCGCTAGTAAAGAGATATAAGCCAATTTCGTTTCCTCAGATCAACTATGAGTTCAGACTCGGGCAGAGGCTTTTCTCAGCGGCGCATAATCCGCCTAGGAGGCCACAACCCTAGTCAAGATTCTTGATGACCTGTAAAGCCAAATCGCAGCCTCGTTGCAAGAATTTACAGAATCACGACGATAAACCGGCTCTGTGCTCCCAAAGATAGCCTTTGAGCGCAATTTAGGCTCCTCACATAGCCGCAGCTTATGCATCTTTCCATAGCCATCGACCCCTGTACTCAAATTTCCTGCCATCCGGCAAAGCGGGAGAATCGCCAGCGGTCAAGGGACAAAATCCGAGATGGCAATCTTATCAATCGAGAAATCCGTCAACCAACAGACGGAGCTGATGCGAAAGGCGACGTAGTCAACCCCCTTGGTAAACGCAGCCAGCAGATAAACACAGCCATCGCCCGGCGTCTCCCCTGCATCCCCTCATCTTCGCGATCACAGCCCGGAACTGTGACAGCACCCTGATCTTCGACTTAGGCCACGCGCTGACAGCTAAGCTAGTAAGAGGGAATCGTTGCTCTCATCGCGATCGCTAACCCCGTGTCAGGGGTCTCAGCCAACGTTTTAGATATCCACAAGCGTGGATATCTGGTCACCTCAACGCCCCTTGAGCGATCGCCGCTCCGTTAACCGCCTCTCAGCTAGACATTTATGGAACGTGGACTACTTTGGCTACCTTTATTAGGAGTTTTTATCTGGCTGGCCTGGGCCGGTTGGAATGAATATCGCAAGTTAGAAGCCTACAAAATCTGGGCGACAGCATTTGAGCGGGCTAAATACGATATTTATGCCGCCCTCGGGCAAGTGGATGAGCGGCTCGTCTGGGGTCGTCCCACTCGCCAAGGCCCTGAGCAGCTGCAAGAAGTCACGCTCAATGCAGTGACGCAAATTGCCCTCTGCACGTCGCCATCGCTACCCACCATGGCCAGCCTCCCCAAGGGGTGTGACGTTTGCCTGGAGCTCACGCTGGATTCTGGCGAGCGCCGCTGGATTCCGTTCACGGATACCGAGCTCGCCACCGCCTGGCAAAATCGGTTGCAGACCCTGCAAAAGTCGCTACAATCAACGCCACAGCCTTAGTACTCCCCGTCTTTCAGTTTCTGAGATTGGTCTATGGCAGTCTCCTTTTCGGTTTGCGCGATCGCCCATGACTGAACT
>JBHJJI010000060.1:0-8487 GCA_050042805.1 Leptolyngbyaceae cyanobacterium
AGGCTTCCTGGTACAGCAGTTCCGCGATGCGTTGACTGCACGGTAAGAGGTCTTGGCGGTCTGCTGGAGTCATGAGGGCACCCGTTCAACTAAAGCTACAGCCTTACTCTAATTTTTCTCTCAAGAAAGTGACCTGCTCCCTAACGGTTGCTCTTAAGGGCTGAGGTCGTTGACGTCTGAACGTCTGGTTTAGGGGTGATATCGAGCTGAGTGGTGTAATCAATATCGAGAATCTCGGAATAAAGGCGAACATATTCCACCGCCGATTTGTCCCAGCTGAAGTTTTGTTCCATACCTCTTTTTTGGAGGTCGTGCCAAGCATCTTTATAGCGGAACCCTTCCCACGCCCTCACCATGCAGGTGTAAAGGTCTAAGGGTTCATAGCGATCGAAGCAATACCCGGTACCGGCTTCACTGACCGGGTCGTGGTGAGTGACGGTATCCACGAGGCCGCCGGTGCGCCGCACAATAGGTACGCAGCCGTAGCGCATCGCAATCATTTGACTGATGCCGCAGGGCTCAAAGCGAGATGGCATTAGAAAGGCATCCGCGCCCGCGTAAATTTGACGGCCAATACCGTCGCTATACATGAGATAGACGGCCATGCGACCTCGGTAGCGAGAGGCCATTTCCCAAAGTTGGTTTTCGTAATAGCGATCGCCAGTACCGAGCAGCACAAACTGAGCATCGGTGTAAGCCAAAAACCGATCCATGGTTTGTAAAACCAGATCGAGTCCCTTTTGTTCGACCAATCGACTGATTAGGCCCACTAGCATGGCTTTGGAGTTGACTTCCAGCCCCATTTCTTCTTGGACCTTGATTTTGTTGGTGTGACGCTGCTCGATGGTCTCAGCGGTGAACGGTTGGGCGAGCTGTTTGTCGGTACTGGGATCAAACAAACCTAGGTCGATGCCATTCAAAATACCGCTAAGCTTGCCACTCACAAATGACAACAGCCCTTCTAGCTCTTCGCCATATTCCTTGGTTTGAATTTGCTGAGCATAGGTGGGAGACACTGTATTAACGCGGTCAGCAAACTGTATTGCTGCGGCCATGGTGTTGTGGCCTTGCATATACCACGGGCACCAAGTTATCTTCTCGAGTTTCCAGCGCCAGGGCCCTTGGTAAGCTAGGTTGTGAATCGTAAAGACCGTGCCAATATCAGACGTTTGGCTCATCCATACGGGAATCATGCCGGTGTGCCAATCGTGGCAGTGCATGATCTGGGGCTTCCAGTAGTTCCAGGCAAACTCAGCGGCACCGTTGGCAAAAAACGTAAACCGCCAGTCTTCGTCGCTGCCTCCGTAAACGTTGCGTCCATCAAACGCTGGGTGACCAAATAGATAAAGCGGCACATTAGTGCCGGGCAGCACGGTTTCATAAACTGCGAAGTCGTTAAACATCGCATAGCCTTGCCAGACGGGATCCTTGGGAATCTCAGTCTTGTCGGGCATAAAGCCGTAGTAGGGCATGAAAATGCGCACGTCATGGCCCATTTTACGGAGCACCTGAGGCAGGGAGCCGACGACATCGCCCATGCCCCCGACCTTCGCCAACGGTGCTGCTTCCGCCGCCACAAACAGAATCCGCATGTTGCCGCCCTTTTGAGAAAGTTCTTGATGCCTTCATCAGTCTATGGGTGCACGGGCGCGCTGCATAGTAGGCGAAAATGCATTTGTAGAGCGTTAGCGATCGCGGTTCGTGACAGGACGCAAACAGGCAAAAATCGGGTTGGTACGACTTGATTTTGATCGGCTTGAAGTTTGACGGGTTGGAACGGTCTCTGCCCAAAAGCCATTTATTCTAAGACGGGTTGGTTGAGTTTGATAACCGGACGTTGAGGGCTGGGCTCTTCTACGATCTTGCCCAATAGCCGCTCTTGGGGAATTGACTCAGCTAGATTAGGCCCAACAATACCGCCAGACAACAGAATCTTAAAAGCATCTTCGATCGAGATTGAGAGATTGATGACGTCTGATTCTGGAACGACGGCATACCAACCACTGGTTGGATTGGGTGTGGTGGGAATAAAGACGCTCAGCATAGAAGTGCCCACTGCCTCTTGCGCCGTCACGACTGTACCGGTAACAAACGCCACTGCCCAGAGACCCCGACGCGGATATTCCACTAAGATCACTCGGCGAAAACGACTCTTAGAGTCTTGAAAAAGCGTTTGCAAAAGCTGCTGCAGCGTTTTATAAACCGAGCCTGCCAAAGGAATCGACTGAACAACACGCTCACCAAAATCAAGCAACCACCGGCCAGCAATGTTGCGTGCCATTAAACCGATCAGCAAAATGCCGAGCAATGGCACGGTCAACCCGACCGCTAAGTTGATGACATCACCCAAAAGTGGTGGCAGTCCGGTAAAAGGATTGAGTTGCTTGGGAAATCGCGTCAGAAACCGCGCTACCCAGAATGCCATCGTAATCGTTAGCCAGATGGTTGTTGCTAGGGGGATCACCACTAGCAAGCCAGCGATGAGATCGTTTTTTAAGTCCTGTCGGAATTTCTGAAGCACAGGCAACCCGATTCGTGTCAAAGATGGATTTCAACAATCATAAGAGCTGAACTTACCAAACCGCTATGGGCTTGAGGCACTGCTCTACCGCAATATTGTAAACATTCCGTGTTTAATACTTCCCACTCAAACAGTACGGATATAAACAAGCAAGGACATTAACAACACCGTTAGCCTCAGACTGCTTGCTTGTATTGTACTTAACATTTCTGTTTGATTGAAGATTGGGGATCGCAGCGGTCCCTGATGGTCGTTCATCGGTCATTGTCTATTTGGTAGAGCCTGGTTTGAGGGGAGTGGGTGACTCGGTTGGTTTTGAGCGGCATCAACTTCTTGAACGATCGACTCAGCTGGAGCGATGACGGCAAAAGCGGAAAAGCCATCCTTAAGGATTGTCGGGGATGATGCTAACCGCTATCCCAGCTTCAAGATATATCGTGCCAAGTTGAGATAGATCAGAACGCCTAAAACATCCACAACGGTCGTGATAAATGGAGCGGACATCAGGGCAGGGTCAAACCCAATGGCGTTAAAGAGAAACGGTAAGGCCGCGCCCGCTGTTGAGGCCAAGATAGCGATCGCCACCAAACTGATGCCCACGATGATGGAGACGGGCAAGCTGCCCTGCAGCAAAAAGGCCCAGCCGGTCACCACGATCCCCAACATGATGCCTAAGAAGGCTCCGGCGATCGCCTCACGTCGAATCACCGTGAGCGCGCTCTTATTGTCGACTTCCTGAGTGTTGATACCGCGAATAACCACGGTGGACGATTGCGCCCCGACGTTACCCCCGGTGCCAATCAGGAGCGGAATGAAGGCTGCGAGGACAACCACCTGCTCTAACACGGCTTCCTGACTGCGAATCACCCAGGTGGTCACCGTGTTGGTGAGGAGCAAAACTGACAGCCACACGACTCGTTTGCGGGCAACGGTTAATAAGTTGGTTTGAAAGTAGTTGTCACCGCCTGATTGTACGCCCCCCAGCGTATAAATATCCTCTGTGGCTTCCTCTTCTAAAATGTCGAGCACGTCGTCTACGGTGACGATACCGACTAATCGCTGCTCAGTATCGACGACCGGAACCGCTAAAAAGTCATATCGCTGAATCAGTTGAGCCACTTCTTCCTGGTCGGTGTCGGTCTGCACCGAAACCGCATCGCGAGTCATGATGTCGCCAATCGTTTGTTCGGGTTGCCCCATCACCAAGTGCCGCAGAGAAAGCGTGCCCGTGAGCTGTCGAGCGGCATCGGTGACATATAGGTAGTAAATGGTTTCGCTGATATCGGCTTGATTGCGAATATGTTCGAGCGCTCTCGAAATGCTCCAGGTTTCTTTGAGGGCGATGTACTCAGGCGTCATGATGCGCCCGGCAGTATCGGCTTCGTAGCCCAGTAGCAAAGCCGTGGCCTGTCTCTCTTGAGAACTCATCTGGCTCAGCAGTCGCCGCACGACTTTGGCGGGCAACTCGTCAAACAGGCGGGCACGATCATCGGGCGACATCTGATCGACGATATCGAGCACATCCTGGCGTTTGAAATCTTCGACGAGGGCTTGCTGAATACTGGAATCGAGATTTTCGTAGACCTCGATCGCTTCATTTTTTGAGAGCAGTCGAAAGACGATGGCCTGCATCGTCTCTGGTAAGCCTTCAATGGCTTCGGCAATATCGACCGGCTGCACCGGCACTAGTAAGGCTTTGGCTCCCTGAAAGTTATCTTGTTCTAAGAGCATTTGCAGCTGCGATCGCACTAGTTCTCGCAGTTCTTGCCGCGAGATTGTTGAAGTGGTGGAGGCTGGCTGAACGACTTGCTCGGTCAAAGACTTACTCCGAATGTCCTTATGCATTGTAATCGTTGACGTCGATTCAACAGTTTACCCATCAAGCTTTCAGACCTTCACCAGGGTGTGCCCGCGTCAAGTTTTCAAACTATGAGCGGTTGTTCCGGTGCTCTGAATGCGGCTTGTGACCGCTGCATGGGTTGAATCATCCTGTTTAGGAATAAGGTCGGTCAGAGCGTGGGCGATCGCGCAGTCGTGACTGCTGCCGGTGTTGCTGACGATAGAGCAGTTCTAACTGACCACCCGCTTCTTGAATAAAGGCTCGCTGCCGACGATACAGCCCCTGAAAGAAGTTGGCAAAAATCAAAGTCAGGATGGCGATCGCTAAGCCGATCGCGGTAGTAATCAAGGCTTCACCGATGCCAGAGACGACGTTCAGGGCGCGATCGCTGTCGCCGGTGCCGAGATCGAGCGAGGCCAGTGCCCGCATCAGGCCGAGAATAGTCCCAAGCTGTCCTAACAAGGGGGCAATGCCGACAATGGTATTGAAAGCGGTTGAAAATCTTTTCAGGAGGGGCAGTTCTCCCTGCGCCGTGCTTTCTAACGCCAGGCGAAATTCTTCGGGGGTGGCCTCGGGGAGCGTGACTGCGGCTAGGAAGATGCGGGCAATGGGTAAGTCGGTGTGCTTTTTGAGTCGGGCGATCGCGGCTTGCGGCTGTTGGGCATAGGATTCCAGCACGGTCCGAACGAGTTTTTGCTGGCGCTTAGAAATGCGATTCCAAAACCAAAGGCGCTCGCAAATTAGAGTGGTGGCCATCAGCGATGCTAGCAAAAGCGGCAGCGCCACGACACTTTGGCTCAGACTCTCAAATGCCCCCATACCCAGCCCTTGGTAGATCGCCCCTCATCATAGCGGCATCTCTACAGCTTATGCCCACGACTGGCTAACAGAAGGTCATGGCCGTGTCCACCCTGGCGAGATATCGCAGTCGCCAGTTCGGTTAGGACAATACTGCGGAGCCACTTTGCTGATGTGCTCAGGATCAGAGCGCTCCTAGGTGTCCTAAGTAAAGTGGCCAGCGCTATAAATTGCGAGAATTTAGTGAGAGGGGACTTGGGAAGCCTCTACCGAGGTTGGGGAAGGTAATAGATTCAACGCTTTGAAACATTGAGCCAAGTCGACATCTCGCTCAATTAGGCAGGCGTGACCACTCTCGGGCAGCGGATAAATTGCCGCATTGGGCAAATATTGCTGGAGCAGTGCGGCTTCTTGCTCAGAAGGCAACAGGTGATCGCGACCGCTCGCCAGCAATGTTGTTGGGATGGAGAGCTGCTGCAACCGTTCAGTGGCGACTTCAAACTGCTGCAACATCTCTAACCGCCACATAACGCAGGCTTGGGAAATGGGTCTGACAGTTTTGACAAACAGCTCCCGTTGGGAATGCTCGATGCGATCGAAGTTGGCGATCACCGATAGCGCTAACGCCCCCGACATGTTAAACAACCACTCAGGCACGAAGGCCGCTGTTTGGGCCATCCCGCGTAGCCAGAAATGTCGCCGCAACGCCGAGGCCGGATTAATGATGACTAGCTGACTGAGCAACTCCGGTGCTGTCAAGGCCACTTGCAGGGCTAAGCAACCGCCAAAAGATTCGCCACAAAGATAGGTGGGGCGATCGCCCTGCGTGTGATAAACCAAGTCGACGACTGATCCGGCTAGGCTTTCCCATCCCTGTCGATTGCTTTCAGGGATTTTGAGGCATCGAATATCAAAGTAGGGTGATAGCGTTCGGACCTGTTCCCCAAACAGCTTGCCCGTACCGTCCAAACCGGGCAGGAGCACAATCAGCGGTTTCTCCGGTTGAGGAAAAATCGGTGAAAAAAGGACAGGGGATGACGATGCTTGCATAGCTGTAGGGCTCTCAGAAGATCCGGTTATTTCTGTAACAAGTCACTGACTGCACTCCAACAGTCATCCGTGAGTTGCTGGGCATAGTCCGCCGCTTGACGACCTTGATAGCGTTTGCGATCCTCAGGTATGACCCAGATCGGCTCACCGATTTTGACCTCAACGTCTCGGTAAAACACCACAGGATGACCGCCCCCCTGCTGAAACAAAGGCTCACTGGGATCAAACCACCCCAATAAGCTCAGCGGTACCAACGACTCGAAACCGACCTCGTCGGAGGCAATCGCCACGGGGAGTAGAGCCAGCGGCCCTACCGGCACGCGCAGCGCCAAATGAGCAAATCCGCGCTGAAAGGGGTTCACCAAGCGGGGCGATTGGAGTTGCACCATCGGTTGTGCCCCTTCCGGAAAGATGCCGATCGCCTCACCTTGCCGTAACCGCTGATACCCCTGACGAAATAACCGACGGGGTGACTCTAAGGGAAATGCCCCAAACTGATGGACGACGTCCTTTAAGAAGGGCACCTGCTCCATGTACTGGTGGCAGACAAAGGCAATAGTGCGATCAAGCCCAGTCATCAGCACAGGGGCATCAAGGGGGCTGCGGTGATTGCTGACGACCAACAGGGGAACATTTGCCGGAATGCGGTTGCGCCCAGAAACTCGCAGCTTAATGCCCATCAACTGCAGAGCACTCCGGGAAAGTTCGAGGGGGTCGGCATCTTCAAAAAATGGAATGTGAAGCGGCGGCAGGGCTGTCATCAAGTGCAATCAATTCTGAATGGCCTTTACATTCCTTAATTTACCAAGTTTAACGCTGATCTTTCTATGTCAGGGGACAGATTCGCTCCTGCTAGCCATCGTTCATGGCGAAACTGGTGCTGTCAGGTGGAGTGGATTATCTGCCCAGATGCTTCGTTTGAGGAAATCGGCAGGGGTAATTGGCGATGGGAGTAAGCCAAACTATTTTTCGGCTCAGCATTTTTATGATTTTGAGCTTGACTGCGATCGCCGCAAAATTTTGCCAAACTTGATGCAATTTGCTGAATCGCTGGAAAGCAATCCAGACCAGCTTTGTGATTAAGCCTCTGCGGTATTATTGACAGAATCATTCAGATATTTTTCTCACCTCAAGTGATTTATGGATTCTGCTGGTAATCCGGTCAAGACGTTTGCCGTCACAACGCCGCTCTATTATGTCAATGCCCTGCCCCACATTGGGAGTGCTTACACGACGATCGCCGCCGCTGCGCTGGCGCGCTTTCATCGGCTTTTGGGGCAGCCTGTATTGATGATCACCGGCACCGATGAGCACGGCCAAAAAATTCAGCGCACTGCCGAAGCGCGAGGCCTCGATCCGCAAGCCCACTGCGATGAGATTGTGACGGGGTTTTATACGCTGTGGGAGCGCTTAAACATTGCCTACGATCGCTTCAGCCGCACAACCGCACCGCGCCATGCCGAGATTGTGCAGGAGTTTTATCAGCGCGTTTGGCAAAGTGGTGATATCTATGAAGGACAACAGCAAGGCTGGTATTGCGTGGCCTGTGAGGAATTCAAAGAAGAACGCGATCTGTTAGCGGATAAACGATGTCCCATTCACACGAATAAATCGGTGGAATGGCGAGACGAACACAACTATTTTTTCAAGCTGTCTAACTATCAAGAAAAGCTGACCGCGCTCTACGCCGAACAGCCTGAATTTATTCAACCCGTCACTCGCCGTAACGAAGTGCTGAGTTTTGTCGAAAGCGGCCTGCAAGATTTTTCGATTTCTCGCATCAACTTGGACTGGGGATTTCCGGTACCGACTGATCCTGAACAAACTCTGTATGTTTGGTTTGACGCCCTGTTGGGCTACGTGACGGCGCTACTGGATGACGCCGATGAACCGACCCTAGAAAATGCCTTGCGCCAGTGGTGGCCGATTAATATTCATCTGATCGGCAAGGATATTTTGCGGTTTCATGCGGTTTATTGGCCCGCCATGCTGATGTCGGCGGGGCTGCCGCTGCCCGATCGTGTTTTTGGCCATGGGTTTTTAACTAAAGATGGCCAAAAAATGGGCAAAAGTCTGGGCAATACGCTAGATCCTCTCGCCCTTGTCGACCAATATGGAGCCGATGCGGTGAGATTCTATTTCTTAAAAGAAATTGAATTTGGTCGAGATGGTGATTTCAGCGAAGCCCGGTTTGTAAACGTTCTCAACGCAGACTTGGCGAATGATTTAGGGAATCTGCTAAATCGCACACTTAAAATGGCAAGCCGCTATTGTGGAG
>JBHJJI010000061.1:0-8860 GCA_050042805.1 Leptolyngbyaceae cyanobacterium
CAAATTTTGGTGCTGGCCTGGCAGATCGCCCATCCCGGTCAGCTCAACCAGCTCGAACTGACGGGGCGGGCAGCGGACAGTAGCCGCGATCTGCCGACGCTCACCTGGCCCTTAGATGCCGGACTGCCCGAAGAACTCCAGCCGTTTTGTCAGGTGAGTGCCCAACAATTGAGTTGCCAGCGGTTTCCGGCGGCGGTGCAGGCGGGTGAATACGTCTTTGAGCTAGCCGTCCGCTATGGCATCACGCCCGATGACCCGGTGGGCACCGTGCTCATGGCAGCGCCCGTTCCGCTGCAGCTGGGGGCCCCCCCCCCGCCCGAAATTTTAGCGTTTGTCCCCGATCGCTTTACCTATGACGCTGGGGGCAATGGCCCGCTGCGCCTCGGCTGGACGATCACCCATCCCAGTCAGCTCCAAACCGTGCGGATCATTGGGCGATCGACCGATGGGCGCGGCAGCGTGCCGCCCTTTCAATTCACCTTTAGTGGCGGCATTCCCCCCGCCCTGGCTAATTTTTGTCAGCTCAGTGCCACCCAACTCACCTGCAGCGGCGTCCCGATCGAGTTTGACCAACCCGGTCAGTATCAGTTTGAGCTAGAAGCCGTGGCGATCGGCACTGGGGGGCCGACCTCGACCAAGCTGAAGTCAGAACAGATTGCCATTGAGGGGAGCACGGTCAACAATCTCGGCCCTCGGGTGCAGTTCTTTCGCATTGATGGCCAAAACGCGCCGCCCAAATATACCGTCGCCCTCGATCCCAACGCCCCGGCTCGCACAATTCGCCTGGCCTGGAAAGTGACCGGTACAGAGTTGCAAGTAGAGCTGTTGCCTTCCCCTGGCACAGTGCCCGCTGACGCCTACCTCACCTACGAACTCGGCCCTGGCGAAAAAACCGAAACGCTGACTCTGCGCGTCACCGATGGTGAAGGACGGCAGGTGCAGCGATCGGTGGTCATTGCCACGACGGTGGCACCCCCTGCCCCGGCAGCCGAGTCCCCTAGCCGGCCCGATGCCTTACCATCGTCATCGCCCGCCCCAGTAAATTTGCCCGCCTCGCCCTCATCCCGCGATCGCCTCCGCTACCCAGAGCCCAGTAACCCGAGTCAGACCGAACCGTGAGGCGATCGCCGCCACCAGCGATGGGTTAGCGAGTAAGAACATCAACGATGGTAAAGAATTCACACAAATTCAACCGGACGTTTCGGGGTGAGTAACGCCAGCGCGCATATTAGGAAATAATCATTGCTCTTTCAATAAGACCAATTGATGTCTGTCATGATCGACATTGACTCCTGACGAAGGGGCTGAAATCTTGGTAGAGAAAGACTATTGGGAGCGTGATAGCCACCGATCGTGCCTCTACCTCGCCAACCGCTAACAGGATAAATCGATGAACGCCTTTAAGATCGCAACCACAATATTGACTGCGGGCTGTATGAGCTTAGGGCTGATCACAGCTGCCCAGGCACAATACGAGACCTTCGAAATCTCCCCTGGCTTTACGCCCGATCCGCTCGTCGGCATTGGCACCTCGGGTGGGCCTGATGAAACCAGCGACTGCGGTTTTGTGGCCAGTGCAGAAGACCCTGATCACGTCTTGTACATTAATGACTATTTTGAGTATTTAAACTTGGCTGTTGAGGCACCGGGCGATGTCACCCTGCTGATCGAAAATATCGAAACGGGTGAGACTATCTGTATCGATGACTCGTACGGTACGCTGCTGCCAGTATTTGAAAGTTCATGGCCAGTGGGCACCTACCTGATCTGGATCGGTGACTTTGATCAAGCGGGGTATCCCTACGAGCTCTACATTTCGGAATTTGATGCCAGCACAGAAGGGTTGGTAGAGGATGGGACGTTTGCCATTGCGCCTGGCTTTACGCCCGATCCCCTCGTGGGCACAGGGATCTCAGGCGGCCCCGATGAAGTGGAGGGCTGCGGCTTTGTCGCGTCCTATGAAACCCCCGATCACGTCCTATACTTAGACGAATATTTTGAGTATCTCCACGTTTATGTGGACTCCCCAGGCGATGTCACCCTGGTAATGGAAAATGTCGAAACGGGCGAGACCATCTGTGTGGATGACTCTAACGGTACCCTCCTACCCGATTTTGCGGGTGAGTGGCCCGTGGGCACTTACTTGATCTGGGTCGGTGATTTTGATGGCGCTGGCTATCCTTATGAACTCTACATTTCGGAGTTTTAACTGAACCCGACGCAGTTGAATCCCTTTAGGCAAGTTTGCCTAGAGGGATTCAGTATGCTGCAATTCTATAAAATACAGAGATCTCATGAACCCGCTCGATAGTTGCCGTCGCCCTGCATGTACTCACGTTAGGTCAGTAAAGCCAGAATGCTAGCGACATGAATAATACGAATGGCAATAGTAATATTTGGAACTGTCCTGATGCTTTGGCATTTCAGTGCTCTGAAAAATGGGATTCTCTGCCAGGAGGCCCTAGAACGAAGAAAGACTAGCCCAAGAAAAAAGCAAAACAAGTATTTGACCATAGCTTGGCGGTACTCAGTGATGCCTCTACTCCAAGCAATTTCAGCTTTGTCCAGATGATAATGAATCAAGTGATGAATCAAGCACAGGCTGTAGGCATTGAGCTAGAAACCTAATGATGCCGATCGCACGCTTATTTTCCGGCATTCTACGCCCATGCCTAACCATTCATCACAGCGGATGCGTCGGCAAAAGCGTCGGGCTTTTCCGGGAACTGACCCATGGCCAAAAGTAATGAGTTGCAAACTGATGTCACTCCAGATGTATCTGTGCTGTCAATCTCTCAGGCAACGACAGCTACGTTCACTGATCTTTATTTTCAACACACATTTTTGTTTTTCATTCAGGTGGGTAGCAAAAGGGTATTGTGTCCGATCAATGGCGAATTGATCGGACATGCCAAAGATGTGATGATATTTCCTCCTGGGTCGATGGTGACGATGGAAAATCGCCCTGTGCTTGGCGATGATTATCGGGCTACTGGCGTTTGCTTTTCACGTCATCTGATAGAAACGGTATTCGCCAGAGAAACATCAAAGTCTGGCTCAGATGGCATTCAAATCTTGAAAGCTTGTACTGGCCAGTCCCTCCAAATATTAAATGCCATTCAGGCCACGCTGAACGACACAGAAATACCCGAACCGATAAGGCAGCATCGTCTGCTAGAGCCCTTGATCTGGTTGAAATGTCATGGCATTTATCTCTCACCTCATGAGGAAGAGAAACCACTCAGCAAAGTCAGAAGACTGATCGAAACAGATTTAAGCTATCCTTGGCGATCTCATGAAGTAGCCGATCATTTTGCTATCAGCGAGGCCACCATGAGACGTTGGTTAGCTAAATCTGGGCAAGGTTTTGCAAAGATACTACAAAATACAAGACTTGAACACGGACTAAGCCTTTTACAGTCCACAGATATTCCAATTGCAGAAATTGCCTTTGATTGTGGATTCAAAACACCATCCCACTTTTCAGATTCGTTCAAAAAGAGATTTGGAATCCAGCCAAGTGAGATACGCAAGGCAGAAGATTGAGCATTTTCCGATAGATCTTGATTGATTGCTGGAAGTTAAGGTGCAGCCGTCCTGATTAAATTCAGAGTGTAAACAATACTCCGTTTAGAGAGGACTACGACAATGCTCAGTAAGTTGGTTGCCCTTGGTTTCTTGCTCGCTACAATCGCATCCCCCGCATTTGCACAGGAATTCAACTTGACGAGTGCAACCGTCTCCGAAGGCGGAATGTTGACGACCTCTCACGTTTTTGAGGGGTTTGGATGCGAAGGTGAAAACGAGTCACCACAATTGTCATGGACTGGCGCACCGGAAGGCACCAACAGCTTCGCCATCAATGTATATGATCCAGATGCGCCAACTGGATCAGGCTGGTGGCACTGGAATGTTGTTAATCTCCCGGCCTCCACAAATTCCATTTCTCAGAATGCGAGTCTCAATGATGATCTCCCTGGTGAGGCCATTGAAATCCGAAATGACTACGGTACTGTCGGGTTCGGCGGCGCTTGCCCTCCTCCCGGTGAAGTCCATCGTTATATCTTTACCGTGTATGCGCTGGGTACGGAACGCTTAGACCTACCGGAAAATCCAAGTAATGCGCTTGTCGGTTTTATGATCCGGGCAAATATGCTCGACAGCGCAAGTATCACGGCTGTTTATCATCGATAATCGCCTGTGTTGAAAAAATCATGGTAGACGGCTGATATGTGCGATCGGATTTTCATCAACGCACTTAATATTGAGATGAATGTCTTTTCCACCTTTCGCTAGCTGAAAACAATCTTATCTCCTAGTATCTCGCTGGAGATTCAGGGGATAAGGTTGTTTTGATTGAACATGCTAGTACTCGGCGGCATAAATAAGCATAGCCATTATGCGGTCAAAGGCTTGCCCGTATAGTTCCATTTGAACGGCTTGGCCATGGTGCGATTGAAGTAATCGATGAAGTCGAGAATCTTGGCCTTGAGATGAGCTTGACTGGTGAAACTGGCTCGTCGCAGTAACTTTCGCATGAGAATGGAGAACCAGATTTCAATTTGATTGAGCCAAGAGCAATGCTTTGGGGTGAAGTGAACCACGAGGCGATGGTCTGGATTGCTCAAGAAGGCGGTTCGGGTGGCCATTGATTGAAGAATACCGGATTTGCCCTTTTCACCCAATTTGATGGGCTCGGGTTCCAGGGCAGCGGCAAGTCGCACCAACGCTTCTGATTGATGGGTATTGAGGCAGTCCATCACCAGATGAATTTTGGGGGCCTTGGCCACTGGGGCCAGCAGGGCTTGAAGACGAGCCTCTAAATCTTGCTCGGTGCGGGTGTCGCCGACCGTGGCTTGGTCAATGCGTCCGGTGGCGACATTCAAGGTCGCAATCAAGGTTTGGGTGCCATGGCGACAGTATTCAAACTCGACTCGCACACAGCGCCCCGGTTTCATGCCGATATCCGGCATCACGCGCTCCAAAGCCTGGATACCCGTCATTTCATCGAGACTGTAGGTCACCTCTCCACGTTCAGAGCGCTCGGCGGCCTGTTCATAGACCTGGCTGATGTCTTCGACTTTGGTGACAATGTTCGGGTCGGGGGGGCATCCAGCCAGTAACGACTCTGGTGCGGTTTTAGTTCAGCTTCGGCTAACAAACGGCCGACATGACGACCACTGATACTCTCCACAATCCCTTGTTTGACCAGTTCATCGGCTAACTCCCGGGGCGTCCAATGACTCAGGGGCCGCCCGTATTGCTCGGGCCGCGCACAAGCCACCGCATACTGTTGAGTGATTTGCTCCAAGGTAAACGTCGCCGGGGCACCCGCACGAGGGGCATCGGCTAACCGCTTTGCCACCGGCAGCTCAGACCCCTGAAGGGCCTGCCAGCGCCGACGCCAACAGCGACTCGTTTGCGCCCCAATGCCTAACTCCCGCGCAATCTGACCTTGGCTTTCCCCTTCACTAGCACGGAGAATAATTTTGGCGCGCAACACCAGTTGTTGGGGCGTACTCGGTCGCTTGATTAACTGTTCTAGTTCATGGCGTTCGCTTTCACTTACAACTAGCGCGGCAAGGGCGGGGCCAGGCATCGGACTCAAGCCTCTAAAACTGACTCCTTAAGGATATGCGCATTTCCGCCATGCGGTACTAGCTAACATGCTTGGCAGCTGTCAGGCAAAGGTTTTCTGGTCAGAGGCTTAGATTGCTTACCACCGTTGTACTCTACCGTTAGCCATACATGAATGTGCGACGGACAGAACTTGAGAAGAGCTGGGCGCGAACTCGCTCGTATTTGGACAACGCCTTCGTGCAACTTCCAACCTCTCCGACGGAGGGCGAGGAGGGCGAGGAGGGCGGATCGATGCAGAAATACCGCGAGTGGCTTGACTACAATGAGCTTGAACTGGCCCTGGACGAACTGGAGATGCTTGGAGAGGCGAACGGTCTCGGAACTAGCTTCTGGGAATCTCTGCTTCGAGCCGCCGCCGAGATGAAACTGGATGACCATACCGTTCGCCTTCAGAGGAGGCTGGCTGGCTACAAGCCAATGCGCTGACGGCCTTCGGCCGCCACTGATAGGCAAGGCGTTAAGCATACAAAGCGATGTCATTTTCTTCTTCGGCTTCAACATCATCGCGCATAGGTTCAGTCGCTTCAGATAACCACTCGTAAAAGGCTGCGAGGAGGTCGCTGCTGTCTTCCTCTTCCGTGTCATCTTCTGTGGCGTCATCGTCGTCTGCCTCAACTTCAAAATCCTCGTCCTCTTCGGCTTCATCGAGGAAAAATGCTTCGACGGCATCTTGGTGGTCTTGGGTCCAGTCAAAGAGTTCCGCGATCGCATCGGCTCTGCGATCTTCCTCTTCTTCACGGGCAGCAGTAGTGACATCGGCGGCGGCTTGCACATTGGTCAGTTCCGCAAACAGCCGTTCTAACTCCCCAGAATTATAGATTTGGGCTTTGTCCAAATCGCCTTGAGTATTGGCCGTATCTTGCTTCAAGGCTTCCGCTTCGCCAATTTTCTTTTCGTTGTCTTTGATATTACTAGCGGCTTCCTGTTCACCTTTGGCCGCACCTTGGCCAGACTGTTCGGCTGACTTTGGCCCTTGGTCGGCGTCTTGCTGAGCTGATGGCCCGGCTTGGGTGGCCGCTGCATCTGCCCCTTGCGATTCCCCCATTTTGCCGCCGGACTTGATCATGCCTTGCTGACCTTTTAAGTCAGAACCCATATCATTCATCGGCCCAGAGCCAGCGGCGCTTTCCTCGCCAACGGGTGCGCCCTGGGCGATCGCCGCCTCATTCAGTTGGTTGTGGGCGCCAAAGACGTCTTCGGCTCCTTGCACACTGGCCTGGTTAGACGCTAGCCCCGTCTGATAACCGTGCATGCGCTCGGCTTGCACCTGACGACTGGCAATAATATCCATCAGCTCAATTTCACGAATGGCGAGATACCCTTCACCCATCGCGAGGTAAGCCGTGTTGGCCGCCGCATCAGAGACCTCAAAAGGTGCATCCTCAGGAATTTCCGGCAAATCGGCATCGGTTTCCGAGTCGTCAGCGTCGTCCTGGGCGTCTTCGAGGTCTTCTTGCCGTTCTTCCAGCTGGGCCATCATGGCTGAGTCTTCTCTGGCCTGGGCCATCGACCCACCATCGTAGGAATCCATGGTGTCGCTGTCATTAAAATTGTCGGCCCCCCCGGAAATCGCCCCTGGGGCATCATCTAAGCCACCGGCAACGGTTTCGGTCTTAAGTGCGGCAATGCCCCCAAAGAACACGCCCCAATAGGCCGCCTTGCCCGCTGTGGAGAGCGCGATGGAACTGGTGGCGGTACCCGCAGTACTGATAAACCCGCCCCCGGCCGTGGGATTGACACCGCCGTAGCTAAAGACCGCCAGGGCTGCCCGTGCGGCATCTAGACCAAACGCCATCACCTGACTTTGCACAGCATCCCAAGCATCGTCCCAATTGCCCCCTTCGTAGAACACAGAGGCAATCCTCAGACCAATGGACAAGGCGCGGAACAGCATGCGCCAGAGAATGAACACCAGTACAATCTTGTCGATTTGGATGGCCGCATTCATGATGTTGGCGGCCCAGCTTAACAAGGTCGCTACTGCCCCAGCAGTCCACGGCAGACCGATCGCTAAAATCCCGGCAGCAATCAGCAATACCAGACTCACCATCGCCAGCGTCAGGCCAATTAAGTCCAGGATGTTGGTGATGAGCTGGAGAATGCTGCAAAAGCCTTCCAAGATGGCGGCGGCGACCCCAAAGCCATTGGTTTCATCAGCAACGCTGGCAAAGGTGTCATAAACGTCGTAAACAGCCCCAGCGGTTTGCCCCACCACCAGGGTTTGCGCCATTTGAGTGCCAAAATCATCGCCCTCGACTTTGGCCCAGTCGGGGTAAGGCTCAGTGTCATCGACCGTCGTGCTTTCGACAAAGCCTGCAGATTCATCCGTATCTCGTTGCACCAGCAGACTATCGGCGGCCACTTCATTAAAGAAGCCTTCCTCCAGACCGGCATTCTCCAAGCTGCCCAGGAGGCTAAATTCCGTGAGAATTTCTAAGCTGTCGCCGAGGGAACTATCGCCGATCTCATCGATCGCTCCCACATCTTGGCGATCGACGGCTTCGCCCACATCGGGCATCTCCACGGGTTCCGGTAAGCGGATGGGGAGGGCCGGTTTGTTGGCTGCAGCCACCGGTTCAATGGCATCGAGGGCGTTCTCTTCACTGGCGACGGCATCATCGTGGCCTCCCAGGTCAGACCCATCAGCGGCACTTTCCGCATCGGCAGTACTGGTGCTGTCGGCAGTTTGTCCGTTAGTCTCCTCTTCGTCCCACTCGGCTCGCTGCAGTTGCTGAGCCTGCACGGCCACGTGATCAATGTCGGCATCCTCGGCACTGGCGGAGTCATCAATGCCCAGTTCGCCCAGTAAATCATTTGTGACCTCGGCTTCCTCGGTGTCGGTCGCGCCCTCATCGAGGTCAGCTTCGGTCTCAGGCCCGCCCTCAATGGCCCCCTGCTGCATGGTATGGACGGCTTCGTGGGCAATCAGTTCGCGGCCCGCGTCACTATCGGGGTCGTATTCCCCCGCTGCAAAAAAGATATGATTCCCCGTGGTAAAGGCCAGCGCCGCGAGTTGATCGCACAGGTCGTGGGCTTCGCTGTCGTCGTGAATGACGATCGCCTCTGGATTGACAATACACAAACTACGACGGAGCCAACTTTGGCTGTCGTCCGGCAACGATTCCCCACCGCTGGCCATGGCGGCTTGAATTTGTCCCTCAATGGAATTGGGGGCTGCACCTTCACTGCCCGCATCGAGATCGCCTGCTAAATCAGTGGG
>JBHJJI010000062.1:0-7744 GCA_050042805.1 Leptolyngbyaceae cyanobacterium
GCAATGCGGCGATCTCGCAAGTCCGCTACGGTTTGAATGTTGGCGTCTTTGCGCACCAGCAGGTGAAACATTTCGGGAAAGAGCCGGGCGATCGCCCGCACGGGCCGTTCCACCGGTGTATCGCTCTGCACTAGGGCTAACTGCGCCCCATCATCGCGCAGCAGCCCCATATTCTCGGCAGAACCGGCGGTTTCCTGCACCGTGATCTGAATCTGGGGATGATTGAGCCGCACGACATCAGCAAAGGCTTCGCTAAAGGCGTAATACTCCCCCGTTTGGCTGCCCGAGGCGAGCACCAGTTCATAGACCCGGCTGCGCTCTTGCCAGGTTTTGAGGCCAAAGCCCACAGCGCCCAAAACGCTGAGGATCACAATCCCTAAGGTGACTCGATTGTTCAGCATTCAGCAACCCGCACCTGATATCAACAAGACAAGCTATGTTTGATGCTACTGGATGACGGTTTCAGTCAGCCGGATGATCTTGATTGGCGCATAGATTGTGATCGATACCCGCCTCGATCACCCGTTGACAGAGACTCTGAGAGTTAGCAAATGCCGCGTCCCATTTTTCTTCATCCTCAAGTTCTTCAAGTTCTTCAAGTTCTTCGGTGATCAAGGTTGCGATCACATCTTGCCTATCCGCATCCAGGCTTCTCAGTTGTTCGATCGCTTGCCCTAAAAGTTCAGTCATCAAAGTCAACTTATCGAGCTTCAGTCGGATTGTAGCGAAGCTGCAACAGGCTCTGCGCCATGCTTTGCGGCATCTCTGGCTGAGCAACCCGCAGGTTTAGCGAATGCTGGCAGCGATCGCAGGCGTTCAGAATCATCCAAAATTCTGATCAGATAAGTAGGTAAGGATAATTATTCCGAGGTAGGGATAACTTAGAGGGTATTTGATGTTGACGCTGTCGCTAATACATCCTACAAACAACTAGGGTTTCCTACTGACCTAGACCTAGAGCAGAAGCATTATGACAAACTGGAATTTCAATTCTGAAAGTTGTTCCTTGACCGACTTCGGACTCAAAGGAGATATTTCCACCATGCTTTTCGACAATGATTTGGTGACTAATGGACAGTCCTAAGCCAGTTCCTTTGCCAACTGATTTTGTGGTAAAAAATGCATCGAAGAGTTTAGTTTTTGTCTCTTCCGAGATACCGGCTCCATTGTCAGAAATGGTCACTTGAATCAGATCATGAGACAGTTCTTTTGTCTGAATAAAAATTGAAGGATCATCCACATGCTCAACTGCATCGATCGCGTTGGCAATAACATTCATGAATACTTGATTGAGCGGCCCTGGCAGGCATTCGATTTCAGGTAGCTCATCATATTCACAAGTAACATTAATGTCTTTAAGCTTTGGCCCGAGAATCATCAACGTACTCTTAATTCCCTGATGGATGTCGACCAGTTTGACTTCAGCTTCATCAAATCGAGAAAACGCTTTCAAGCCTGACACTAAATTTTGGATGCGTTCTGTGCCAATTTTGAGCGATTTAATGATCTTCGGCAAATCGGCTCGCACAAACTCAAAATCAATTTCATCATACTTGTCAAGCAATGCTGAAATAGAACTGTCAAAATTTTGTTCATATATTTCTAGGATTTCATACAACCCAGTGACGTATCGTTCAATATATGCAACATTGCCGTGAATGAAATTAATGGGGTTATTGATCTCGTGGGCAATCCCCGCTACCAGCTGCCCCAAGCTACTCATTTTTTCGTTATGAATTAGCTTACTTTGAGTTTGCTTAAGGTTTTCTAGAGCCTGTTTGAGCTCGGCAGTTCTGGCTTCGACGCGACGCTCCAGTTCTTTGTTGTAAGCCAATGTCAGGTCAGCTTCGTGACGTTTCATCAGGTTGCAATACGCGGTCGAGTGATACCGGACTCGGGCAATCAGCTCTACTGGGTCAGGCAGCTTGACCAGATAATCATTGGCTCCCTGAGAAAATGATTCCGCTTTGACCATGGCTTCATCACGGTTGGACAGCACAATTATCGGAATGTCTTTGGTTGCAGCCGTATTGCGGAAAAATTTGACCAACATGAGGCCATCGGTGTCAGGCATCACCAAGTCTTGCAGAATAACTGTGGGTGAAATTTTGATGGCGAATGGAATCGCTTGCTGTGGATCACTGCAGTAGTGAAACTGAATATCCGGTTCACCCAACAACAGGCGCCGAATCGATTCGGCAACAATCGGTTGGTCATCAATCAGAAGTACTACTGGCGACTGAGGAATATTCCGTGCGGTCATTGAGGCAGTGGCCTCGGCATTAGCCTGTGCCCCAGATGAAACGGAAGAGATGCCAGATATAAGAGGCTGAGCCATAACTTAATAAACGCAAAATTGGAGTAGTAGAGTTGTCGATGTCGCTGTCATACGACCTTTACGTCTCGTCTTGAAGATATGAGCAAAGTAATTCCCGTGAGGTGGTATTTGAGACGCAGTCGCGTAAAATCACTGAGAAAAATCCAGAATCAGTAAGGTCATTCGTTGGGATATAAATTTAGGGTTCCCAGTTGGTAATCTGCTGACTCTATCGGCCATGGCTAGAGTCAGCGAGGGCAGCCGATGCGATCGCCTTGGCCATCTTTTCAATTGGCAGCACGTGGCGGACGGCATTGGCTTCTACGGCGGCCCGAGGCATCCCATAGACCACACAACTTTCAGCGCTTTCGCCGATCGTCAACCAGTCCGCAGCCCGCAACTGGCCTAGCCCCACTGCACCGTCGCGTCCCATCCCCGTCAGCAAGATGCCCAGGCCCGGACGCGGCCAGTGCTGGGCAACACTGCAGAAAAAGACATCAACAGAGGGCCGATGAGGATAAGTCGCCGGTTGTCGGGTATGGCGAAGCGTGCGGTTAGGCCGCAGAATCAAGTGATCGTTAGTCCCGGCCACCAGAATCTGGCCGGGAGTCGGGGCACTACCGGGGTGAGCGAGGGCGACTGGCAGTGTCGAAAAGCGGTTGAGCCACTCGACTAACCCCGGGGCAAACTGCACATCGATATGCTGTACGACCACGATCGCCGCATTTAAGTCCGGCGGCAGCTGACTGAAAATCGTCTTCAACGCATTGGGGCCACCCGTTGACGCCCCGATCGCCACTAGCAGTGGCAGCGCTGTTACGGATTGGCGGATTGACCTGGCTGGAGCGCTGGTCTGGACGGTCGCCGCGTTGTGAGGGCGGCGAATTAGCTTAGTCACGGTGCGAATTTTGCTTAGCAGTGTTTGCACCGCTTCCGCATCACCGACCCCTAATCGCGGCGTTTTCACGACATCTAGCGCCCCGTGCCCCATCGCTTCAAAGACCTTTGCCATGTGGATAGTGACGCTAGCAGTGACGATCAAAATGGCGCAGGGCGATCGCTGCATGATTTGACGGGTGGCGGCCACGCCATCCAGATGTGGCATGTTCATATCCATCAACACGACATCGGGTCGCTGCTCGGCACACCGTTGAACTGCTTCGCTGCCGGAGCGGGCGATCCAGGCAAGCTGATAATCCGGGACGGTTGCGATCGCGCGACGCAAGGCTTCAATGGCGATTTCCGTATCGTTGACGATGGCGAGGGTGAACATGGGGCAGTGGTTGGGGGGTAGGTAGCTGGAGGATTGAGTAGTTGGGTAAGTAAGCGGTATTTTTTCTCCAGCCACATCCTTAATTCAACATCCCTGTGGTCATCCTGCCATCCCCGCCCCTGCGATCCTCACACCCCAATCAAATCCGTGACGGCATTCAGTAGGCTGTTATCGTGAAAGCTACTCTTGGTTAAGTAATAGTCTGCGCCGACTTCCAAGCCTGCCAGCTGGTCTTCTTGACGGTCTTTGTAGGAGACGATGATGACCGGGAGGGTGTGGAGTTGGGGATGGTTCTTGATGTTGCGGACGAGTTCGATGCCGTTCATGCGGGGCATGTCGATATCGGAGATCACCAGGTCGTAATCGCCCGTTCGCACCGTGTTCCAGCCTTCCATCCCGTTAACCGCGACATCGACGTGATAGCCCCGATTTTGCAGCAGTTTGCGCTCCATTTCGCGCACCGTGATGGAATCATCGACGACGAGGACGCGTTGCTGGCGGGTTGCCGTCGCGTTGGCTGACTGTTGGCTCCACTGCAGCTGACCGCCAGAGACCAGCTGGTCGATGGAGCGCACCAGGTCGGCCACATCAATGATCAGCAGCGGCAAACCGTCTTCTGTCACGGCGGCGGCGCTGATGTCCTGCACTTTGCCGAGACGCGGATCAAGCGGGCGCACCACCAAATCACGCTCGCCTAAAAAGCGATCAACGACGAGACCATAGCGGTGGGTCTGATCGCGAAGAATCACGACGGACAGGCAAGATTGCTTGGGAGCATTTGTTTCGGGGAGTTCCAGGACTTGCGGAGCCGTGACCAGACTGACGTTAGCATCATCAAGGACGATATAGGGATGATTTTCGCTGACCTGAACGTCGGCCTGCGGCACCATCAGCACCTGATCAATGCGAGTCAAACCAAAGGCATACGGTTCGCCGGAAATCTCGACGAGCAATGCTCGAATCACGGACAGCGTTAGCGGCAGTTGGAAGTGGAAGCGAGTGCCCTGGCCCAATTTAGACGAAACCCGCAGCAGGCCGCCCACCTCCTGCACCATGCTTTTGGCAATGTCTAACCCCACGCCCCGTCCGGCGATTTCGTTGACCTGACTAGCCGTCGAAAATCCTGGCAGAAACAGGAATTCCAGCAGTTCTGTCTCGCTCAGTTGGGCGGCGAGTGCCGCCGTGGTTAAGCCCTTTTGCACGACTGATTGCCGCAATTGCTCTAGATCAATGCCGCTGCCGTCGTCACTGATGGTAATGGATAGCATGCCAGCCCGGTGGCTCGCTTCGATAGTGATGCGGCCCTCGGCGGGTTTGCCCGCCGCCTGGCGATCGGTGGGGAACTCGATGCCATGGGCGATCGCGTTGCGCAACATATGCGTCAGCGGCGCTTCCAGCCGGTCAAGAATGTCGCGATCAACCTGGGTGGTAGCCCCGACGATATCTAAATGAATCTGCTTGCCCGCCTGTTTGGCCAAGTCGCGTACCATGCGCGGGAACCCCTGCACCCCATCCGCAAACGGTCGCATGTGGCTAGCGATGACTTCGCGATAGAGGCTATCGGAAAGCTGATGGAAGCGCCGCGAAAACTGTTCGAGATGGCCCAGGCGATCGCCGAGCACCTGCTGGCTATCTTGAGCCTGATGGTTAATGGCCTGTAACTGCTGAGCCGCAGACTTGGGTAGATCGGTTTCCTGCTGGATGGTTTCTAGGGCTCGGAGCAACTGTTGGTTTTCTTGCCTGAGCTGCAGCAAGGAATCCATAAACGGCTGCAGCCAGTTGGCCTCCACCACCGCTTCTCCAGCCAACGCCATGAGCTGATTGAGATTGTCAACACTAACGCGCACCGTGCGATCGCCCGCGAGCGTTTCAGGCGGGGCTGCGGGTGCGGCGGTAATGGAAACAGGCGCAGGGACGGCAGGCGGTGAAGCGGGCTGGGCGGCAGGCTCAGGCGAGGCAGAGGCGGGAACCGCAGAGGATGAGGCGGGAGCCTCGGTCAGGAGGGCGGCGATCGCCGTTTGGAGCTGAGCGATTTCGTCCGCCTGACTGTCCAGCCAGGGGGCCAGTTCGTTGGCAGAGAGTTGCTGCAGCTGCGCAAACCAGTCCACGCCGTTGAGCAGCACATCGACCGCAGCAGGGGTGATGGACAGTTTGCCATTCTGGGCCGCGACAAAGCAGTCTTCCATCGTATGGGCCACCCCCACAGCGAGATCTAGCCCCACAATGCGGGCCGCGCCTTTGATGGAGTGGGCACCGCGCATCAAGGCTTCTAGACGTTTGGCCATGGTGGCATCGTCGGCGTTAGGCTGGCGCTCGATCGCAAGCAGGTTGTCGTTGAGCAGGGCCATCTGCGTTTCGACTTCCAGGCGAAAAATATCCAGCAGGGAAAAGTTGCTGAGGTCAGGCGTGTCGGGTGTCTTAGCGTTTGCTGTCGCAGGGTATCAAACAGGCGATCGCGGTTCAGGTAGCTGACGTGCTGGTCGCGCCAGTGCAGAATGTTCTGCGTCAGGGTGGCCAGAATCTTGCTGGCATGGGTCGGGGCAGCGTGCATGTTCGGCAGCGGACAGCGATGCAAACCGTAGAATTCATCCGTTTCAAAGGCCCAGGTCTCGTCTCCTCGTGCCATCACCACCAGTCGAGCGTAGCTTCCGGGTGGCAGGCGATCAGCGGCTCCAGTCGGCGGGGCGGCCAGACCCAACAGATCCGACAGCGCGACACAGAGCAGCAGTTGACCGCGCACGTTGACCAGCCCGCGGAGCACGCGATCGCGGCGATGAGGCAAGGAATGCACCGGGCTCGGCGGCAACACCTGACGTAGGACGTCGCCGGGCAACGCGAGCCATTCTGCTCCCAAGCGGAATAGGGCCACCGACAGCGTTTCCTCCGTCTGCTGCGAACGATCGTGCGCCAGTCGCGTTGTCCATTCGGCCAGGTAGTCATCCGGGGCGGGACGATCCAACAGCTCCCGTCCCGCCTGACTGTACACCGAACAGTTTTGGCAATGAATGACGGTCTCTAGCGTGGGGCAAGTGCGATCGCCCCGCACACCTATCTGATTCCAGCAGTCGTGTGGCATATCAAATCTCTTGGGTCAGGTGCAGAGCAAAAGCAAAATGCAATCACTACTTTGGATATAGCGAGTGCTGAAAATTACGGCAGAGCTAGACGATTGGGAGCGTTGAGTGCAGTAAATGCTCCATCCACAGGTGAAGAGGAGCGAGGTTCATCGTCATCCTCCGTTGTCACACCGACCTTAAAGCGACCAATTTCTTGCTGTAGCCTTTGAGAAGTCTGATTCAGCTGAGCAATCACGGTATTAATGCTCTCTAAGGAATCGCTGGTTTGCTGCGACACGATGCTCAGTTGTGCCATCGCTTCGCTAATCTGCTGCGCTCCTTGGGCTTGGGAATCCATGCCCTGGTTCACTAACTCAAAGCGGGGGGGGAGTTCTTGAACCTGCTGCATAATTTGCGCCACTTGGCCGCTCACCTGCACCACGTCTTCAACACTTTGGTTAACTTCCACTGAGAACTTATCCATTTCCATGACGCCGCTCGACACCGAAGACTGCATGTCTCCCACCATCTCCTCAATTTCTAAAGTGGCGACAGCGGTTTGATCCGCTAGGCGACGGATTTCCCGCGCCACGACGGCAAAACCAGCGCCATATTCCCCCGCCTTCTCCGCTTCAATGGCGGCGTTCAGTGACAGCAGATTCGTTTGGTCGGCCACTTTGGCAATCGTTGTTACTACCGCGTTGATGCCATTGGCCCTTTCGCTGATGGTGCCTAGCCGGTTCGAAATCGCCACCGTCGCCTGGGCAAGTTGTGAAATCGTTGCCTTCATCTCTCCCAGGCTAGTTTGACTGTTGGCCGCCGCCGTGGCAGTTCCCTGAGATAGCGTGGCGACCTGATCCATCGTGGCGACCAGTTCTTGTACGGTAGCGGCAATTTGCTGTGCTGTAGAGGCTGTTTCAGTGGTGGTGGCGGCCTGTTCTCTCAAGGTCGCTTCTAATTGCTTACCTGAGGCGGCAATGTGGGTCGCTGAACTGGTTACCTCAATGCCCGATCGCTGCACGCCAGCAATCAGACCGGCCAGTCGATGGGCAGTATGTTTGATTTTATCGATGATCTTACCGATCTCATCCGTGCTGT
>JBHJJI010000063.1:0-7851 GCA_050042805.1 Leptolyngbyaceae cyanobacterium
TCAGATGCTCGTCGTTTGCCGCTACCGAAAAGGCCACCGCCAGCAGCATGGGGTGCAACATCTACTCTATGTCACCCATCGCCTCCAGATTGACCCCCACCAAGTGCATCAGCATTACCGCGACCGCTTTGGCATCGAAACCAGCTACCGCATCAAGAATCATTGTCGCATTCGCTCGACCACCAAGAAGCCGGTGCTGCGACTCCTCTTCCTCGCTTTGGCTTTTGTCTTAGTCAACCTCTGGGTCTATTTGCTCTGGTCTTACATCAGCATCACTCAGCGCGGTGGACGGCGCGTTTTGCCACAGTACTTTCGACAGAAAACCATGCTGGAATTTCTCGCACATGCGGATGATCGACATTTTCCCTAGCGCTGCCAGGTGATTTTACCCTGCTCGTCGTAGCGTTTTCGATCTTCTGAGGCGCAACGGTGACCTGTTTTTAGCAGACGGCCGTCATGGGTGTCTAAGGAGCTTCGCCATCCTCAGGTGCGGGGGCGGCATCATCCCCCTCAGGTGCGGCTTCTTCCGTTGATTCGGGGCCCGCACCGGCTCCTGCGGCACCACAGTAGGTGTTGACTTCGTTAATGATGGTTGATTCTTCGACCGACAACTCTTGAATCAGCTGGACGGCTTGCACCGTCTCTTGCTGCGATTCTTCGATTTTGGCCGGCAAGTCCGCTTCTGCTTGGACTTCTTGAACAATGCCCATGGCGTCGCTAGCTTGATTGAGGGCACCGCTAAAACCGGCGACCATCTCAATGTAGCGATCGCGGTAAATAATCAGCTGCTCATCTTCTAGCTCAGTGCCGTCCAACTCAACAGCGAGGGCATCTAGATCGCTGACTACCTCGTTGACAGCCGTCACGTACTGATCAGCAGCGGCCTTGATATCGTCTAAGCTTTGAACCTGAGCGGCGTTGGTGCTAAAGGTTTGAATGTTGCTTTCGAAGGCGGGCATGAATCCCTGTGCCTTATTGACAATTTCAGCCAATCGATTGCACTGAGATACCTTTGATTCGCCACAGCCCGCAGCTAATAGGGCAATAGCGACACTAGCTGAGACCACCCCACGGCGGCGAAATGTCAGCATGAAACCTGTCCTCATAAAATAGTGGATCCATGCACATGGGGCATGGCTTGGCACATGATACTCTCAATCGCGAAAGTACTGCGCAAGCCAGTATGCCCACAGTGACCGCAATATTGATCCCAAAGGTCTCTTTAGGCTTTTCAGAAAAGCTCAGTGAAACTGATAGGATCAGAAACCCAACATCAGTAATCAAAAGCACTAGAATCATCATACAAAATCTCAGTCTGAATTTGTTTGCCCCTTTTAGTTGAAGCCTTTAAACCAATGCCAACCCCTGCAGATTTTCTGATCGCTACAAAATATTTCGGTATTGCCACTCTGACGATGGCAGGCATCACCCTGTTGGCGTTTGGGCTGGGCTGGGGATTTCGCTTTAGGTTGGTTGGGATCACCAGTTTTATGGGTGTGCTCACCGGTGGCCTGTTGGGGTTGAGTTTTGAGCCTTTTAGCCGCACAGCTGTTCCTGGGGCGATTCCCTTCAATACCGTTTATGACTCGGGGGCGGCTCAAATCGTCATCAAGGTGCCCGATACCATCACGCCCACTGAGCTGGAAGCCACCCTGCAGCAGGCGGCCAGCAATTTGCTCAAACCGAGCCGATTGGGGAGCCAGGGCAGTACTCCCACCATTCGCGCGCGCACGATTCGCCATGAACCTGGCGGCATTTCTAATCTGGTCTATTTAGGCCAGATCCAACCGACTGCTCAATCTGATGCCGAAATCCCCTTCTCGATTCAGCTCGATGAAGCGGCGTTTCAAGCCCTGCCCTCTACCGCTGAAGACAACACCTAATCCTTGGGTTTAACCCTATGACCTCAACTACGTTTCCTACGCTCATGGTGGCACCTGCCCAGGTGAGGCGCGGTGCCGGAATTCTCGCTTCAGTCGGCGAGGTAATTGCTCGGTTAGGGCAACGCCCCCTGCTGGTTGGCGGCGATCTCACCTTGGCGATCGCCGCGCCGTTCTTAACGCCAGCGCTAGCGGGACTGACCGTCAGATCGGCTAGCTATGGCAATGACTGTAGCGAAACCGCCCTCGGTCAGCTCAAAGCGGCGGTGCAGGGGCACGATGCTGATGTGGTGATTGGCGTAGGGGGCGGCAAAGCGTTAGACGCCGCTAAGCTGATCGCCCATCAGATGCAGCTACCGGTGATCACCGTGCCGACCTCAGCGGCGACCTGTGCCGCTTGGACAGCGCTTTCCAACGTCTATTCAGAAACCGGCGCGTTTCTCTATGACGTGGCGTTAGATCGCTGCCCTGATCTACTGATTTTGGACTACGACCTGATTGCCACCGCGCCGCAGCGCACCCTCATTGCGGGCATCGGTGATGCCCTGGCCAAGTGGTATGAAGGCTTCGTCAGCAGTGGCGCGTCGGAACATACCTTGACGATCGCCGCTGTGCAGCAGGCGCGAGTGCTCCGCGACCTCCTTTGGCAGAAAACACCGGGAGCCTTGGCCGCACCCGGCAGTGACGACTGGCGCGAGGTGGTCGATGCCTGCGTTCTGTTAGCTGGGGTGATGGGGGGCTTAGGCGGTGCCCAGTGTCGCACTGTGGCGGCCCACGCTGTGCATAATGGGCTGACCCATCTACCGGCGAGTCACCACATGCTGCACGGCGAAAAAGTGGCCTACGGTATTTTAGTGCAGCTACGCCTAGAAGAAATTGCCCAGCAGTCTTCGCTGGCGTCCACCTCTCGTCAGCAGCTCATTCAGTTCTACGACGCGATTGGTCTGCCCAAAACGCTGGCTGATATGGCCCTGGAGACTGTGCGGGTGAGTGAGCTGCAGCAAGCGGCCAACATTGCCTGTCGGCCTGACTCGGATATCCATCACTTGCCGTTTGCGGTCACGCCAGAGGCGCTCATGGGGGCGTTAGTCACCACCACTACCCCACCGATAAAAGCGATCAAGTCCGCTAGTTCCTCAGCGTCGGCGTTAACCTCTTGTGAAAAGTCGACGCCTCAGCGTTAACTTTGGTTGCTAGGGCGCAAAAATCTGATAGATTTTGCACACCTGACCCCGTGAGCGTTGAGCTCTTTATGAGAGGCATCGTCAGCATGAATCTGGATTGGCTGCAACCGGCGGACCGTGTGCTTCGGCTGCCCCCCTATGTGTTTGCTCGGTTAGAAGAGCTTAAAGCGGGAGCCCGCGATCGCGGGCTGGATCTGATTGATTTGGGCATGGGTAACCCTGATGGGCCGACCCCCCAGCCGGTGGTGGATGCCGCCTACCGCGCTATTCAAGATTCGGCCAACCACGGCTACCCGCCCTTTGAGGGAACCGGCAGCTTTCGAGAAGCGATTACCCGCTGGTATCACCGGCGCTATGGCGTCACCCTTGACTCTAACGGTGAGGCCTTGCCGCTGCTGGGATCTAAAGAAGGGTTGGCGCACCTGGCGATGGCCTACATCAATCCCGGTGATGTGGTGCTAGTGCCCACGCCCGCCTATCCGGCTCATTTTCGCGGCCCTGCGATCGCCGGAGGGCAAATTGTTGATCTGCCGTTAACGGCAGACAATGACTGGCTTATTGACCTGGCCGCCATTCCTGATGCCGTCGCCGAACAGGCCAAAGTTCTTTTCTTCAACTATCCCAATAACCCCACTGCTGCTACCGCCCCCCGCGAGTTTTTTGAGGAAATTGTCGCCTTTGCTCGCCGCTACGAAATCATGTTGGTGCATGACCTGTGCTATGCGGAACTCGCCTTTGACAACTATCAGCCCACGAGCCTGCTCGAAATTCCCGGAGCCAAAGAGATTGGGGTCGAATTTCATACCCTGTCCAAAACCTATAACATGGCGGGTTGGCGGGTCGGGTTTGTAGTTGGCAACCGTCACATTATTCAGGGCCTGCGAACGCTTAAAACCAATCTCGATTACGGCATCTTTTCGGCATTGCAAAAAGCCGCTGAAACGGCGCTGCAGCTACCTGACCAATATTTAGAAGCGGTGCAAACCCGCTATCGTACCCGGCGTGACTTTCTCATCACAGAGTTTGCGTCCCTCGGCTGGCAGGTGACTAAAACTCGCGCCACGATGTATCTGTGGGTGGCTTGCCCGCCTGGCGTTTCTTCCACCGATTTTGCGCTGTCGGTACTAGAGCAAACGGGAGTGGTGCTTACCCCCGGTAACGCCTTTGGCAAAGGCGGCGAAGGCTACGTGCGAGTGAGCCTGATCGCGGACTGCGATCGCTTAGGTGAAGCTATGAACCGGCTGAGACAAGCCAACATCCGCTTTGAACCGGCCAAGGCCAGTGTTTAAGGGGGAAGATGGTACGGTGAATTCAGTCTCTGACGGACTCGCTGTTAGTCGATCATCGTGTTCAACTGGGTTGCTCTGAAGGGTGCCCTGACGACGCCCAACCGATTTGTTCTCTCACTCAAAACATCCCTACGTGGAGCCCTGGTTATGTTTAATATTGGCTGGACTGAAGTCATCTTGGTGCTGGGAGTTGGCCTATTGATTTTTGGCCCGAAAAAGATTCCTGAACTAGGCAATGCCCTGGGCAAGACCCTGCGGAGCTTCAAAGACGAACTGAATACCACCGATGTGGAGGAAACGGCTTATCTCGAAGATGAGGAAGAGCGGGGATAGCAGCGCGCCACTAGCGTCCGTTCGGGTCGTCGCTCTGGGGGGCAGGGGAGCTAGGGAGCGCCAGTATAGTGGCGTTCGTTGATGCTGGATAACGTTTGTTTCGCCTGCTCAGTTCTGCATCATCGCAGCGCATATTTTCGCACCGCGACCAGACTGCCCAGCAGACCCACGGCGCAGCCTAGGCCCAGCAGTGACGAGGGCAGCAAAATCGTTTGCTTAGGGGTTAAGCGCAAGCCATTTACCACGAACTGAATAAAGTCAGGCAGCTGGTTCACCAGCTCATATAGGAACTGATGAATCCCAATGAGTAATCCCCAGGCGACACCGGCACCCACTAACCCAAAGAAGGTGCCCTGCAGGATAAAGGGTAAATAGATCCAAATCCGCGTTGCGCCCACCAGCTGCATGACCTCAATTTCGTGGCGGCGAGCCATCACAATGAGACGAATCGTGGTCGTAATCACGGCGATCGCGGTCAGACTTAACACGCTAATGACAAAAAAGCTGGACCAGCGCAGCCCATCATTGAGCTGCTGGATGCGTTGCACCGCTTCGTCAACGTACAGCACCTCATTGACGCCCTCCAGATTGAGCAGCTGGGCGGCCAAGGTCGGCACCGCTTCCGACTGACGCGCTTTGACCCGCAGCGCATCGACCAGCGGATTACCCTTCAGTTGCTCCGTCGCCCCTGCGATATCGGAAATGCCCAGATCAGTGACCAGTTCTTGCCAAGCGGCTTCTTTGGGCACGGCTTCAACGGTCGTCACCTCGGGCAGTGCCGCCACCGTCGCCTGCAACGAATCAGCTTGCACGCCGCTGTCTAGATACACCGACACTTCGAGCTGACTGCCAAACTGATTGAGCAAGCCCTCGAGCTGCCAGCTCGCCTGCAAACTGACGCCAAACAAAAACAGCAGCACGGTCATGGTGCTAATGGCGGCCCAGTTCATCCACCCGCCTCGCCGCAAACCCAGCAGGGTTTCTCGAATCAGGTAATCAGCTTTGGTAAAAGCTTTTAACATCGGAGCAACCAGGGAAAATAGGGGAATTCGAAACTTTCGGAAGGCTTTGTTGATGTGGCTCGATGCACCAGCGCCGAGTGGGAACAGAGTCTCTAGTTGCCAGGTTTTGGGTCACCAGCAATACGCTTTAACCTTTCAAACAACTCACAAAACCCTTTCAAACAACTCGCATCAAACAACTCGCAAAGCTCAACACCCTGACTATCGCGTTCCTGACTGTCGCGTGATTTCGACGCTTTGTTGGCACCTGTTTCCAAACTACAGGAGCATGGCCTAAGGTAGGCGGGCACAGCTGAGGTTGTCAAGCAACTGCAGCGAACGTTTACAGGATGTCGCCCCAACCCTGGAAACAATGATCAGGCGTGACAGCCAAGCGTCGTCCATCAATCGAGGACAGACCACAGCAGACCGTTCACTGGATAGGAATTTTTATTGAAGCCTTTTCTATTGAGGGCAATTTTAAGAGATAATTCTTGGTCGTAAGTCCCTCTGTTCGCCGCTGTCTTGGCTGCGTCTAGATTGATGTCATCCTTCAAGAAATTCTTATTTGGGATGGTGATTTCGGCGTTCTTTTTTCTGTTGGGCAACCGCGTTTATCCGACGGCGGAACCCACAGTCGAGATTGCCCGTCCCCTCACTGCGGTTACGAACTCCATCGATACGCCGACCCTGGCTGGCGTCACCCCCTCATTTCCGAAAATTCCTTTACGACTGCAGCTGCCGGTGCAGGGGGGCGTCGATCTGACCCAAGACATCATTCGTTACTGGCTCAGCGATCGCTCACCGGAAGTGTTTTTGACGTTTGACGATGGCCCCAGCCCCAAAGCGACTGCCATGATTCTCGACATTCTGCGAGAACATGATGTCAAAGCCACCTTTTTCGTCTTAGGCCGCAACGCGGCTATGTGGCCGGAATTGATTAAGCGCATCGTGGCTGAGGGGCATGAACTCGCCTTCCATTCGCACACCCATCCCAACCTCACCGCCCTATCTTGGGAAGAGAAAGAACAAGAGATCGCCGACGGTCTTTCCATCCTGCACTGGCAGTTGCCCCATCATCGGATTCGCTGGTTTCGCCCCCCCTACGGCAGCTATGACCAAGCCGTGGTGGATTTGGCCCATGCCTATGGCATGTGCATCGCCCTGTTCAACGAAATTTCCATCGACAGTTACTCTTCTTCTGCCGAGATTGCCCAGACCGTCTTGAACGGCTGGGGGCGCATCATCGTGTTTCACGATGGTCAGTGGCCACGACCGGCTCCGCTCACTGATGCTGAGCAAAGGCTCTTAGAGGGATTGGCAGCTTCGATTGGAGTGGCTAAGGCGCAGGGAGCCGAGTTCAAAACCCTGAGCAGTCACTTCGGCAGTTTTTGTCCCTGTGAGCGATCGCTCAGCGGTGCCTCAGGGGGGGGGGAAGAAATTTTCCGCAGGATGCTTGACTCATGTCCTGGACACCCAGCAGCTCATCCAGTCTCACATCACTTTGATCTCAAGTTGTTTGATGGCCATCCTGGCCGTTCTGGGGCAGTCGGTGGGGGCGGGCAGGCTAGGAAGCCTACCCAACAGGGTTTCTCTCACATTCAGGGAGTCTAAAAGTGATGATCCTTCTTCCTTTGGATACAGATACCGCGCTTTTTTCCGTTCACTCGTGCCTCAGGAGCCTGCATTAACTCGGGCGTAAATTTTTATACCTTGGAGGTTCATTCTGATTCTCTGGGACTAGGCTAAAGATCTGTCTCCCCGGCTCTCCGGCTCCTCGGCTCCCCAACGTTGCCAAGATGGCATCGGCAGTCCGATCCCTGAAGCCGGTCTGTGGTGGGCAGGCGACTGAGGCAGACGGCAGAGAGCCCTCATCGAAATATTTGTCTGAAATTGAATTTGCCTCGAATAATTAGTCAGAAAGTGCCCCGTCCAGAGTTTCTGTTGCTACACTCTGATGACGTTTAGACACCTTTAAGAACCTCCCTGCAATGGTCACGCGCCGCCTTTATCGCCACCGCGCCGTCAAGCGGAGACAACGCAAACGTCGCATGACGCTGCTATCGATGGCTGCTTTGGGCGGGGTGTTGGGTGGCATTCTGTTGTTAGAAGCGTTTCATGTCGCTTACGGCTATCTAGAAGTGCCCGTGGCGATGGCGACGAT
>JBHJJI010000064.1:0-19499 GCA_050042805.1 Leptolyngbyaceae cyanobacterium
ACCCTGGGAACTGGTCACGCGGCCCACCCTCTCAACAACCGCAGAAAACTTGACCAATAGCAAGGTTTTGGGAAGTATTTTGGGAGTCCTTTTGGGGACGGGTTTAGCCTTTTTTCTCGATGCTCAAAGAGGGGTTTTATATTCCCCCAAAGATATCAAGCGGATTACACCCGTACCCATTTTAGGATTGATTCCTTATAACCAAGCCGTAGGACGAGGCGATGACGAAGAATACTTACTAACCCTGTTTCCGCCCGTTATTCCTAGCTCCGTCTCAGGCTCAAATCAGCTAACATCTGTCAGCAAAGATGCCAGTAATGGCTCTTTACCCAATGATGACATTTTTGATCTGAGAGAAGCTTTTCGCTCACTGGTTATTAACATCCAGCAAGCGAGTGAGGAAGGTTCGTTTTACTCTTTAGCGTTGAGTTCTGTCGATGAGGAATTAGCTGATTCAACCACAGCAACTTATCTTGCCTGGATGGCAGCAGAAATGGGACATCGAGTCTTGCTGATCGATGCTGACTTGGAGGGGGCCTATCTAAGCGAGTCTTTAGGATTACCCAACAAAAGAGGATTCAGTAATCTTTTGGCCCAAGACCTCAGCTTAAAAGAGGTTTATCATCGATCACCCATAGAACACAATTTGTTTGTCATGACGACTGGCCAGACGGCCCGCGACCCAGCTAAGCTGCTGTTATCCCATCACATCAGAAAACTCATCAAACAAGCCCAAGCAGAATTTGACTTGGTCGTCTTCAACTGTCCTCCTTTTGCTCAATATGCCGATGCTGGGTTAATTGCCGCAGAAACAGATGGTCTAGCATTGCTTTCTCATCTGGGTGCAGTCAAGTCTTACCAACTAGAAGAAACGCTGGAAAAAGTTTGGATATCTAATTTGCCACTGCTTGGCCTGGTTGCTAAAGAAATGCCTCCCAAACTTCCTTTACTGCCAAAGCAAAAGCTATTCGCTTTCTCCAAAGAATCCTGATGTCTCTGAGCTAGTTTGGATAAACAGATTTTCTTCAGTCAAGTCAATTCACCGTAATTCTCAACTCTGAAACCTATGACTTCTGTGACCTCATCCTTCTCACCCAAAGCGAATCGATTGGCGGCTTCTGCCCGGCTGGCTTATCCCAATCCTTATCTGGTTACGGGCTACCCCCGGACGTCTAAACCCTTATTTCAATCGCCTGTATCATCTAAATCGCTCTCGCCTCAGTTGCTAGAAGTTGGCGGCAAAGGGCTGGGGGCCTTGGCCTTGACGGTCGGTATCGGCTCCTTGTTATTGAATGGAACGGATGCTCGGTCGGCTATTCAGGCCAGAGCTGCGGAAGACGCTGCCCCACTGCCAGCATTAGAAGATTTTCAGCCTCAGTTTCCTGGCCTAGAGATTTCGGCGACGCCAAACTTAACACCTGAATCGCCGTCAACTGTGCCGACGATTCAGGCGGCAGCGCCATCCATGGATAGAAGGCATGACGGCCTTTTATCCTCACCTCGGTTTACTGACCGTTCCAGCCAGCTAGGCGTTTCCAGTGAAACCTACAGGCAACAGCAACTATCCAAGTTGCCTGCCCCTCCCTCGGCAACTCAGGTATCCTCCAGTGACAATTTGCCAGAACCTCAGGTCTTGTCTTCGACCCCTCCTGCCATCACGGCAACGGTCTCTCCGAGGGTTGCAGAGTCACCAGAGTTCAGTTCAACCGCTCCGAGAGTTCCCCATATCGCCGCAAGAAACCGTGGTGCCATAACGCCTGAGATCACTCAAGACGAGTCCACCACTCTGAACGCCGCACCTCAAAGTTCTCCCGAAGTAACGGCAACGGACTTTCCCCGCATTGCCGAATCACCAGAGACCCGTTCAGTAGCCCCCAGAGCACCCCATATCACCTCACAAAACCGGGGTAGCTTAACGGGCCAATACCGCTCGGCACCATAACTCAGGGGCAATTTTGACTCGCTCTGACGACTTGACGCCATCATCTCCGATCGCCATTCCTCAAAATTATCTGAGTCGGCAACATTGGATATTGACCTCACCAGCAGCACCCGACAATCCCCAGCGATTGCGCGCACTAAAGCAAAGTCCCCTGAGTTATCCAAGCAACCTGCGAAACCAAGAGCCAAAAGCAACCGTTAAACCGCTCTGATGCAAACTCCTCGCCATCGGGACTTGAGATCAACCTTATTCAGATTCAGACTTGGAGTTTTGCATCTGACAAAACCTCACCGACGTCGGCACTTTTCCTTGCCAAGGAGAGGTCGGACGATCACTCAAAACTAAAGTTCTCAACTTGGACGTGGTTTCAGCATGAAAAATGCTCTAGTACGGGCACTACGGTCGCGCTTCTTAAGAAAGGGCTCATGGCCACTTTTGAGACTGGCAATGGGCGATACTGGGTTCGAACCAGTGACCTCTTCCGTGTGAAGGAAGCGCGCTACCACTGTGCTAATCGCCCTTGAGTTTATGACAATACCATGTCTGTTTAGGAAAGCATAGCGAAGATCGAGCCTCTAGCCAGGCTCATTTTGCCGGTTTTACTTTTCGTTCTAAGCGGCACGCAGGCTAGGCCTACCCACCAGAAAGCAAAATCAAGGATTCTTTGAAATCCGTTTATCCCTGATTTCCGCAACGCCCAGATGGAGCGATGATTGGCGAGTCGACCGAGCCATGCTGAGCCGAGCCATGCTGAGCCGAGCCATGCTGAGAACGATGTCTCAGGCGGGAAACCATTCCACTGGCTAAAAGCATCCTTTTTGCTGCCGTACAGATCCCAACCTGAAACCCTTCTGAGCCCGAAGGGCTGACATCATTTAGGGTGTGTATGGCTTGTAGTGACTTGTTTCCAGTCCCTAGCTGAGGCACTTGATGTGGGCGGATCATCCCTAGTCTCTAAGGGTTTGGCCATTAATTGATGACATGCCGTAAAACAGTGCCGTGAATTCAACCTGAGAATTGCGGCGACTTTGCTTTTCAACTTGGCAAACCGACTTCTAAAGGTGAGAATGGTATAGCTGTATTCTCGGCAAAGTTCTGTGAGCAACGTCCGCACTGTTTCTGACACCAAACGCACTTTTTATCAAAACTTCCACCGTCCCGTCACGTCGGTCTATCGCCGAGTGATCGAGGAACTCATGGTGGAGATGCACCTTCTCTCTGTCAGCGACAGCTTTGTCTATGACCCCATTTATGCTCTCGGAATTGTCACTACCTATGACACCTTTATGGAGGGCTATCGTCCGGAAGAGGACATTAGCAATCTCTTTACCGCATTATGTGTGGCGGTTGAGTCTACGCCTGAGCAATATCGCAACGATGCTCAATCGGCGCTGAGTGCCGCTGAAGGGGTTTCGTTGGAGGCCCTCAAAAGCACGTTGGCCGATTTAGATTCAGCTGGAACCGAAGGGCTGTCGGGCATGTTGAAGGGAGTCGCTGAGCGCGATCGCTTCAAATATAGCCGCGCGTTTGGCATTGGCTTCTATACTCTGGTGCAAAAAATCGCGCCCGACCTGGCCAAAGACAAAGAGCAACTGATGAGCTTTATGCAGGAAGCCGCAGAATCTTTGTCGATTTCCTTTGATAAGTTGCAGAAAGACATTGAGCTCTATCGCAGCAACCTCGAAAAAATGGTTCAGGCAAAAGCGCTCATGGCAGAAGTGTTAGAAGCCGAACGCAAGAAACGCGAAGAACGAGCCCAAGCCAAACTAGCCAAAGACCAGCCAGCAGAGAAAACCACGGAAGGCGAAGCTACAACCGAAGACGAAGCCACACCGCCGATCCCCACTCCAGCGGGCGAAGGCGAAGATTCCACGGATCAGTCTTAGGACGCGTCATCAATACTAACGGCCAAAAGTTCCGAGGCTCGACATTCTCGCGCGCTCATCCCCATACCATCGATGACGGACAGATAACCAGACAGCAAGCCATAAGCCCCTAAAATCAGAACAGCTCCTAGTGCTGGCTAGTGGCCTATCTTGATTTCGATGTCTGGCGGCCAAGGTAGCCTCATCGCATTGAGGAGAGCCACCCGCTGGCGAAACTTGCGATCGCTCAGGTGATGACTGGCTCAGATGTAACGCTTTACAGTGAGCTGAGTTACTGAGCGACAAGGTGGTTTATCCTGGGATAGTTCATAAGAACTATTTGGTGGCCGCCATGGTGCAATATACGCTGGCGCAGAGTCCAGAAGTGATCTTAACGGTGTCTGGCAAAGATTCTCGCAAAGCCCGAGAAAAAGCGATGGATCAGCTGGTAGATCTGATGGACGATGGCAAATTGCCAACCAACCTGGCTAACGGATTTGACCCTCAGCAGTTTATTGAAGTGAAAACGCCTGAAACGACCTCGGATATCAAAAGCCAAGAAGACGCAGTCGTCGAGGCTGTGCAAGTCTTGAGCCACCTAGCCACGTTGAAGATGAAAATGCAGGACTCGCGAGAAGACGCCCTGCAAATCAGAAAATTGATCGATTTGCTCTTTATCGATGAACCCATCACTGAAGCCCAGGTGACGGAACTGAAAGATGGCTTCAAAACACTCAAGAGCTTTGCTCAGAGCAATTTGAAATATCGGGATGCGCGATCGCAGGCTGAAACGGCCCGTCAAGTCTTGGATGAAGCACTCAAGCCGTAGCCTCAAGTCGTTACCGATGGAGTGAAGGGGGGAACTTCCCGAGGGACCACGATTATGATTTCGTTGAGAGATGCGATCGCATGTTAAGGACTCTCATAGAACCGTGACGCCTCCTTTAAGATCAAGATAAGGAAGAATCTTGGCTGATAGCAGCAATTCTTTTCTGAGTGGGCCAGTGATGCCTCTGGTTTAAGTTTCAGGTCTGCATGTCTCCCCAACGACGGCAGACCAAATGCGTCCCTGACGTGCCAGTGTCACTCGGTATTGCGGCTCCTCCCAATGCTGTGGATTTTCACGGAGGCTGTTATGTATCGCAAAATCTTAGTGGCGCTAGATCATTCCCCCTTTCGGACTTATCTGCTCGGTAAAGCGATTGAGATGGCCAAGGCGACGAAAGCTGATTTGATGCTCGTCCATGCGCTTTCAGCCTATGAAGACAATAGTCCAGGGCTGCCCGTGCGGGCCTATCACACCTACTATCCCATCGCTGACAGCGTAGCTTGGGATACCTATCAAAAACGCTGGGCCGCATACGAGCAAGAGGGCCTGTCAGAGCTCCAAAAGTTTGCGGCAGAGGCGACGGATCAGGGCATCAAAACCGAGTTTACACAAACTGCCGGAGACCCCGGTCGGATTATTTGCGACATTGCTAAGAGCTGGGACGCCGATCTCATTATGGTCGGTAATCGCGGCCGATCAGGCCTTACCGAGTTGCTGCTCGGCAGCGTCAGTAATTACGTTATGCACCATGCAACCAGTTCTGTCTTGATCGTGCAAGGAACTCACCCAGAGGAGGAGGAGGCTGACAAGACTGAAAGTGCGACCGCTGGGGCTGCTAGTTAACCAGCTAATCCCCCCAGTTCAAGGCTAGCGATGCGACGCTGTCAGGTACGCACTTCTAAGGGCTAACCTCGGCGCGTCACGCAAGGCGATGACGCACTCGGCGGTCATGAGATCCCCTAAGGGATCTGCGCTTAAATCACATCCCATTTGTGGAAACGTTTTCTGTCGGGTTTGGCAGTGCCAAAGTATCTGTTTAGCGTGCTCGTAGGATCCCTCGCTGTCGCCGCCCCTACGCCCTCCGGGCAGGGCTTTAGGGGGATTGAGGGGGATCGGCAGTAGCTGGACACTAAACAGATACGTGCCAAACCCCGACGATCGGTACGTTATTTTCAAACAACTCCCTAGCGGAGACTGGGCTGAGCGACCGACTGACGGCTAAGCGAGACCGCGTTAGGTGGTGCCCTGCTGTACGGGGATCGTGACGTGAAAGGTGGTGCCCTGACCCGCTTGCGATTCACAAGCTAAAGTGCCATGGTGATGCTCGGTCACGATCTGGTAGCTGATCGAAAGACCAATACCGGTTCCTTTGCCGATTGGTTTCGTAGTGTAAAAGGGTTCAAAAATACGCTGGCGTTTGGCTTCAGCAATGCCTGAGCCAGTGTCACTAATGCTGATGCGAATCTGATCGGGTGACAGCGCCTCGGTGGTGAGAGTAATGGTCGGCGGCTGCATTGGATTGCCAGTGGCCATCTGCTCTTCGATCGCATCAATCGCATTGCTGATCAAGTTCATAAAGACCTGGTTGAGCTTACCGGCGTAGCATTCCACCAGGGGCAACTCGTCGTAGCGGCGGGTCAGGGTAATTTGGGGGCGATCGCCATCCGCTTTGAGCCGGTGCTGCAAAATCATCAGCGTGCTGTCTAGTCCCTCGTGAATATTGACGGCCTTGATTTCCGCTTCATCCATCCGCGAGAAGTTACGTAGGGAAGCCACGATAGTCTTAATGCGCTCTGCCCCCACCCGCATTGAGTCCAACAGTTTGGGAAAATCAGCAGCGAGAAACTCGAGATCGACCTCGGCAATTAGCTGCGCCAACGCTTCTGGGGGATGCGGATAGGTCGCCTGATACTGCTCAGTCAACTTGAGCAAGTCTTGGGCATAGTCTGCAGCATGCAGAATGTTGCCATCAATAAAGCTGACGGGATTGTTGATTTCATGGGCCACACCTGCGACCAGCTGCCCCAGACTCGACATCTTTTCGGTCTGCACCAATTTGGCTTGGGTGCGCTGGAGTTCTGCCAGGGTGGCTTTCAGGTCGGCGGCTTGTTGTCGGGCCCGAGTGGCATTTTCCGTCGCCTGTTGAAACAGGTCAGCCTGCCCGATAGCCAACCCCACCTGCCCCGCTAGAGCGGCCAGTAGCTCAATCTCGCTATCTGTCCAATGGCGTGGGCCACGGCATTCATGGGCGATCAACAGCCCCCAGAGCTGCTTTTTCAACAAGATTGGCACAATCAAGTTGGCTCGCACCTGCAGGGTTTCTAGATACTGAATGTGGCAGGCGTCAAACCCAGTCTGATAAATGTCATCAATCGCGCGGCCTTGGCCAGCTTCGTAATACTGGGCCAGCCCACTGGGAAAGCAGTTGTCGGTGCCAATTTCCCCCAAGGTTGATCGCCAGGGCGATGCCACATCTTCAACAATCACTTCTCCCGTCCAGTCGGGGCGAAAGCGGTAGACCACGACGCGATCAGTAGCCAGCTGTTGCCGCACTGTTTGCACTGTCGTTTGCAAAATGGGCTGTAGTTCCAAAGACTCCCGGATTTGGGTAGAGATGCGGTTGATGAGCCGCTCGCGACTCGCGAGTGCTTGCAGACGGGTCTCCGATTGCTTCCGACGGGTAATGTCTGTCAACACGCCGTCAATTAACTGCACCGTGCCCGTTGCGTCAGTAATAGGCTGACCGGTTTCGAGCACCCAGCGAATGTCACCATCGGCATGCAGCAAGCGATATTCCACCTCGAAGGGCTGCCGCTGAGCGATCGCGGCCGTAATTTCGTCATCGACGCGATCGCGATCATCGGGATGAATCAGTCGCCAGTCTTCGTGGTGAATCGGATGATCAACGGCATAGCCGGTCACGTCAAAGATCGCATCACTCTGAAAAATCAGCGTCCAATCTTTATCGGCTTTGCAGCGATAGACGGCCCCCGGAATGTTGTTGATTAACGTGCGATTTCGTTCCTCACTTTCCTTCAGGGCGGCACTCGCCGTCATGCGATCGGTAATGTCCAACACCGTGCCCATGAGGCCCAGCAGCATCCCATCGAGGTTACGCCACACCCCGCCCCGCTCACCAATCCAGAGCACGGTGTCGTCACCCAACAGCAGCCGATATTCGATTTGATAGTCTTGCCCATCTTTAACGGCTTGGCTCACGGCAGCTTTGACCAAGTCGCGATCGCTGGGGTGCACATTTTGCAGATAGGCATCAAAGGTGTCGCAAAAACTGACCGCCGAGACCTCAAACAAGGTACCGGGTTCCGTTGTCCACACCATTTGATCGGTGGCCATATCCCAAGTCCAGACCCCCATGCCCGAGACCTGCAGCGCCATCCGCAACTGGCGATCGTGTTCTTGGTAGGCTTCTTCGATCGTTTTACGGTCAGTCACATCCAGCACGACGCCACAGAAGACAAGATCTTCCCCAGCTGGTGGTCCCGGCAGCGCATCAATGCACCACCATCGGGTTTCCCCCGAGGGAGTCGTGAGTCGTCCTTCAAAGTGCCAAGCACTCGCGGTCGTGACAGCGGTCTCAAGGGTCTCCTGCAGGCGCTGATGATCAACCGGATGCATCTGCTCAAACCAGGCATGGGCATCGGTCGTGAGTAGCGCGGGCGTGAGGCCGGTAATGGCTTCGATGCGATCGCTGACAAAATCGATGACGTAGCCGCGATCGTGCACCCGCAACTGCATAATCGCCCCCGGAATGGTTTCGGTCAGGGTGCGAAAACGCGTTTCATTATCCGCTAGTGCCTGAGCCATAACCGCTTGTTCAATGGTGGCTGCGGCCACTTGTTTGCGACTCGTCACATCCATGATCGAGCCGTCCCAAACGACTGCCCCCCGGGGCAAAGGCTGGGGACGGGCAGCAGTTTGAATCCACCCCACTTTGCCATCGGGCTGGTAGTAGCGTCCTTCCCAATGCCAGGGGGTCAACGTCGTGGCTGATGCGGCTAGCGAGTGTTCAAATGTCGGGCGATCAAGCGGGTGCAACAAACGCAAAATTTGTTCCGCGTTCACCAGAATGGCCCGAGACGCCACGCCAAATATTTCATGGGCACCGGGGCTGACAAAGGTAAACTGCACTTGCCCATCCGGTTGTCGGCAGAGCTGATAAATGACAGCGGGCACGTTGGCCAACAGCGCCTGCAGTTGAGGCATTTGCCAAAGTGAAGGGGTCGCTACGCTCGCCGCCAAGGGAGGAGTCGGTAACGCCACCGCTAAAAAACACAGCAGCGCTTGACCGCCAGCGGCGAGCTGTGTGCGGCGAGTCAGCAGCTGGCCATTTGTGTGGGCTGACGTTGGGGCAGCCACGATTTCAGTCGAGGCGGTGGCTAATTGCCCTTGCCAAACGTCTTCATCTTGATGCTGCAGGCTCTGCCCCGTCGCTGCCGATAAAATTTCGGCTTCAGCAACGTTGAACAGCTCCGGGCGCGATCGGCCCAACAGCTCACAACAGGCATCATTCACAAATAACAGGCGGTGATTCCTGTTTTTGATATAGACTGCCGTCGGCACCGCATCTAACGCCTCATACAGCAGCTCAGACGTCACCGACGATGTGGCGGTTGTCTCTTCGATCATGCGTCTCATCGGGTCAGTGGGCATAGCTTCTGGCTGATCAAAAGTGCTTTAAGCGAGCAGGCACGAGCGATCAAGCAAGTTCTCAATAATCATCGGTGCTCGCTAATCACCAAAGGCTTCGGCGTCTCAACGTCAAGAGAGCACTCTTAACTTGAGACAGTTGTCTGCTCAAGACCTGAGTCAACCAGTACTCGAGGACACGTCATCAATGAGGTAAAACAGACTTGGAGACGGGCATTGTCGCGCCTGCTTTATGAAATCAGCTAAGGGCTGAACTCGCTGTGTTGCTAACTATTTAACTGGTCATTGATGCTTGCCCCTAGTCAACTCGCAAAACGGTCAGCACCCAATCATACTCGCAGTCTAAGGAGCTTCGACAAGCCCTGATAACTAAGCTAAAGCATTCACCTTAAAAATAGACGCTTATCGGGTGGATCAGCTACCCAAAGATCACTCAAAATTCCCGACCTAAGAGCTGTCCAACCCACTGCCCCCCAGCAATTATGGCCGCACCTTTTGCCTCGTTGGGAGTGATGCGCTCACGTCATGAGGCGTTGCTCTAGAGCTCCCCAGTTGACTCTAAAGTCAGCGATCGCGCGATGACCTGCAGCTCCCTGTCTAGCCCTATTCAAGCATCCGTGTCGCACCCTCTGAACAGATTGCACGATACTCACAAGGCCATCGATGCCGAGTTCCGACGGCTGAGCTGGCCCGCCCTGGGCAAAGATCACACATACAAGACTGACTTCCCGGCATTGCTAAATCGAAGGATGGATCTATCTGCGTTGCCAGTGATCTCGCCCCCTCGTTCCTCCGTTCTTGAATGCCCAGAGAGCTATATTCTGGGGAACTTTGAGAAATCCGGCTCACCCAGAATTGGGGGCAGGAGGCGAATTCATACCATAATTCCGCAACGCCGACTTCCCAGTACCTGGTTAAGCCGAAGGCAAATCGACCTGGTTTACGCCTGACTCACTGCGTCATATCTATCGGGAATCAGTGCCCCGAAAATGCTGTAATCAGCTCATCTAGGTACGGCGTCACTAAGGCCGCATGGTTAGCGGGGAGGGCGGCGCGAATCTCGGCTTTGAGGCAACTATAGGCACGCGACGCAGCATTGTTGGTATGAACGGCTCGGGTAATATTTTCCATCCATAGAGAGAAATCTTGCTTGAATCCCTCTGGCTCGTCTAACAGCACTGCTCGGGCGATTTCTTTAAGGGCAAAATCCATATCGCGCTTGCATTTGGCACTGTGGGTGACCACTTCTTGACGATGGGTCTGAGCCAGCTTACGCAAAGACCGAAGCACCAGTTCATCTGCTTGACGACCTAAAGTCTGATAGGTCTGAGTCCGAGCCGAAAAAGATTCGACATATGCCTCTAAGCCTTGTAGTTCCTGATCATTGAGAAACCGACCATCAGCGTGGGCAGCCGTTTGACTAAAGGTTGAAAGCATAATTAAAAAATGTCTCCAAAGGATAAGTCGCAGAAAGATAAAGCTCAATCACATCAGTTCGCTTGAGCTAATCGTCAAAATTACTGATGTCTTAATCAGTTTGATCACTCTGCTATGAATGAGCCTAAATGAATGATTTTTCATCCATATTGGGGGCTTTTATCGTTAGCGCGGCAGATTGCAGCAACCGCTCATACATATCAAAATTTTGCCCATCGTGTTCTAAGGCTTCTCATCAATCCTTGGGCTTTTACCAAAATTCACATTATTGTTTCCGGATTGATTTCTGCACCGGCTCGCTGCCGCCGGTGCTGTTGCCTACACGATTGTCGATCGCACAACGGTATCAAAACGACCCCTCAGCACTTTCTCCCCATTGCGTACTCTAGGCCGTATCGCGCAGAAAGAGAAAACATCGTTCTGTTGTTGAGGGATTCTGTAAAACCGTTAACCGCGATCGCTAAGGAGACAATTCTCCCCCTAAACTATTGCGTTATTGCACACAAACTCGCCACAAACGGGTGATACAACGACCCGATATTGCCGCAAAGCGGTGCTTTGTTAAGAAGCTTATCTCAAGTTTAACCTTAGTATCATCTGTTCAAGGTGAATAAAGATCTGCCATTTCAAGGTGATACGTTGAAGGCTGTTTACAATCTTTTGCCCACAGCTTCCATGTATAAAAAACAAGAGAAAGATGTTTGGGGATCGTTGGTTACTGCCGGATTAGGGGCAGGCATCATCACCTCTTTGGCAGTTGCCCAAGGGCAAAGTCCGTGGGTGGCGATCGCCATTACCCTGTTCGCCGCCTCAGTCGCTGTCATCATTGATCAGCTGATGTCATGAATTTAAGCCGAGTCGCAGAGCATCCGTTTGGCTCTGCGCTCACTTGATATGTAGTGCCGTGTCAAATCGAAGAATGGGGATCAACCTTTTCTAAAGTCCTGGAATCATCAGGCCTCTAGAGAGTCCATATCCCAAAAGTTAGTTTTGACAGACTACTCGCTTTGACTCAGCCGTAATACCAACTCTCAATCATCGGACTCCTGATGCAATCTTGAAAACGCAGGGGAGCCAGCTCTATAGCCTGGTTTCAGAGAATCGGTATAACTCCCAAGATTTGATCTTGTTCTCGCTCAATACACCTCAGCAGCTCATCTTTATGGCGAGCTTTTTTGTAGCTCTGTTCATCACACTCCATCCGACCAGCTCGGGTATAGCGATCCATAAGCCAGTCAATCGCTAGAAAAGGCCGTAATCTATGGCCTGTGGGCATTGCTCACCCTACGTTATGTTCGAAGCTATATCAAACGGAGGTTGAGTGGCCCACACATGGCATTCAGGAACCATCGCCTCACCACACTAGGGGCTGTCTCAGTTAGCGATTCAATGTCCGTTCCACAGCGGTTTCAGCGCCTAGCTTAAGTGTGGGCACGGGTGCGGTAATGCGGGTTCTACAAAGGTTAGGCACCGAACCGATGACGCGCCCTAGCGGTGCTGAAATAGCTGCCGGTTCTTCATCTAAATGCTTAATCTAAATAGACTTCGAGCAGCGACAAATCGTCAGAAAAGGTTCTATCCACTGTGCGATCGTTGACTTGCTTCAAAATGTCATCAATCGTTTGATCGGCGGTATGAGTCGCCAAAATATCAAGAAAGTCGTTCAGATCCATCATGGTCTGGTCGTGCTGTTTGATCTCATAAACGCCGTCGCTAAAGAGATACAGCCGACTAGCGGGGGGGATAAAGCACCGCTGCCAGTGGTATTGAACATCTGGCAGCATGCCGATGGGCAAGCCGGATGTCTTTAGCGGCTCGATGGTTTGCGGCTTCTGATCTTGGCTATAAATCAACACGGCGGGCGGATGACCGGCACTGGCGTAGAGCAGTTGTCGATTGGCACGATTGTAGACGCCGTACCACATGGTGAAATATTTTTCGTTTTGGTCATTCATCTGAAACGTTTCATTGAGCGCCTGCAGCACCTTTTCCGGTCGGTAAAAGTTGACGTCTGGCAGCGACTGCGATCGCAGCATATTGAGCACAGACGTCGACAGCAGAGCGGAACCGAGCCCGTGACCGGAGACATCCAGCAGATAAATCACTAGATAGTCAGGATCGAGCCAATAAAAGTCGTAGCAGTCGCCCCCCAACAGCCGGGAGGGAATAAACCGCGCATTAATCGGCACTTTTTCGGTCAGGTCATTGGGGAGCAGCGATCGCACATAGGCCTCTGCTTCGGCTAGCTCAGCCCGTAGCAGTCGAGTTTGATCGTGCAGTTCTTGCTTGAGTTTTAAGATGTGCTTGCCCGCGAGCACCCGCGCTTTCAGCTCTACGGGGTCAACCGGATGCGATAACCAATCATCTGCGCCATTGGCTAGCACAGACGTATATTGCGCCAGACTGTCTTGAGGAATCAGCATCAGACAAAAAATAGGAGGAACGTCAGTGCTGGCTTTAAGGCTCAGCCAAGCAGAGAGACCCTCAGCCTCCGCTTCTTGTTTCCATTCCCCAATAATTAATGTGGGCTCGCTCAGTTGAGTCAGATCGATGATCGCAGGATCATCCGCCCAGAGTGTGACGTCGTAGCCTTCGGCAGCGAGCAACTGATAAAGAAGACGACGCGTTTCAGACTCTGAATGGATCACCAGAATGTGCATTATCTAAAAAGTCCTATCCCAATCATGTTCTGCCTGATGTCCAGCTATATTCGGAGACCAACCGCTGCAGCCAAAGCCTGCCGAGGTCAGGTTGATGACTCAGATAGTCACCCTCATCTTGAGTACTCACAGGGTAGTCTGATTCGTCGCACGTTATACACAGGCGCGGGCGCGGGCCAAAGTACTGCTAGGAGACAGATTCGTACTAAGACTTCCCGGGAAATACGGAAAGGTTGCACTCTCGACAAGAATCTTTGGCCTGACTTCAGCGCCTTTAGATCAAGGGTTTCAGCCAGATACTGACCGTTTTCAGGGCGACGCCGAGGGCTGAGTAATAGGGCACATCCAAGCCGGTTTGTCCGTCGCCTCCTGGCCGATTTACTGCGGTTGGTCGAATCCACCCGCCTGACACGGTGAGAAGGCCCTAACAAACACCGGGTTAGCAGCAGCAACCGGCGGCCCCCTCCAGTTCCCTTGCTCTCGCCCTGCAGGAATCATGAAACTTAAATCTCAGCCTACCAGGCTCAGGCGATGGGTCTCTACACTCTAATGAGAGCGTCAGGGGGCAGACAGTGACAAGACAATATTCCGTCCTTCCTAAGGAAAGCATATCAATGTGGACGCGCGATCGCGTGCGGCTGGATGCCGATGTCTATCGTCCTGATGCAACGGGAAGGTTTCCCGTACTGCTAATGCGGCAACCCTACGGACGCGCCATTGCCTCGACCGTCGTCTACGCCCACCCGACTTGGTATGCCGCTCAGGGGTTCATCGTCGTGATTCAAGATGTGCGAGGCCGGGGCACCTCCGAAGGCGAATTTCACCTGTTTGCCCATGAAGTTGACGATGGGTTTGACACGGTGGCCTGGGCGGCTACCTTGCCGCAAAGCAACAGTCGGGTGGGCATGTATGGCTTTTCTTACCAGGGCATGACGCAGCTCTTCGCCGCCGCCGCCCTGCCCCCAGCTTTAAAGGCGATCGCTCCCGCCATGGCGGGTTACCATCCGCGTGAAGACTGGGCCTATGAAAACGGCGCTTTCCTATTGCAGGCGGGGGTCGGGTGGGCCATTCAACTGGCGGCTGAAACAGCGCGTTTGCGCGGTGATGCCGAAGCGTTTCACCACCTTTATCGCGCCTCGCGCCAGTTACCCATCCATGACGAGACACCCGCCTGTCCGGCGGTGCTCCAGCAATATGCTCCGGACTCGTTCTTGCACGATTGGCTCCGGCAGCCCCCCGATCCTGACTATTGGCAAAGCATCACGCCGTCGCTCGCTCAGATTGATTTGCCCATGCTGCATATTGGCGGCTGGTTTGACCCCTATCTGCGAGGCGATCTGCGGCTGCATCGCGAACTGGTCGCGCGCAGCCAATATCCTCAACCCTTATGGATCGGCCCTTGGGGCCATATTCCTTGGGGACGTCAGGTGGGCGGACGAGATTTTGGGCCAGCGGCCAACAGTCCGGTTGATCGTCTGCAAGTTGAGTGGTTTGCTCACTGGCTGCAGGATGACGCCCCACCCAGTTGGCAGCAAACACCCCTGCATCTGTTTGAAATGGGCACCAACCGCTGGCGATCGCGGCCTAGCTGGCCACAGGCAGGTCAGCGCTGTCAGCTAACCAGTAGTGGTTTAGCGGGGATGGATCAGGAGGATGGCCAACTCATTTTCCCTCACGTCTTCTCTGCAGCCGATCTTCCAGTCACCCCTGACGTTCCCATCATTGATACTTGGGTGCATGACCCGTGGCGACCGGTGCCGTCATTGGGCGGCCATGCGGCGATGCCCGCCGGGGCGTTTGACCGAGCCGCGATGGACGGTCGCAGCGATGTGTTGACCTATACGTCGGCCCTCCTGGAAGCTGAGTTGGCGGTGACGGGGCTCATCGAAGTTGCGTTGCACTGCCAGTGCGATCGCCCCACCTTTGACTTGAGCGTCACCCTGTCCGAAGTTTTGCCCAACGGCACCGTTTATCCGCTGACTCAAGGGTATGGCCGCTTTGAGGTGCCGACGCAGCAATGGTCAACCTGTCGTTTTACCCTGCAGCCGACCTGCTTTGCGCTGACAGTGGGACACGCGCTCAGGCTAAGCATTAGCGCCGCCTGTTTTCCAGCCTATGCGGTCAATCCGGGCACGGGCGAGGCTGACAAAGACAGCCGCCTGATCAATGCCAAAATCACCACAATCAGCTTGCAAGCTAACCACGAGGCGACCCAGGTCTTGTTGCCGCTGAGTTAAGCCCAATTCTCAGAACTCGGACTCCCAAGGTAGTCTGAGAAATGCCGGTAAGCTAAGGGGCAGGGGAGCCAGATTGATAGTTTAGTTGTAGAGAATCGGTATACTCCATCGACCGGGAGCAGTGAACTAGCGCCGCAAGCCACAGAGCTGAACGAGAATACCCGTGGCCTGGCTCATCGTGCACAATAGAGAGCGATCGCCCGCTGAGAGATTTGTGGCCATGGCTGACATCCCCGAAAAGCTGACCTACCCTGCGACTGCAACCGTTGATCAGGTCGACACCTATTTTGGCACCCCGGTTGCCGATCCCTATCGCTGGCTGGAGGATGATTGTTCGCCCGAAACCGCCGCTTGGGTGACCGCACAAAACAAAGTAACCTTTGACTTTTTGGCGCAGATTCCCTATCGAGAGGCGATTCAAGCGCGGCTGCGCGAAGTCATGGATTATCCGCGCTATTCTGCTCCTGAGAAACGCGGTGATCGCTTCTTTTTCTTCAAAAATGACGGCTTGCAAGATCAGAGCGTGGTCTACGTGCAGGATGGTCTGGAGGGGCAACCGCGCGTTTTGCTCGACCCCAACACCTTTTCTGACGACCAAACGACCTCCCTTACGGTCTTCAATCCCTCTAAAAATGGCAAATATGCGGTGTATGGCTTGTCAGAGGGTAGTTCTGACTGGCAGCGCTATCGCATTCTCAATGTTGAGACGGGGGAAACGCTGCCCGAAACCTTGGAGTGGGTGAAGGTGTCTTATCCGGCTTGGCGGGGTGAGGGCTTCTATTACAATCGCTACGACGCGCCTGCAGACGGCACAGAACTGTCGTCTCGCAATGAGTTTCACAAGGTTTACTACCATCGCCTCGGCACGGCCCAAGCCGAAGATGAGCTGGTGTACGAAGACCCGCAACATCCGTTGCGCTTTCACTTCGTCGGCCTCACGGATGATGAGCGGTTTTTGATCCTGTCGATTAGCGATCGCGGCCAGCCAAAACTGGGCAACGCGCTGTATGTACAAGATTTAGCCGCCGGGGACACGGAATTTTCTCCCCTGATTGACACCATCACGGATGAGAGCTTTGAGATTGTCGATGGCCTGGGCGATCGCCTGTTGATGATCACTGATCTAGACGCCCCCAATCGTCGACTCGTGCTAATTGATCCCAAAGATCCGGCTGCAGAGCAGTGGCAGACGATTATTCCCGAACAGCCAGAACCGTTGGAAGGTGTGAGCTTTGTGGGGGGGAAGTTGTTTGCGACCTACCTCAAAGATGTCACAACTCGCGTCTACGTCTACAACCCTGAGGGCACACGCGATCGCGAAATTGCCCTACCGGGTCTGGGCACTGTCAACGGCTTTGACGGGCAAGCCGACGATGACTTCACCTTCTATATCTTTACGTCTCACACCATCCCACCCACTATTTATCGCTACGACATTGCGACCGGCGAATCCACCGTTTTTCGGGCACCGGAAATCACCTTCGAGGCCGCTGACTATGAAACCCGACAGGTATTCTATCCCAGCAGCGATGGCACTCAGATTCCGATGTTTCTGATTCATCAAAAGGGGTTGAAATTCAACGGCGACACTCCCACTTATCTCTATGGCTATGGTGGTTTCGAGATCTCGCTGGTGCCCGGCTTCAACGCCAAGTGGATTCCCCTGCTAGAACAAGGCATGGTGGTTGCGATCGCGAACATTCGCGGCGGTGGCGAATATGGCCGCACCTGGCATGAGGCGGCCATTCGCGAGCATCGTCCTAAAGCATTTCAAGACTTTATCGCGGCGGCGGAATACCTGATCGGTGAAGGGTATACGAATTCTGAGCGGTTGGCGATCGAAGGGCGATCGAACGGCGGGCTGCTAGTCGGCGCGGTGATGAACCTGCGGCCCGATCTCTTCCGGGTCGGACTGCCTGGCGTGGGCGTTATGGATATGCTGCGGTTTCAAAAATTCACGGTTGGTTGGAACTGGATTGCCGAATTCGGTTCCAGCGAAAACAATACCGAAGAGTTTGCTACCCTCTATGGCTATTCACCGCTGCACAATATTCGCGCCGATGTGCCCTATCCGGCGACGTTCATCGTCACCGCCGATCATGACGATCGCGTCGTGCCAGCCCATTCCTTTAAATACGCCGCGACGCTGCAGGCTCAACACAGCGGCGACAATCCCACCCTGATTCGCATCGGCACCAAATCGGGGCACGGGGCGAGCAGCTTGACCAAGGGCCTGGAGGAAACTGCCGACATCTATGCCTTTATGTTTCACCACCTGGGGATTGAACTGTAGGAGAGCGGTGCTCAACCCTGACAATCGGGGACTAATTAAACCACAAGGCAAAGAAGAGAAAGCGACCGTCGAAAGCTTCCATCAATTGCCACCAAAAATCGGGGTTGGTGAGCGTCCCGGTTTCTAAATAGGGAGTAGCAGCCGTCCCTTGCACCCAGCGAACGGCATCAAACGTTTGGGGCTCAGTGAATATTCGCGGCAAATTCACGCCCACGGGCTCGGTGCCGCGCCAAAAAGGCAACAGTCGATCGCCCGCTAAAATGGCGTCCACTTCATCTAAAAAGGCCAGCCACTGATCAATCATCTCTGGCGTCACCGGCATGCCTGGAATCACCCCCGTCTGGTTAGGATTCGGAATCCACTCGTGGTCATCGTCAGTCTCTTGAAGATAGAAATCCCAGGTTTGGCGGCTTAAGGCTGTCACCTGCTGCAAATGACTCAGCGCCAGGGCCGGGCGATCGCGGTCGATTAGCGGCAGGTTAATCAGATGTACCAGGGCGATCGCATCTAAGAACGCCTCCCCAAAAAATTCCTCAGAGGGCTGTTCCCGGAGAAAGGCATAGGGCACCTCAGGATTTTGGAAAAATAGATGGGCCGTATGGTCAAAGAGCAGCGAGTCATCGTGGGCCAGGTAAAAGTCGAGCACCGCTGCTAGCAAATGACAATAGCCTCGCAGCCACTGCACATCACCTGCATCTAGCGCGATACGAAAGTTAGCGGCTTGCGCTTCGGTGATGAGTGCTCTTCGGTTGAGATCGCCATAAATGCGCCACAGCGCTTCGGGGTCAGAACCTTGCCCATCGCCATCAAAGTCAAGATAGGCCTTTCCTAAATTGACTCCCAGCTTCACGGTGTCATCGGCGAGCTGGGCCAGGGTGTCTTCTGCCAGCAAAATATCGGCCTCAAACTGCTCTAGCACCTGACGGGCCTGAGCGTTAGTCATCGGGGCGGTGGTTGGATTATCGGGTACGGGCAGTCGCAAGATCGGAAAGATCCCCGTCAAAGGGCCTTGCGATCGCAGGCCATATTGATACCAAAACTGCCCCAAATTTTCGACCGCATTGGCAAATTGCAAAAAGCCTGTGCCCAGTCGCAATTCATCATCTTCGATCTGGACACTCAGCGCTGCGGCAAGTTGAGTGGCTCCGGCCTCAACTTGGGCTTGCGCCAGGGCGATATTGACCCGCTCCTCAACGGTCAGGGAAGTCGTCGGGACTTGCGCATTGACGGGGTAAATCGTTGCACCCAACGCGATGAAAAATAGCGTCAGCGCTAAAAGACCCGCATTTCGGAGCCGCTGATACGAAAACATCTTGAGGAGTCCTGCCAGAGAGAAGTCACTGTGCTGAATAGCACTGCCTTCTCACTGTGGCGAAAACCATTCTGAAATAGGTGTGTTGGCAAATATCCTTTACACATCACCCCGACTTAGCACCGGATATCTACGGAGCGAGGCGGGCTTTCTTCAGGCGATTTTCTTCATACCAGGCAGCGATCGCCGGTACCCATGCTTCAAAATGGGGCCAGATGGCTTCGCACATTTTCTGGGCTTCGAGTTGAGCGTCGGC
>JBHJJI010000065.1:0-9438 GCA_050042805.1 Leptolyngbyaceae cyanobacterium
TTTTTTACGCTGCTATTAGCCCGCGCCATGTCCCAAGCGACTCAAGCTCAGCAAAAGTTGGCGGGTTTATTGACCTCACTCGAAGCCTCCCACACCCAACTGCAACACTATGCCGCGCAGGTGGCTGATTTAGCGGCCACCGAAGAACGCAATCGCTTGGCGCGTGACATTCACGATAGTTTGGGCCATCACCTGGCGGCGATTAATATTCAGCTCGAAAAAGCCAACGCCTACAGAAAACGCGACCCTAGCCGCGCCTATGAAGCGGTAGACCATGCGAAACGTACTGTGCAAGCGGCCCTAAAAGATGTGCGGGAGTCGGTGAGCAGTCTGCGTCAAGATAGTGAGCCTTTCCTATTTCCAGAAGCCCTGAACGATCTGCTGCGGCGCATGCGTCATAGTGGACTGGAACTCAAGCTGACGCAGACTGGCGATCGCTCACCCTACAGTCGACTAAAGCTGATGACCCTATATCGGGTGATTCAAGAGGGGCTAACCAATGTGCATAAGCATGCCAGGGCTAGCCAAGTGACGATCTCGATCAATTTTGGGGCTCAAGTTGCCACGCTAGACCTCATCGACAATGGATTGGGATTTGATGTCACCGCCTGGAAGTCGCGGAGCCATGAACAAACCACCCATGGATTACTCGGCTTACAAGAACGACTCAGTTTAGTCGGGGGCACCCTTGACATCTGCAGTCAGCCCCAAGGCACCCAGCTAACGGTCAGAATTCCTCAGGCCCAGGCTCAGGCCACCCTGCTGACTGGGGTAAAGCCGGAGGCAATGGCATGACGGTCAAAATTCGCATTTTGCTGGTCGATGATCAATACCTGATTCGAGAAGGCATTGCCTCTTTATTAGAACTCGAAGCGACCATTGAGGTTGTGGGCATTGCCGCCAATGGTCAAGAGGCGATCGCCCAAGCCCTCAAGTTAAAACCGCACATCATTCTCATGGACGTGCGCATGCCGGAAATGAGTGGCGTCGAAGCCACGGCCCAGATCAGACAGGCGCTACCCACCTGCCAAATCATCATGCTCACCACCTTTGATGATGAAGAGTTTATTGTGCAGTCGCTGCTAGCTGGGGCCTGTGGCTACTTGATGAAAGACATTCCGCCGCAAGACCTGATTCAAGCCATCAAGCTGGCCCATGCCGGGGTTTATCAACTAGCACCTGAGGTGGCAGGTAAACTCATCGGCGCGCTTAAAAGCAATCAAGCATCGGTCACCAAACCACCCATTGAGACGCCCCTAACCGCGAGAGAACTGGAGGTGCTAAAACTGCTCGCCAAAGGGACGACGAATAAAGGCATTGCCCAGGCCCTATACGTGAGTGAGGGCACGGTCAAAAATCATGTTTCTAATATTTTGATGCGGCTAGATCTGCGCGATCGAACCCAGGCCGCTATATACGCGGTAGAGAACGGTTTAAGCTAACAAAAATTCGTCAATGATAGCGTCAAATAGTTTTTGGCCATATGCGTTTAGACTAGAATCTCTTGCCAGCAAAAGTTCTCAAATCGCGCTACAGATATGCTCCTGGCAGAAGCATATGGCCATGCATCCGAGGCTACTGTCGGCAGGCTTCGGTCGTCTGCCCGGCTTCACCGGCAACAAGCTGGTACTCAAACTCCCAACAAGCTGCTGAAGACTGGCGATACACAACCGCGCTGGTTGCTCCCGGCGTGGTTAAAGACTCAAAAGCTAACCGATACTCGCGATCGGCGGTTTCTTCAAACTCTGTGATTAGCGTGGAGACTGGCTCGCCATAGCTGCCGCCAAACGGGCTGGGGGTGCGCTGCGCCAGGGCATCGAAGGGACCCGGTTCTATCTGCAGTTCAGAATCAAAAGACCCGTGATGGCAAACCACCACATAAGGCGGGGTTTTGGTAGTGAAATGGACAAAACCACCCTCTGATAGCTGTATCGCGTTGCAAGCATCCAGAGCTTCATCCGGTAGGTAACTCAGGCCGCTGTATCGACCCCGTCCGTAATACTCATCCCCCCCTTCACCGAAGTAGACGGGAGTGCCGTCCAGGCCAAAGGCGATCGGCAGTTCAGGATTATGTTCATCCATCAAACAAACTGGTGCGTAATGGTAGTGATAGTCTTCGCCTTGCCCAGCATGGCCGCCACACTGGTCTAATTCGCCCTGAACAACAGTGTCATTGCGCTGTTCGTAGTTCTCTAGCGAAGTTGGAACATCGGGTCGGCGCTCGTAATGAAAAATGGGTACCCCGTCAACCGCCACCGCGATGGGGCCACGGGCGCTGGCTTCCACGGGTGCAGCTAGCCAAGACGGAGAAAGGGGAATTCGCCACTGATAATCGTAGGGAACCGCCACTCTTTGGATCCAAGACAGAATGCCAACCATGGGGGCATCTTCGCGACTGCCAGACGCCAAATCAGGTAGACCGGTCGCAGTGACTTCAAGGAAATCAGCCTTACAATTAGCGGCCTCAGGAGCGAGGTGTGACGCAACAGCCGCTTTATAAGTGGCGCAATTTGCTGCGGCTGGCAAACTTTGTGCTAAATCGATTGGTGAATTTTGCCCCAAATCGGTTGGCAAACTTTGTCCCAAATTAGAGCAGCCCCAGATCAGAAGAGCCATGACTACAGTCAGCTTGGCGGCACGCCAAAACCTATTTGCTTGTGTAATGTTGCGTCGTATTGGCATGATCAATCCCTTCCCTAAAGGTGCTGTGCTGTGTCGGATTCAGTGAGTGGAGCCCGCTAGGGCAACTCATCAAACGGCAAGCCGGTCCCACCATCGAGCCGGGTCAGCAAATGAATCTGCTGGCAGATCATCTGTTGCAGTCGATTGGGGGGCAGTCCGCGCAGCGATGTTATCGGCGATCGCACTTTTGAGCTGGTTAGTTTTCCTTCCCCTGCTCTCTGCTCCCTCCTTATCTGCCGCCAGTGCCCGGTACGGCTCTAACCACGGTTAAACCTAGATAAGGCACCTGGGCTTTCAGTTGCTGTTCGACGGTATTCGTAATCGCTTGAGTTTCCTGGAGGGAAAGGTGAGGCGGTAGCAGCATGTCCATCTCCACCTGGAGTCGATGCCCGAGCCAGCGAGTCCGCAGATTTGCGATTGCTGCAGTTTCAATTTCAGGCACATGACTGATGGCATGGTGGAGCGAGTCGAGTACCTCGGGTTCTACGCCATCGAGCAAGCGACTCAAAATCGTCTGTCCCGACTCCCAAACAATTTGGAGCAACCCGGCGGCGATCGCTAAACCAATCACCGGATCAGCCCAGGCATAGCCCAAACTCACCCCCACGGCACTGAGTAACACCGCCAGACTGACCCAACCATCGGCCATCGCATGGTGGCCATCGGCGATCAGGGCAGCACTATTGATTTGTCGCCCGACCCGCACGCGGAAAACCGCCACAATTTCGTTACCGATGAAGCCGCCGCCGCCAGCGATGGCTAAGGCTCCCAAATGATGCAGGGGCTGAGGATGGTAAAACCGCTCTACAGACTCATAGGTAGTAATGATGGAGCTCAACAAGATAATTGCTACAATCACGACCCCGGCCAAGTCTTCCAAGCGAGCGAAGCCATAGGAAAATCTGGGTGTTGGCTGGCGTCGGGAGACTAGAAACGCCACCCCCAAAGGCACGGCGGTCATGGCATCCCCAACGTTGTGAATCATATCGGCCAGGAGAGCCACACTCCCCGAAAGCCAAAATATCGCCGCCTGGACGATGGCCGTGAGTAGCAAGCCCACCAAAGACCATTTCACCGCCCAGATGCCGAGGGCAGAACTCGCGATTTCCGGGTCGATGACCCCGTGGGTATGGGGCGAATCGCCATGATGATGGAGGTGAGGCTCCACCTTGAGTCTGGTGGGTTGAGGCACCTCAATAGAACTAAAAAGTTGTTTCATAGTACTTGTTAAAACAGGACATTCATCTAGGCATAAGGAACAAGGGATTATATAAATTCCACAATTTGGCCTGAGGCACAGTGGGATCACATTTCCCCTAGCGGGGTGGGTTGACCATGAGTGCTGGGGTCAAACCCACCCCGCCTACGGCACCCCTCCCGAGAGGGGAGAAACTGGCACATTATTAAATTCCCGATCCTAAATCAGGTAAATGACCTTCTCTACGTGGGCGGCACATAAAACCCTGTCTATTGGTGGATTGTGTCGTGTTGGCATCATCTATCTGTCTGAGTAAGCCCCCCCTTTATCGGTTGGGTCTCGGTGGCAGCGCCTCCCTCAACTCCGCTTCGTCGATGCCTAACTCCCTAGCCACTTCAGCGAGAGCGGCTTGGCGTCCCTCCGCCGCTTGCATGGCCTGACTAAGCGCCGCTTCAGAAATGCCCAGTTGCTCTGCGGCCTCAGAAAGATCGGGTGGCGCATTTCCTTGAGGTGGCCCACCATCCTCAGACGGCCCACGCCGGGCCGACGGATCGGGTGTTCCCTTCACGCAGCGCTGCACGAAGGGGTAAGCGTCAGTCACGTAGTAGTGATAAATGCCTTGCGGAAATTCCGGCGTCACTGCAAACCGGCCATTACATTCGTCAAGGTCACCAGACCCTTCCACATATTCATAGTCTTGGGAAAACGTACCCATGGGTATGAGGTCGACACTGGGACGAGCCGGATCCGGCGTGGCTTTCAATTGATAGCTCGGTGCCATCGCCTGCAAGGCACTGGTGCTAGATTCGGAATCGCTGTAGCCATACCGCGCATAGAGCGGAAACCCATCTACCGCCCAACCAATGAGCTGCATCAATTCGCCTGCCAAATTCTGTTCTGACAGCATGCCTTCGGGCATACCGTGATAGTGATAGACCCCGCCTCGCTGCACATGGGCGTGATTAGCATCTTCACCAAAGTCAAAGGTCGATTGGCCTAGCGCTTCCATGCTCCACTCCCCAGTGCTACCAGGCCTCAAACTGCACTCAGACACATCGGTGATATCGGAGGCACACCGCCCACCCGTCCCAGGATTAAACTTCACCCCGCTCAGCGCATAGGCCGGGTTTATACTCCGCTGACCAGCGCCCGTACGCGCCACCGGATTCAGCGGCATCGCGACATTGACCTCTTGGGCCGTAATGGGGTTACGCTCCCCCACAAACTGTTCACCCGTTTGATGATTCGGCACACCGTTGGCGACCAGTTGCCGCTGCCCATCAGCACAAGCCCACTGGGCCTCACTTTGCAGACCCAATTGCTCGTTCAGCACGTTGGTGCTGGCATCGCACAGGACGCCCGAGGTGTCGGCTTCGGTGGAGGCAATGGGTTCCCCTACGTCACCTGCTGGCCGATCGCCACCCGGTCTACCTCCGGGTGAATCGCCTGCGGGGGGAGCACCTTCTGGCCTGTCTTGAGCAACTTCTTGGGCAACTTCTTGAGTCACGCTTTCGGGACCCTGCTGGGCCATCGGACTATGTAATCCGATGGCCAGCACCGCGATCGCAACGCTCAATGTCAGAACGATTAGCCCTACTTTTTTCATAGATACAGCTCCAGTCAAAGAAAACGCTAAATAGCGCCAATAAGCTTGTGTTTTATGAGTGATTTCCAGCTAAAAAAAATGGCCAGCTTCACCGCTGCAAAAAGATTACTCAACTATTTTCCTGGCCAGCACTAAATTGTCTAAGGCCAGATTAGAAGATCAGATAAACTCAGCATCCGCGCCTATTAAGATGTCGGAAAAAGACCACCTTCTACGTGTCTGAAACACTGCCCAAAAATTTCCTGCATCACTAAAGAGATTTAGGTGCCAACTTTAACCAGAAAATGTCGGTGGAGGCAGAAGGCAGGAGCACTGGTTCTGCCTTCTGATTTCTTGATTAGCTGGAGTTTGCCGACTTAAACAGTCGCGGTTTTAATTGATCACCCAATAACCATGGTTACGCCAATATTGTTCTTGCAGGGCGGTGTCCAATTGGGCGATTGTAATATGACCTTCGCTAACGAACGCCCTACCCAATGGCTGCATTTGCTGAGTCTGGGTGTGCAACTTCTTCTCTAGATCTGAAACAGAAATTGCTCCTTGCCGGACTAGAATTTGTCCCAGTTTCATGATTACATCCTCATAACTGATAGGGATTGGGAATCTAACTTGTGCGAGATCGCTGTCGGGGTGAGCCCATGGGCATCAGCTACAAATATCATCGTGATCATTCAGTCGTGAGCACCTTCAAAGGCCAGTCGTTCTATCCGTGGCGTGCTGTCGATGCCCATGGGCCGGTGCTTGATATTTTGAGGCAGTGCGACCGTGACGATTACCTGAGACTTTGTGCCTAATTCCAAACGTGGTCAGTTAAGTCGACAATCCTTTCGGGGTCTAAATTTGTATCTCGACTTCTAGGGAAACGTCGGTGGATTCTGGCCTGTTGTCTTGACGGTTGTCGGGTCGCCGAACGGGCAGTCTGGGTGCTGGTTCCGGTGCTAATTCTGGCGGGGCTGGGTGGCTCTCAACTCTCTGGGCGGTCATAAAGGGCCAAATCTCCTCCTAGGAGGGGAAAGTAACAGGTTTTGCCTTAACCTGAAATGATGTTGGTTATCAGGGCAAGAAGAGAGATTCCTGCCCTGTGGCTTGGTCAGATCCCGTGGCGGATGATTTGGCAGGGCGACTAGGGCCTTTCATCATTTAGTATTCAAACTCTGACAGCGAGAGTAATACAGGCCCTAGCTGGTTTCAGGGGTGCGGGCGCGGTAATGCCCGTCCCGTCAAGCTTCTGGGCTTAATTGATGACGCGCTCTAAAACCCTGTTGTCAGCCGATGGTGATCGTGAGTCTGGCCGGCGATCGCGGTGCCGGTTCCTGCGCTGGTTGCGGTGCGGGTCGTGGGGCTGGCTGGGGTTCCGGTTGGGGGGCTGGTTGGGGGGCTGGCTGCGGTACTGACCTCTCCACTCTCTGAGGCACAGCCTGACGAGACCTCCCCTCCACCTCATAGGCTTGTGCACTAACGGCTGTCGCGGTGATCAAGCCCGCACAAGAAACGCTCGCCAACGTTGTGGTTACAAAGGCTTTGACTGTTCGATTTAGTTTCATTTTGCAGCTCCTAAACTCTAAAGAGTCATCATCATGAGAACCTCTTGTTTAAAGGTTTTCTTGACACCTTTAAATTGAGATTTCACAACGTCTGATTACGTAAACAATAGAGAAAATTGCCAATAGCAAGTATCAGTCATAAGTCACGATTAGCCCCTGTCTAAAGTCACGATGACTTCATCCGCAAGAAACTTGTGTCCAAATCAATATCCGACATTGATATCGCAGAGGGTAGAAAGGTACCGGGTTCAAGGTGCAGAGAAAGGCATTGCCGCCAGCGATCCGGCGATTGAAAGTGTCCAAGCCTGACTGCGGCGCGCTATATTGCCGCTGGACATCACGAACTCTGCTGATGGCTGCGTCCAGCCGATTGTGTTGAGCCTGACAAGTTGAGCAGCAGAGCAGAAAGGCCTGGTTTTTGTCCGCGTGGGACAGGCTGCTGTGGGGGCGGTGGTGACCAGGTCTCTCTGAGGTCTTCAGTGGTCAAGCCAAGGGGGCGCTGACTTCGTTTGACTGATCACAATACTGAGCTAAGCTACCTCAAGCGATTGATCCGGCGGTGGTCGCTTCAGTCACTCGTTCGACCGTGCCCGCGCGGCCATCAAGGCGCACAATCTGGCCGTCTTGAAACTGCTGGGTTGCCTCAGAGATATTCATCACTGCTGGAATTTGATATTCCCGCGCCACGATCGCCCCGTGGGAAAGTTTGCCCCCCACCTCAGCCACTAAGCCTGCTGCCTGGGCCAAAATCGGTCCCCAACCAGCATCGGTGTAGGGCACCACGATGATGGTGCCGGGGGCAATCGGCTCACTCAGCTGCAGCGTGTTCAACACTCGCACGGGGCCTTGCACCTGACCGGCGCTGGCTCCGATACCTTGCAAAACCCCAGATCGAGGTGGCGGGGGCGAGGTGGCGAGTGGTGTGGGGGGCGGCTCGTCGCCATACACAATGAAGGGCACCGTGGTTTGTGCTTGGTGCTGCTCAAACTGCGATCGCCGCGTCGCCACTAATGCCTGCAAAGCTTCATGGGAAAGGGACTCTGGCGTTGCCACACTGGCCCGCAGTTCGTCATAGGTCAAAAAGAAGCTGTCCTCCGGCTGCTGCAGGCGATTTTGCGCGATCTCCCGATCTGTCAAGGCCAGCAGGCTCCAGCGCAGTTCGGCCAACAGGGTGAGGTAGACCGTCGCCACCCGCCCCTTGAGATTGAGCCGCGCCTGCACCTGGCGATAACGCCAGCCCGTGGGCGGCGCTGAACGAGGGGCTGAACTGTCCTCTGAATCCGTCGCGGCGGCGGCTGAAGATGCTGCTGCTGGGGGCGGATTAGTCAAAAACTGGGCAAACAGCGTCTGGACGGGCTGTGGATCTTCGCGCCAAGTGGGTACGGCGATATCGGTGCCGACTTCACTGAGGTAGCCGTAGCGCTCCAAAATTTCATCCAGGGCTGTCAGCACAGTTTGGCCTTGGGGCAGTTCGGCCAGCTGTGCCAGCAGGTGCGCGGGGGAAACGGAAGTTGAAGCTGTCGCCACCCAGTCGGGATACCGCTCGCGGGTCGATCGCGCCAGCGCTTTGACCAATTGCAGGGAAGCGATTTCCGGCTGATCGCGAGAGTCCAGATCAGTTTCGGGAACTTTGAACAGCGATCGCCGCAGCGCAAAACTCAGCGGGCCTAAAATGTTGTAGTAGGTCGCCCGCTGCAGCTGCTGCAGGATGGTGTCGATGCGGGTCAACAGTTCCGGCGCTGTGAGCGTCGTGGCGGGGGTTGCTCGCAGGTGAGTCAACACCGGGGCAAAGTGCTGGCGATCGTCCTGCTCAAAATCTTGTAGTAGTCGCCATTCGCGGCGCAGTAATCGCAGCAGGCCCGGCACATTTTGCAGCGTGCTGCCAATCGGCGGTTTGCTGAACTTGCTGCCCAGCGTGAGAAATTCGAGACTCTCGGGCGGCAAACCCATGCGGCGAAAGGTCGCGCCCAGCAGCGTCGCGTTGAAGTAGGCCCGTGAGTAGTGCAGCGTCGCCGTATTGCCAAAGTCGAGGCCGGTGGCGCGATCGCCCAGCACAATTGTAAAAATATCGCCCCAGACGCCACAGGTCAGCGGTCGGTTAATTGACCAGGTGAGGGGCCGAATTACGCCGGGAATCACCTCGGCAGCGATTTTGCGCGGCCAAAGGGGGCTCAGCGTCGTGATGGGGCGAGCCTGCAGCAGCCACAGCGTCTCGCCGTCAAAGCTCCACTCAATATCTTGCGGAATGCCGTGGTAGCGCAGTTCTAAATGACGCGCCAGTTGGGCCACCTGCTGGATCAGCGCGGGGGGAATGGGATTCGCGGCGCTGTCCAAACTCGTCCCGCCGTTTTCACTCGCGGCGGCGGGCGCGGCCTCGAGCTGGGCGAGGTCGCTAGGACTCACCTCGC
>JBHJJI010000066.1:0-12715 GCA_050042805.1 Leptolyngbyaceae cyanobacterium
ATTTCGCGAATGCCCGCTTCAAACACGCCGTGGGTTGAGGGATAGGTGACCATCAGGGCGGATAGATCAGCGGCATGTTTCTCAGCCTTGGCGCGCAGGTCGGCAATATCGACATTGCCCTCCTCATCGCACTGCACGGCAATCACCTTCAAGCCGGCCATCACAGCGCTGGCGGGGTAGGTGCCGAGCGCCGAATCGTCAATCAAACAAATGGTGCGGTGATGGTCGCCCCGCTGCCGATGATATTCGCGAATCACTAGCAGTCCCGTGTACTCGCCTTGAGCCCCGGCATTGGGCTGCAGCGAAATGCCCGCAAAGCCCGTAATCTCGCCCAGCCACGTTTCCAAATCACTAAAGAGTTGGCGATAGCCCTGGGTTTGGCTCAGCGGCGCAAAGGGATGAATCTGGCCGAATTCGGGCCAGGTAACCGGCATCATTTCAGCGGTGGCGTTGAGCTTCATCGTGCAGGAGCCCAACGGAATCATTGCCGCCGTCAGCGACAGATCACGGGACTGTAGACGATGCATGTACCGCAGCATCTCCGTTTCAGAATGGTAGGTGTTGAAAACGGGATGGGTGAGATACTCGCTCTGCCGCTGCAGCGGATGTTGGGCTAGGGGTAAAACGGGGACAGGTAATGGTGTGGATTTTTGTGTGAAGATGCCGATTAGGTCTTGAACGTCCGCAGCCGTGGTTGTTTCATCCAGCGCGACGACCAGCGTGTCGGTATCCAAAGTGCGCAGGTTGATTTGCTGGGCGGTGGCGCGAGCCAAAATGTCAGACTGCCGATCGCCCACCGAAATGCGCAGAGTATCAAAGTATGGCTCTGTGCCCAGCTCAAATCCAGCTTGGGTCAGGGCAGCGGCTAAGGTCGCGGTGAGTTGGTGGACTCGGGTGGCGATCACCTTCAACCCCTCCGGCCCGTGATACACCGCATACATACCCGCAATCACCGCTAGCAAGACCTGCGCGGTGCAGATGTTGCTGGTTGCAGCGTCGCGACGAATGTGCTGTTCCCGCGTTTGCAGGGCTAGCCGCAACGCCGGTTTGTCGTAACTATCCTTCGAGACGCCCACCAGGCGGCCCGGCAGCTTGCGGGCATAGCGATCGCGGGTGGCAAAGTAAGCCGCGTGGGGGCCACCGTAACCGAGGGGCACCCCAAACCGCTGCGTGTTGCCCACAGCGATATCGGCATCCATTTCGCCTGGCGATCGCAGCAGGGTCAAACTCAACAAGTCGGCGGCGACGGTGACCAACGCCTTCTCGGCATGGGCCTGGGCGATAAAGTCGCTGTAGTCATAGACTGCGCCGTCGGTCGCCGGATACTGCAGCAACGCACCAAAAATCGGCGTCGCAACGTCGAAGGTGCGATGATCGCCCACAAGTACTTCAATGCCCAACGGCAACGCCCGCGTTTTCACCACGGCAATGGTTTGGGGATGGCAGGCCGCTGAAACCCAAAACGTTTTCACCGCCTTTTGTTTGCGGACATTAAAGCTCAGCGTCATCGCTTCTGCGGCTGCCGTGCCTTCGTCCAGCAGCGAGGCGTTGGCAATCTCTAACCCGGTCAGGTCGGTCACCATGGTTTGAAAGTTCAACAGCGCTTCTAAGCGGCCCTGGGAAATCTCGGGCTGATAGGGCGTGTATTGGGTGTACCAACCGGGATTTTCTAAAACGTTGCGCTGAATGACGGGAGGCGTCAGCGTGTTGGCGTAGCCCAACCCGAGGTAAGACCGCCAAACCTGGTTCTGCGCCGCGATCGCCCGCAATTTAGCCAGGGCTTGCGACTCACTCAATCCCGCCGCGATCTCGAGGGGCTGCCCGAGTTGAATGTCGGTGGGTACCGTGGTGGCCATCAGCGCTGCCAGCGAGTCGTAGCCCAGCACCGCCAGCATGGCTTGAATATCATCGGGTCGCGGCCCGATGTGACGCGCCACAAAGTCACTCAGCGGGGCTGGACTGGCTGCTACTGGCTGGGGAGAGGACGGGGGTGACGCGATCGCGGGGCGAGTCGTTTCAGGTGACAAGGTACTTGGGGTTTGGCTAGGCAACAACTCCGACAATCTCCTCAGCGAACGGTTCAACAATCAGCGGCATCATCCCGCAGAATGATTGACCTGGCTCTCATTGTGTAACAAACTCTAACGCTTTGTCAGAGGCAAGACTGTCGTTTGAAGGGCAGATATAAGCAAAATACTATCAATAGCTTGGCGAGTGCTCATCTCAGTAAGGCCTTCTATCTAAAGATACAAGCTGTGGAAAGACGCAGCTGCTCAAGGCAAGTGAGCCATTTATTATAAGCGTCAGGTTCACTATTTTGATGTTGCATAACTATGTTAGAAAATCATCTGCCCCTTATTTAATGCATAGGATGGTTTTGAGCTATTTACATTGTTGCTAACTTCAATCCTGGGGAACTCTAAAGAACATGCTGTACTCACCTAATCTTCCAGGATGGTGAATTATGGAATCGGCTAGGTCGCTCGCTCTAGGGGGACAAGTCATTCAGGCCTCTGAAATGTCAGATAAAGGATGGCTTGATGCTGACCACTTAATGCTCAGATGCCCATTCTGTGGCGAACCCGTGTTCTTTAGAAAAGGTTTACAAAGACAACAGCATTTTGCACACTTTTCTGACTTACCGACGCGACAGCAAGATGAATGTGAGTTGCGACAGCAATCTGTAGGAGGGAGTGGTTATGGGGAAAGTGGTCAAAAGAGAGGGCAAAGCCTGGAGCGCTTTAAGCAGAAGATCAAAGGAATTTTTGCTGGTGAATATCGTGATTTCGAGGAAAAGGTACTTGTCGCAAGGCAGAATTCAGGCAAAGAGATAGAAAACTATTCTCAAATCTACTTAGGTAGTTTTTCACTTGTCTTTGATACATCTAGGAAGCTCTGCAATGATAGATATTCTGGTGATACACTTCCTGTCCTAATGGAGCGAGAGAAAATACTCATTGAAGTTATTTCTTATCTAAATAATAAAAGTGCTAGAGAAATCTTGGAATCTTTTATCGCATTTAGCTTGTATTATCCGAAGCCAGTTTTGCTTGAAACCGAGCCTTGCTTAAAGAACGAATTTCTACATGCTATATGCAGTAATTTAGTAGATGTGAAGTGGTTAGAGGCTTTTAGAGAAGTTTGTCTGGATCTCGAAAAGGATCAGTCATTGGGAATGAATTACTTAGAACGAAAAAATGAAGGCATAGAGGAGATAAATAAATCTGACAAACAAAATAAAAAAAATCCTCAGCGAGCTATAAGTGGACGCGATATAAGGATCTCAATAACATTAACGGTAGAAGAAATTACGAATGGCTGCTCAAAGCATGTTGAAGTCGAAAGAAAGGTTGAATGCTCGACTTGCAATGGATTTACGACTGTAATGAGAAAGCATAGAGGTATGTTTTCGACAAAATGTAGAGAATGTAATGGTGAACTTCGTATTCTTTCTAGGCAGATTCATGAAATTCACTTTCCATCTGCGAAGTCTAGAGGTTGGTTTCATCGTGCTGAAGTATCAAGGCTTTTTGGACATAGCTACACACGAAACTACACCCACGTAGTTAAGGGACTAGGTCATGATGGTTTTAATGGCGGAGAACCTGGCAATTTGAACATATCTGTCGCAGCTGATTCGATTGAAGACCTAGATGAGTTTCAACATCCATTTTCATGGTGGTTCTGATTGAGAATGAGAAGCCGAGTATGCCCAAAACTCGGTATTACGGTAGATTCATTTCTCATATTTATCTCGAACACCATACGACTTTCTATAGCGATCGATCGATCAGCGACTCAACAGGTCTGCATGCTGCACCAGGTCTAGAAACTCGGAGCGATACCCGTAAAAATCGGCCCCGCGAGATTGAGCAGCGCGGATGAAAACAGCCTCATAGTCGGCATCCGCCTTGTATTCAGAATTTCTCAACAGCAGGCCAAATTCAGCGACGGCGCTGGCAAACTGCATGTTTTCCGACGGGGTGCTTTGCCAAATATCCTGCCGTTGGAGGGCTTGCTGAACGAGCTGACTGGTATCACCATCGGGCTGCTTATACCGGAGTTTAAGGGTGAGCAAATCATCGCTGGGCAGCACGGTCGATTCCTGATACTGCAGCGGATCAACGCCGGGCACCGGGGCGGCAGAATCGGCAGGAATCAACTCATAGAGCGCCGTGACCGAGTGGCCAGCGCCCAATTCGCCCGCATCTTTTTGATCATCGTTGAAATCTTGCGCTTCTAAAAGCCGATTCTCATACCCCAAGAGGCGATAGGCTTTGACTTCAGCCGGATTGAACTCAATTTGTAGCTTGACGTCTTTGGCGATCGCCACCAGCGTTCCCCCCAGTTCTGTCACCAGAGCTTTCTTAGCCTCCAGCAGACTATCCAGATAGGCATAGTTGCCGTTACCCTTGTTCGCCAACTGCTCCATCTTGGCGTCTTGATAGTTGCCGGTACCCAAGCCCAACACGGTCAGGAAAATGTCATCATCTCGCTTGGCTTCGATCAGCCGCACGAGTTCGCCATCACTGCTGGGGCCGACGTTGAAATCACCATCGGTGGCTAAAATCACCCGATTATTGCCCTCGGGCAAGAAATTCTCTTTGGCCACTTGGTAGGCCAGCTCAATGCCCGCCCCACCAGCGGTCGAACCGCCCGCTTCGAGGGCATCGATCGCCGCCAGAATTTGGCTCGTCTCGCTACCGGGCGTGGGCTCCAACACTAAACCCGCTGCGCCGGCGTAGACGACGATGGCAATGCGATCGTCCCCGTCCATTTGCTCGGCCAAGAGTTTAATGGCGGCTTTGAGCAACGGTAATTTATTCGGCTCATCCATCGAGCCCGAAACATCTAACAAAAACACCAGATTGTTGGGCGGTAAGACTTCGGTTTCCAGCTGTTGCCCTTGCAGACCCACGAGGAGCAATTCGTGCTCCGGATTCCACGGGGCGACGGCGAGTTCGGTGGTGATCGAAAAGGGCTCGTCTCCCGTCGGTTGCGGGTAGTCGTAGGTGAATTAGTTGATCAGTTCTTCCAGACGCACGGCATCCGGCGGCGGCAGGCGATTTTCGGTGAGGAAGCGCCGGGTATTCGCGTAGGAGGCCGTATCGACGTCGATAGAAAAGGTGGATAGGGGCTCCTGAACCACCGCCATAAAGGGATTTTCGTAAATGCGATCGTACTCTTCCGTGTTGAAATCTGGCGGTTGAGTGGCATCATCCGGTAGCGGTGCTTCCGGCTCGACCGCTTCATTGAGAGTTTGCAGTTCGTCGCTCTCTAGCGCCGTGGGGTTCGGCGCACCACTAGGAGCCGACTGGGGTGCCCCCTCGCAGCCCACAGCCAAGGCCGTTAGGACGATCGCGGCCAGTAGAGATGAGGGACGTCGCCAATGGGAGTTCGATCGCGTCAGCAGAACCATCACTTGTCTCCTTTGCGTTATGGCCAGAGGCGGGGCGCTGCGATCGGCGATCTCACCGCCTTTAGCCGGGTGGGTTACTTCTGTAGAATGCCTTGGCTCGACTGGCTGGTCACCGCAGTTGCAATTTCTGAAACCGCTTTAGTCGAGAGAACGCGATCGCCCAAATGGGCCGTATTCTAACCAGGACGATGATTCCTGGCGCGGGCGGTCACAGATAAGACGCTTCATCGCCATCGATCGCTGAGATCGCCCGCCACGATACCCGGTCACCTGAGTGCGTCCACGGGCAAACAGCACCGCTAGCAGCAGTATTTCGATCTCAAAAATGAACTTTGATTGCAGCCTGAGAAAATTGCAATCTGACAGTTTATGCTAATAGACAAGAAGCGAAAGCTTCGACACCAAATGACCGTTCAGTTTACGTTAAAGAGGAGGTTTACTATCGATTTAACGTCTGAAACGTCGTCAAAAATAACAGCATCCAATCAGGTTTCTGATATCTCCCCTATTTAGTTGTCGGGAGCTATGCCAATTACACAGTCGGGCCTACAGCCTCCAGTGTTCTATCCAGGCAGCTCCATGAAAGCTCAACCAACGTTAGGAGATTCCTCAGTGAGACCGTTCTGGGTGCTGTTATTGTTTTAAATTTTTTCTCTCGTATTTCTAGATGTGATTACTCCTCTATTCAACAGCTAGTTTTTATTTTTGGTGAAAAATATAGACTGCCAATAATTTATATTTTTTGACGAATATCCTCTCGACGCTTAATAAGAAAGACTCTAATCAGTCACGATGAGAGCCCTCGATTCATTAAAAATGATGGACTCTCATGAGAGCTCGGGCACCAAGCTGCCCCCCTGCCCCCTCAACTAGTAAACTGCGGCGTGATTTCACCAACCATTGCCGATGGCTCAAGGAGCCGTGGGGCAGAGAAACGGTCAGGGTCGTCTTACTTCTGCCGTGGAGTATTAGTTGTATCCAGGGGATAGCAGAGTGGATGAGGCAGACCACGCTGTTAGCTGAGTGGATCAGGATTAGCAGCGGGCAATGACATCTTGATTCAGGTTGTTGGGGCGCAGTGCATTGCCATTGAGGGCGTCTTTAGCAAGGCTCTCGCGACGCCGGTTGTCGAACCTGATGGACTCTGCGCCGCGTCTTTGTCGAGGTTCTGGGTCGAGCTTCTGGCGGCGCAGTGGGTCTAGGTTGGGGGGTCTTTAGCGAGTACTTTTTGCGGCTAGATTGTATAGCAAGCCGCAGTTTGTTCAGGTCACCCCCAAGGCCTGAAATCACCATCAGATCAGCTTTTGAATTCTGACGTCCGACTTCTTCATGCCGTAGGGCCTTGCCCTTCCCGAAGGGTATTCTGCGATATCAAAGCCCACCTCGATTACCCACACCGGGCAGACATGACTGAGCTGGATCAAAAAAGAGGTCAGGGCGCTGCACCCTGACCTCTTCTAGTCATATTTGAGCGGCTACCTCAAGACTTACTTGATAAACAACATCTCTTGGTAGGTGGGTAGCGGCCAATCAGCGTCAGGAATTTCACCTTCCAGCGCATCGACATACTCACGTACCTCATCCATCAGCGGACGAATGGTTTCGGCACAGTATGTCATGTGGGCTGCAGTGTCCGCAAAGTCATGCTTCGCCATCGCTTCACTCAGCTTTTTCACCGACGCCATCATCGAGCCAGTGAGGCTGGCGACCGTTTCAGCACTTTCTTTGCCAAGGGTTACACCCATACCCGCCAGACTGGTAATGGTCGAAGACAACTTCGCTAAATAATCCACCGCGATCGGGTAGATGGAGATCTTAGCCATGTCAACCACGAGCTTCGACTCCACCTCAATGGAGAGAATGTACTGCTCGGCATAAACTTCATAGCGACTTTCGAGCTCAACCGGCGTCAGCACACCCGTCTTCTTGAACAGATCTTCGACAAATTCTGCCTGCAAGTAGGGCAGGGCATCGGCAGTGGTGGGCAAGTTGGCCAGCCCCCGCTCTTCAACTGCCATTTTGTGCCATTCTTCGGAGTAGCCGTCGCCACCGAACACGACTGAACCGTGCTCTTCCATGACTTCTTTCAGCACGGTGAGCACCGCTGCGTTAAGATCCATGCCGCCACTCAACTCACTTTCGAGTCGGTTACCGATCCACTCTAAGGAATCCGCCAGCATCGTGTTCAGCACAATTAATGGGCCTGCCACCGATTGACTGGAGCCCACTGCCCGGAACTCAAAACGATTGCCGGTAAAAGCAAACGGAGAGGTGCGGTTGCGATCGCCCGGATCTTTGTTCAGCGGCGGCAGCACATCAATGCCTAAATCAAGCACCCCTTTGTGCTTAGAGTCAGTCACACTGCCCTGCTTGATTTGCTCAAAAACGTCTTCCAGCTGCGAGCCCAGGTAGACCGACATGATGGCCGGAGGCGCTTCATTAGCACCGAGCCGGTGGTCATTACTCGCCGTGGCGATCGCCGCCCGCATCAAAGGCCCATACTTATGAACGGAACGAATGACCGCACCACAAAAGACGAGGAATTGAGCATTTTCATGGGGCGAGTCACCCGGATCAAGCAGATTGCCCTGAGTCGAGTTGCTCACCGACCAGTTGACGTGCTTACCGGACCCGTTAATCCCCGCGAAGGGCTTTTCGTGCAGTAGACAGACAAAGCCATGCTTCTTCGCTTTATGCTTCAACAGCGTCATGATCATCTGTTGATGATCGCTGGCTACGTTGGCCGCCTCGAAAAAGGGAGCAATTTCAAACTGACCAGGAGCTACTTCGTTGTGACGAGTTTTCGCGGGAATCCCCAGCTTGTACATGGCCTTTTCCACGTCTTGCATGAAGACTTGGACTCGCTCCGGGATCGCGCCAAAGTAGTGATCGTCAAACTGTTGACCCTTAGCCGGCGGTTTACCAAACAGCGTGCGGCCCGCCAACAACAGATCCGGTCGCTGGCTGGCGAAGTTGGCATCCACTAAGAAATATTCCTGCTCAGCTCCACAACTGGAGTTGACGTGGGCAACATCTGTACAGCCCAGAAGTTTCAAAACTTTGCTGGCGGCTTTATCCATCGCCGCAATGGAACGCAGCAGCGGCACTTTTTTATCCAGCGCTTCCCCAGTCCAGGACACAAAAACGGTGGGAATGCACAGTGTAGAACCGTTGTCTGTTTCCATAATGTAGGCTGGGCTGGTGACATCCCAAGCGGTATAGCCTCGCGCCTCAAAGGTGCCGCGAATGCCGCCGTTAGGGAACGAAGAACCGTCAGGCTCACCTTGCACCAGCACATTGCCGCCAAATTCTGCGATCGCGCTGCCGTCGCTTTGCACCGAAATAAAGCCGTCGTGCTTTTCGGCGGTTTGGTTGGTCATGGGGTAAAACACGTGAGCGTAGTAGAGCGCTCCCTTAGACATCGCCCAATCCTTCATGGCAGTCGCCACAGAATCGGCAATGGAGGCGTCGAGCTTGTCGCCCGTGACAATAGTCTTTTTAATGGATTTAAAGACAGCTTTCGGTAGACTCGCCTGCATCTTAGATAGGTTAAAGACATTCTCTGCCCACAGATCGCTGAGTTTCTCCGGGGCTTCTGCGGCCATCGGCGGGCGATTCGTGATCTGAGAAATTGCTTGCAGCCTTGCTGAGTTTCCGCTCATAAAATCCATCACTTGAGGAGGTTGACTGTCCGATGGTACAGAAGGCAAAAACCCAAAATAGCGTGCAAATATACCAAATTTAGGTTTTGTTAAGGTTGTCACACCGTCCCACTGAATCGGCACCCAAAGGTTTATGGCGATCGCCAGTAGCCCAATGATTTCGTCAATTTTCGGTGGGTTTGGGTGCAGGCAATGGGTTATCGAGGCCCACCTCAATTATCCGGTTGCGGCTCCCGTGAGGGCGAGCGCCTCCGCCTCAGTGAGACATCCAGTGGGAGAACCGCCTGGCGAGAAAACCGTGTCAGACTTGCAAAAGGAGCATGATGTGCTCTCACTAAGCCCCGTAATCTGGCCACCCATTAGCGGAAACCGTTGCCTCAACTCTTGTCTCTAAGCGTTTTGAAACCGCTGGCGGCTGCCCTGCACCGTCTCAATCAAACCAAGTTCTTTGCGCCCCACTTTCCCTTTTCGCCGCAGCGCACCCTCGTGTTTTATGGCTGGGTGATTTGGGGGATAACCACGCTTGGCATTCTGATGAGCATTCCCGGCCAAACGGCGGGGGTGAGCGTCTTTACTGACTATTTATTAGCCGCTACGGGACTGTCGCGGCTAGCCCTGAGCAATGCTTACCTGATTGGCACGCTCACCAGCGGCCTGCTGTTGCCCTTTGGCGGTGTCTTTATCGATCGCTTTGGGGCGCGCCTCGTCGTGGTGATTGCCGCTGGCTGGCTGGCGTTAACCCTGGTGTATTTGAGCGTGAGCGATCGCCTGGCCCAGGGACTGAGCGATCTGTTAGCGCTGGACGCTTCACAACCCGTCGCGTTTATTGTGCTGTGTCTGGGGTTCGTCAGCCTGCGAGTTAGCGGTCAGGGCATGTTGACGATGGTCAGCCGCACCACCCTGGGCAAATGGTTCGATCGCCGCCGGGGCATGGTCTCTGGCCTGTCAGGCATTTTTGTCTCCTTTGGATTTTCGGCGGCCCCCCTGCTGCTGAGCTTTTTTATTGATCGGGGCGGTTGGCGCGGCGCGTGGCTCAGTCTGGCCATCCTCATCGGGCTAGGTATGGCCCCGCTGGGCTGGCTGTTGTATCGCGATAACCCCGAAGCCTGTGGTCTGGTGATGGATGGCTTAGCGCCCCCACTGGCCCCCTCGGAGGCTGCCGCCGCCACTGTCTCGCCGCCGAGCGATCGCACAGCGCCGGTGCCGCGACAGTTTTCGCCCACGCGTGACTTCACCCGCCGCGAAGCACTCCGCACCCTGGCCTTTTGGGCCGTGACGTTAGCCCTGGCGTCGCAGGCGCTGACGATGACCGGCCTCACCTTTCACCTGGTAGATATTGGGGCGGCGGCTGGACTGCCCCAAAAACAAACCGTGGCGCTCTTTTTACCGATTGGCCTGTTGGCCACGATGACGGGCTACCTGATTGGTGTGGTGTCCGATCGCGTCCGGCTGAAGGTACTCTTTATCGCCATGATGGTGTTCGAGGCGATCGGGTTAATCGGCATGGCGCATTTAGATAGCCTACCGTTGCGGCTCATGGCGATCGCCGGGTTGGGCATTACCGGCGGCTGTTTTGGCACTCTCTCTAGCGTGACGATGCCCCGCTACTTCGGGCGACAGCAGCTCGGGGCGATCGTTGGGGTGGAGATGATGACGCTGGTGATTGCCAGCGCGATCGGGCCATCACTATTAGCGCTGTTTAACGACGTGTTTGGTAGCTATCGATTCGGTCTCTATCTCTGCGCTGCCCTGCCCCTCAGCATCATTTTTCTGCTCGTGCCCTCGGGCAATCCGCAAGCGCCATAGCGATCGGGGGGTGGCAATCCCCCCCCTGACCCTGACGATACGATTGCCCCCCTTCAGGCCAGGTGGTGATCCAGCGCTGCCGTGGATTCCTCGTTCTTTTTAGCGCCTACCATGGTTTCGGCCAAGTCGCCTTTCGCAAAAAACATCACCGCCGGAATGCTACGAATGCCAAACCGTTGAGCGACTGCTTGATTAGCGTCTAAATCGAGTTTCAAAACTTTGGCGCGATCGCCATATTCATCGGCTAACTGATCGATCAAGGGCGCAATCAGGCGGCAGGGGCCGCACCAAGTCGCGGTGCAATCGACCACGAGCAAAGCCTCCGCCGCTAAAAGCCCATCAAACTCGGCCTCGTCTTGAATATACGTTGCTGCCATTGATCAACCTTTGTTACGAGAGATCTATTCTCCCACGGCGATCGCCCAGGCATCAGTCAACAGTGCTGAAAACGAACCCAGCATTTCGAGGTTGGACTTTGGGCCATCTCTCGCTCAGCTAAGATGATTTGAATTGAATTGAATTGAAGCGGGTGGCTGAGAAACGCACCCGCTTCATGCTCCCAGATTCAAACGTTATGGCTGTCAACTCCCCTGCCTGGCAAATTAAGCTTCAGCAACGTTATCGCCAACTGACTGACGTTCAGCGCACGATCGTGCAGTTTTTTGCGGTGTTCTACGAGCCGGTGAGTCGGGCCAATGCCAGCGCCTGCTGGAATATGGCGATTCCGCCCTTAGGGTCGCGACAGAGTATTAAACCCTTAAATTCGAGTCAGTTTAGTGCCCAGGTGACCAAAATCATTCAGCAAGAGGTGTTGGTGCAAGAGGCGGGGCGCGGGCCACAGTGCCCTGATTTGCTGGTCGATCTGGTGGTGCGAGAGGCGGTCAAGGGCGGCACGTTTGAGCCCCTGGTCACAGCCATTCACAAACAGTTTCCGCTACGACAGCGCTACGGCCATCACGGGCCCCGCGTCTTCAATTACGAAAGTTCGTGGCAGCGCGAAATTCGCATCGCCATTTATCGGCAAGACACCGCCGAAATCGAGGCGCTCCTCGAAGATGCTCGCCAGGCCTATTGGCAGCCGACTCAATCGTTGCCAGACATCCTGCAGCATGTGCTCAACAACCCCTTCGATGCAGACTGGCTGAATACGCTATCCCCAGCCTTTCAACAATATGGCTTGCGGCTCACCCTGGCAGAAGCGGGGCGAGCCTGCCTACCCGCCGATGACGCCTTTGAACTGCTAGAGGAGATGTATCACGCTGGTCAGGCGAACCCCGAGACCTGCCTCGTGTACGCCGAGCAGCTGTGGCTACGGGGTCACCTGCGGGAAGCGAGCGGCGTGCTGTCGGAAACCCAGACTCACGAGCAGTCGGCCAAACGAGCGGCCTTACAGGGGGCGATCGCCCTGCTGACCGGGCAAACGACAGACGCGATCGCCCACTATCGCGTGGGCCTCAAGGCAGCAGGCAAATCGAACACAGCCCAGGCCGAGTGGTTTAACACGCCCGCTAACGCCCTCTATTTTTTCGCGCTGCTGCAAGCCGGGACGCCCGCGACACTCCAGGAAGCCGAAACCCATTGTCAAATGCTGCAAAAGCAGAAGGGACATTGGCTACAGGAAAGTATGTCGCCCCTATGGCGGTTGCTCCAAATTCAGCAGGGACGGACGTCGCAAGCACCGGAACGACTCAAGCGCTTTGAAGACTATCACTTCAATCGACCGGGCATCGCCGCCCTGCTTGAGGCTTACTGCCTGCACTGGCTCAATGTCGAAACGGCAAAACGCTGGCTCCCCGACTACCTAGTGCGCTTTTACCACACTGCGGCC
>JBHJJI010000067.1:0-9678 GCA_050042805.1 Leptolyngbyaceae cyanobacterium
GAACAACCCCGCCCGCCCTCAGATCCAATCCTTTTATCACCATGCCTAAACCCAAAAAACAAACTCTGGGGGCCGCGTTGCCCAGCCTGGGCAAAATCTTGCGCCACTTTTGGCCGCATTTGCGGCAGCAGCAAGGACTGATCGGCACCGCCTTTATCGCCCTGCTAGCCGAAACCGCCATGCGCTTGCTAGAACCCTGGCCCCTCAAACTGATGTTCGATCGCGTCATTCTGCCAGGATTTCAGGCTGACTCCGTCGCCCTGCCAGGACAGTGGAACCTATCACCCATTGCCTTGCTCACGGCATTAGCGATCGCCCTGGTGCTGATTGCGACCCTACGCGGCATGTTTGCCTACGTCAGCGCCGTCAACATGGCCGTCGCGGCCACCCGCATCATGACTGACATTCGCAGCACGCTTTACAGTCACCTGCAGCGGCTGTCTCTGTCCTTTCACAACCAGGCCAAAAGCGGTGACCTGATTACCCGCGTCACCTACGACATTGAGCGCCTGCGAGAAGTCACTGTCGTCGCTATGCTGCCCTTGTTCGCCAACACGCTCACCCTGCTGGGTATGGTCGGCGTCATGTTCTTTTTGAACTGGGAGCTGGCCTTGATCGCGATCGCGATTTTGCCCCTGTTTTTGCTCACTACCCGTCACATGGGCAGCAAAATTCAGACCGTGGCCCGGCGACAACGCAAGCGTGAAGGAGCCATGGCGGCCTCTGCCGCTGAGGCGATCGGGGCCATGCAGGTGGTGCAGGCACTGTCGCTGGAATCCATGCTGGAAAAATCCTTTGCCAAGCAAAACCAAAAGAGCCTGAAAGAAAGCGCCGAAGCGCAGCGGCTACGAGCCGGGCAGGAACGCTTGGTCGAAGTGCTCGTGGCCGTGGCCACGGCCCTGGTGCTCTGGCGTGGCGTGCAGCTGACGATCCAGGGCGCGGTAACGCCGGGCGATCTGCTCGTTTTTATCACCTACCTCAAAGTCGCCTTTAAACCGATGCGGCAGCTGGCCAAATATACCGGACAAATCGCCAAGGCCAGCGCGTCGGGCGAACGCATCATGAGCCTGATGGAAATTCAACCCGACGTCCGTGACTGCCGAGGCGCGATCGCCGCCCCTCCCTTTCGCGGGGCCGTGCAGTGCCAAAACGTCACCTTTGCCTACCGACCCGAGCAGGGCATTTTGCGGAACCTGAGCTTTGCCGTGCAGCCCGGACAGCAGGTGGCGATCGTTGGCCCTTCCGGCAGCGGTAAATCAACCCTGGTCAGCCTCTTGCTGCGTCTCTACGACCCGATCACAGGCGGTGTGCTGATCGACGGCCACGATCTGCGCGAATATACCCTCGCCTCACTGCGTCCTCAAATCAGCATCGTGCTGCAAGACAGCGTGCTCTTTGCGGCGAGCGTCGGCGACAACATAGCCTACGGCAACCCCCATGCCACTGCCGATGACATTGTGGCCGCCGCCCAGCTCGCCAATGCCCATGAGTTCATCATGGCCCTCCCCGACGGCTACGAAACGCTGCTCGGTGAACGCGGCGCGACTTTATCCGGCGGCCAGCGCCAGCGCCTCGCGATCGCCCGCGCCGCCGTGCGTAATGCCGCGATCGTCATTTTGGATGAACCCACCACTGGCCTTGATAACGCCAGTGAACACCTCGTTACCGAAGCCCTGCAGCGACTGACCCAAAATCGCACCACCTTCTGGATTTCCCACAACCTCCACACCGTACAAGACGCCGATCAAATCCTTTATCTCGAACAGGGACAGCTGCAAGAACGCGGCACTCACCCCGAACTCATGGCCCTCAACGGTCGCTACGCCCGGCTCTATCGTCTGCAAGAAAATCAATCCACCTTAGCTGTCGGCACTTCCTAGCCTGAATCCTCGTCACTCTCCCTACCCTCACCCTTTGCTCCAGTGCCCCCTACTCTGCACCCTCTACTCTCCTCACTCCCAAGATTGCTCAACTCCGCTTCCCCACCCCATCGTCAGCCTTCCTGCCGGGCTATGATCTCCCGCCCGTATCCCCTAACAGCACCCGCGTCATTTTGCTGCGCCACGGTCGCAGCGATCGCAACGACGCCGGTTGCTACCAGGGCAGCAGCGATTGCGGCCAGCTCACCCCCAGTGGCCTTGCCGCCTCTCAAGTAATGGGGCAATACCTGACCCACTGCCCCATCCAGGCGGTTTACGTCAGTCCCCTAAAACGGGCCAAAGACACCGCCGCCGCCCTCTTACCCCACCTCACCACCCCGACGCTCAAACGCGTGAGCACCCACAACCTACTGCGCGAGATCAGCCTACCCACCTGGGAAGGGTTGCGCTATGAAGACGTGCGATCGCACCAGCCAACGGCCTATCACACCTGGCAAACCGCACCCCATCAGTTCCAGATGCCGGTAGAACGCGGCAAGCCCTTTTACCCAGTGCGTGACCTCTATCAGCGCGCCCAACAGTTTTGGCGCACCACCCTGCCCCACCATCGCGGCCAGACGATTCTCATCGTCAGTCATGGCGGTACCAACCAGGCACTGATCAATACCGCCCTGCAGCGCTCCGCACAAGCCCATCACAGCCTGCAGCAAACCCATAGCGGACTCACCGTTTTTGATCTAGATACCGCCACCCACCATCCTGCGCAGCTACACCTGCTGAATCTGACCCTAGGAACGGCCCCCAGCGCGATCGCTGCACCCCCTTTACCCAAACTCAAAGCTGGCAAACAAGGCGTGAGACTGTTGCTGCTGCCCCATCAGCCTGACCTGATGCCCGACCCGACCCTGGCCTCGCTGCTGCGATCAGCCACGATTCAGGCGGCGGTCGTCGAAGATCACCAAACTGCCGCTTGCCCTCAGCCCTATGCCTGTCATCGCATCGCCGAATCAGTGCTCACCCACAACCCGGAAACGGTCGTGTTATCCGTGCAGCGATCGCACTTCTGGCAACAGTGGCAGGCCGCAATCAGCCAAGCCCTCCAAGCGCAGCCCACAGGTGAACTGACGACCCTTTTGGCAGTAACTTGGCCCGACTCACTGCAGGCCTTCTTGAACAATCTGCTTGACCTGCCTTCAGCGTCTTCAGCATTGACCCTACAGCCCAATAAGTTGAGCGTCGTCCATTACCCCGATGCTCACACCCGCCCCATTTTGCAGGGAGTTAATCTTACTGCGATCGCGCCGTATCACCCCGGATAATCTCATTCTCCGGGCTCGAACTCCCCAGGCCATCTGAGAAACATAGGAAGCAGCGGGGCAAGGGGCCGATATGTCGTCTTGTGCCAGAGACTCGGTATAAATTGCCTTGTCAACTCTAGGTTCAGGGCACTTACTCGAAAACATTGTCCCCGCTCGTCGAGGTTTGGCTACCAAGCCCCGACAGAAATTGTCGTTTTTGGAAAAATTGACATCGCACTGCCACCAACGAATGAGATTTGGGACTTTCTCCAGCCAAATCCGAAGTCCCAAATCTCATCCCCTTGATCTCGTTATGAGACTTATTTGCCGAAAAGATGGACTCAAGGAAGCTCTTTTTGGTCTCACAACGAGATCGAGAAAGAGTTCCTTGATCGGCGGTACTCAGCCTCGCCTTGAGTGCTTATCGACCGCTGAAGCATCGCGGCGTCTTACAACGTTGACTTTGCGAGCAATTCGTCATCGAGTCCGGTGGCTGAATCAATCTTCTCGCGATCGCAAACGCATTTCAAAATAACGAATCTCGACTTGAGACTCCTCCATTTTTTTGACGGACTTAAGAATATCCTTTCAAGTCTTGGCGCGAGACAAAATTCCTGTCAACTAAGCTTCGTTTTGTGAATCCTAAAATCTTATAATGAGACCTAAAAGTTTCAAAAACAGACTAATTGAGAGGATTTTGAGTCTTACCTTGAGACAAAATGTCAATTTTGGATCCAGTTGAATTGAATTTTAATCTTTCTGTGAGACTCATCCAAGCTTTTTTAGGACTCATTAAGCCTTGCTCCGGTCTCAAATAAAGGCGGGCTTGCGGTTGAGTTGATGCTTATCCAGACTGTTTTCGTTCAGCGGCAGCGGATTGCAGAGGCTTGGGATAAGGTGGTTTTGCCGTATTATTTTCTCTGGCTGAAGTGTCTCATCGCCATCAACTCTCGCTGCTGACCAAAATCTTGGTGATCAAAAAGATGACCTTCGGGGGGCTGATGCTGGCGATCGCGACTGTCTGCCTGTTGGGATGGGGCTATTACGACGCCCTGAGTCAATTTGCCGCTAGCTATTTGCTCACCGCCGAATACGATTTCATGCGCTGGCTGATCGACCATTTGGTCAGCGCCCAGCCTCAGGTCTTGATTAAAATTGCTGAGCTGACCGGCGTTTATGGCCTGCTGATTGAAACCGCCGCGATCGGCCTGTGGCTGGGCATGCCCTGGGCAGAACCGCTGTTTATTTTGCTCGTGGCGGCCTTGATTCCCCTCGAAGTGTTTGAGGTTTGGCATCAGCCATCCCCCACTAAGGTGCTGTTTTTTGCCATCAACGTTTTCATCGTGGTGTTCTTGACCCGCCGCTGGCTCGGCGAGCTGAATGCTGACAAAGAAACCGCGATCGCCCGCTCCTAGCCGCGCCAGTGCCTGACTCGGTCACCACTAAGCTAACGCCAGGGTCAGCTGCCAACTCACCAGTTGCCCTGTATGCCCCGGCGCATGATCGCTCACCCGTAACTGCCACTTGCCCGCCGCATCACTCCCGATCGCGGTGGTCAGACCCGGTGTGTTGCTCAGGTCATAGCGTTGGTCTAGCGTTTGGCGCTGGCCCAGCGATCGCCCCTGCAGCAGCAGCGATTGCCCCGTCGGCAGCTCCAAATACACCCTGATATCGCCTAAGAATTCGTGGGATAGCTCGACCTGCACTGCCAGATCCTGCACGGTACCCGATTCGCGACACTGCAGCGATCGCACAATGCCCGTCGTCTGATTATCCGGAATCGGCGTCGGCGCGGCCTCTGATAGTTCCACCGTGCGCTGATAGGTGCGCCCGGCCCACAGGCGTCGTCGAGCTTCTTGCACCGCCTTTTGGGCATTCACCCGGCCATAGCCAAACCATTGGGAATGACCGTTATTGTCGTAGGTGCCATGCTGCAGTCCCAACTGCGGATCGGGACGCGGGTCGGTAATCCTGTCCGCTGTTTGTTGCAAAACCTGTTTCACCTCCCGCGCCGTTAGATTTGGGTTCACCGACAGCATCAGGCCTGCCACCCCTGCCACCACGGGACAAGAACTCGACGTGCCGCCAAAGGTATCCGTATAAGCCTCGCGACTGTAGCCCGCCGTGCCGGTGCGATCGCTGGTCACCATACCCCGCCCGCGCATTCCTCCCGACACCTCTGGCCCCGTTTTAACCGTGCCCACCTCCGGCAGCGATACACTCGGATGGCCATTATTGCTCGGTGCCGCCAAGGCCACATGCTGTCCCCAACTGCTATACACCGCCTTCGTATTCAAACTGGTGCAGGCCGACACCGTAATCACGTCGGGATGCACTGCGAACCCGCTCAGCCATTCCGTGGTGCCGCTGATCGCGTTGCGCGGCCAGCCTTTTTCGGACAGGGTGCCGCTCACGGGGCGATTAGCATTGCCCGCTGAAAACACAATCACGCAGCCCTTGCCCCCGCGCCCTGTCGTCGCTGCTTGGGTCAGCGCATTCCGCTGCCGCAGCGATAGGGGAAACTTGATCGCCGCCGGTGACCAACTGCAGGAAATCACCGCTGCCCCCTGCCTGGCCGCCCCCTGAAAGATTCTTTCCACCGATTCATCATCCAAAAATCCGGTGGTGCGAATGGGCATCAGGGCACAGCCTGGGGCCACACCGACAATGCCGTCCTGATTTTCTTCCCCGATCGCCAGTCCGGCGCAGGAGGTACCGTGGTTGTCGCTAGTCTCCGTCGGCAAGGGCACGGCATCCCCGGCCTTCAGATCCATCGGAGCGACGAGCTTGCCCAGCCCCTGCAGATCCGGATGGTCGAGATCAAAGCCATCATCACTCACCGCAATCACCACCGAACGGCTGCCCCGCGTCACATCCCAAGCCGGTTCAACTGAGATATGGGCATTTGGCCCCACATCCACCCCAGCAGCGGACGATAGGTGCCACTGCTGGCGGTAGAGCGAGTCTTGGGGGCGATAGAGCGGCGCTGTCTCCACCACGACGTTGGGCTCCGCCGTCAACACCTCGGAGAAGCCGATCAGTCGATTGGCAATCTTGACCGGATTCTCGATCGCCTGCGACGTCACCCGATAAATAAACGTGTTCGGAATCCCCGCTAACGCGGTCGGGTCACCCAAGCCGTGGGGCTGGACGATCGCCTCGATTCTGGATCGCGATACCCCTGGGTCAAACTGCACCGTGAGCTGATCGGTGAGATAAATCCACGTGCGCGGACTTGACACCGGCTGATAAACCCGACTGGCAACCGCCACCGTCGGCTGCGATCGCACCGTGGCCAAACAAGCTTCTAACCGCTGCGGTTCAACCTGCCATTCCACTAGTTGCCCCCGCGCCACGGGGCGCACCGCTACCGGCGACACCACCGCCTGCAACGCATCCACCGCCTCGGGCGAATTCAGCCGCGTCGTTAAGCGATCCCCCGCTGGAACCAGCAGAATCTCTTCACCGCCCCGCTGCAGCGTCAACCGCCCGGATGCCCCTCTGCTGCCCTGATTCATGCCCCATCCCTCGGAACTTCTACGCTGGGCCAACCGTCTAACAGGTCACTGAAATTTTGCCGCGTCGTGACCGCGATCGCCCAGCCTGCCTCAACCATACCGAACCCATCCGGTGACGGCGGCCCGCCATTCGCATTTAGTCACAAGCGAAGTGGTAATATACGTCAGTTCATTTTCCCCCCTTTGCCCTTAACGTTCGACCCAGGTTTCCCATGGCTGTTTGTCTATTTCCCCGCGTGCAAAAAATATTTTATTGGGTTGGCGGTGGGTTGCTCGCCGTGACCATTGCCGGTGTCGTCGCCACCCCCAGCCTCGCCCAAGAAGGCGAAGACGCCCCCCCTTCAGACGTGCGCCGCGTCGATCAGGTCTCTGGCAGCGACTTTAGCGTTTCCTATGCCGAACAGCTCACCACTGACGCCAGCCAGGCCATCACAAACGGCGATTTCACCATGGCGATCGCTAAACTCACCGAAGCGCGCGAACTCTACAACGAGCTGTCGACCTACTACAAAGAACTGGCCGAAATGTTTTTTGGGATCGACACGCGCCAAAACCGCAGCAACCGTGACCTGGCGCTAGAAACCGCCCAAAAGCGGGATGAAGTCACCTATCAGCTGGCCCTGGTGCATCGCAGCCAAGACGCTCCGGAAGAAGCTGTGCCCCTCTTTATGGAAGTCTTGCGCAGCCAGCAGCCCACCCGCGACCTCGGCAACCAAGCCTACGACCAACTGTTTGAAATGGGCTTTGTCGAAGCTCCTTACGAGCCCTAACCACGTCTCTATACGACGTTTGCCGAGATCAGCTCACCACCTGCGACACCTCTTCTTGTGAAGGAGACGTTTAGCTAAGTGCCGGTTCCTCTCCTAAGCCCTCTGGGCAGGCTTCGCCAAAGATAAGGAGGGGCTAGGTGAGGTTCTTGAATCTGCGCTTGAGTGGGTGACCTCACCGCCTGCGGCAGCTCTCCTTACCAAGGAGAGGTTTAGTGAGATTTCCGGTTCCTCTCCTTGATAAGGAGGTTCTAGATCTGTCTTGCCAAAGTGCCCGTAGCCGCCAGGAAACACCGATCGCACTCGCGCATTGAAAGTGTCGACAGTCACCGATTTGACAAGTTACACCCCAGAATTTAGCTACACTAAAAGACTGAAATTGATTAGCCTTTAGTCAACAATCCCAAGGGCAAACCGATGGTCACAGCCGATCAAATAGTCTCAATGATTCAGACCGAAATGTCTGATGCCGAAGTCCGCGTTAACGACCTCACCGGCGGGGGCGACCACTTTGAAGTCACCGTGGTTTCCACCGAATTTGCCGGACGATCGCTCGTGCAGCAGCATCAGCTCGTTTACAAAGCTGTGCAGACTGCCATGTCTAGCGAGGCCATTCACGCCTTGGCCCTCAAAACCTACACCCCCGAAACCTGGTCTAGCGTCAGCCAAAGTGCTTAGTGGCGATCGCCCCTATTTTTGAACTGCGATCGCGTTTAATCGTCTTTCCATCCACCCCACCCCCGAGGTACTACACCATGAACCCCGAAACCAAAGAGCGCATCGAAAGTCTGATCAACGGCAACAAAATCATGATTTTCATGAAGGGCAACAAGCTGATGCCCCAATGTGGCTTCTCCAACAACGTTGTCCAAATTCTCAACGTATTGGGCGTCCCCTTTGAAACCTTCGACGTGCTCTCCGACCCCGAAATTCGCCAGGGCATCAAAGAATATTCCAACTGGCCCACCATTCCCCAGGTTTACCTCAATGGTGAATTTTTGGGCGGCTCTGACATTTTGATCGAGCTGTATAACAGTGGCCAACTGCAAGAAACGGTTGAGGTTGCCCTCGCTTCATAGCGCCAACGCGACCCGTAAAAACCTGAAAAGCCGGAGGGGCGATCGCCCCTCCGGCTATTCAGGTTTTTAATGAAAATTCGGGCGATCAGATCCCCGATTTCTCAATCACGTTTTTATGATCACGGTCTTCCCGACAGACATCGAGGAGCTTGGCGTGATTTCCGATGTGGCGGTGCCAGTGCCGATCCACATTCAAATGCTGCACAGAAGCTAAGGGCTCTGTGACTCAATAACGTACCCGACGAATCCGGTTGTCTCCTTGCGGAGACAACTCGGCCTGTGGCGATATTATTTTCAAGCCACTCCCTAATCTGGTTTACTGAGTCGCGAGCGCCTCCTCAATCCAGCCGTCGAATAAATCCTGATTGTTGGCGACCCAAGCTTCGGCATGTGCCCGAATTTGCTCTGGCGTATCTTCGCCATCCTGCATGAGCTGATTTTGCGCACTGACATCGCCAATGGGCACCTCTACCAACTCAAAGAACTTGGTAGCGGCCGGATTTTCATCCACGAACGCTTGGTTGGCCAAAATCACTTGTTGGTCGACGGCAAAGCCCAAATTTTTGCCTTCAGCACTCGTTTCTTCTTCAGTGACCTCAGCCTGGGCCTCTGGCAGGCTGGTATAAGGCACTTCTAACCAGGTGACATCCTCACCGTCTTTGAGCACACCACTCACCCACAGGGGAGTCCAGGTATAGTACAGAACCGGTTCGCCCTGCCCATAGCGGGTAATCGTGTCGGCAATCAGGGCAAAATACTGGCCTTGGTCATGCTGCACGGTGTCGCGCAGGCCATATTCATCCAGCTGGTGCTCAATGACCAATTCACAGCCCCAACCAGGGTTACAGCCCGTCAGATTAGCTTTACCATCGCCATCGGTATCAAACAAGGCGGCAATTTCGGGGTCTTGCAGTTGATCAAGTGAAGTAATGTTGTATTCTTCCGCTGTGGCCTGATCGATCTTGTAGCCCTGCAGCACATTGGCAATATAGGTGCCCGTGCGTTCTAACGCTGCGTCGCCGCCGCTGTTGGTGTAAAACTCTTCGTGCAGCGTTTCCCAGTGGGCCGAGGTATAGGTGATCCCGCCGTTAGCAGTATCCACGTGCAGCGTGGCGTATTCCAGCTCTTTGGGGGAT
>JBHJJI010000068.1:0-8204 GCA_050042805.1 Leptolyngbyaceae cyanobacterium
GCTCAACGTTGGCGATGTAGTTAGTGCCGGTATTAGCTTAGTGCGGGCACATTTTAAAACCTATTTAGGGCTCAGCCTGAAGGCCGCCCTGTGGTATCTAGTGCCAGTCTATGGCTGGGCTAAGGGGCTGATGATTTCCGCGCAGATTGGGCGCATGGGCTTCCACGAAATCATTCGTCAGCCTGAAACAGTGGCCTTGTCTCTCCGCAATGTGCAGCCCCGCATGTGGAGCTTTCTCGGGGTGGCGATGCTGGTGGGCCTGATTCAACTCGCGCTCAACTATGCGATCTCGCTTGTGGCGGGCATTTTGCTGGTGCCGCTGGCGGCGATCGGGGCAGCAGGCGCGGCGGCCGCCATTCTGTCCGGCGTCTTAATTGTGGTGATGCAGTTAGTGATATTCGCAGCGCAGACCTGGATTCAAGCGCGGTTTTGGCTGTATGACATGATTCTCGCGATGGAAACTGAGAGGGAGGCCACGGAATCGATATCGCGCAGTTGGGAGCTGACCAAAGGGTCGGCGACCCGGGTGCTGTTGGTGCTACTGGTGTCTTATCTGGTGATGGCCCCGCTGTATTTCTTATCCTTTGTGCCGTTTTTATTCACGATTCCCTTCTGGGCAGGCATTTCGACCGATGCTACGGTGAATCCGGCTTTGGGGATAGCGCTGTTGTTGGCCACGTTAGCCTTTTTGGTTCTATTTTTCTTTGCGGTGGTCTTGGCAGCACCGTTTTTTCAATCCCTCAAAGCGGTGCTGTATTATGACCTACGCAATCGCCGTGAGGGCTTAGATCTGCAATTTAGCGATCGCCCCCGCGACCAAAACCGCCCATGAATCTATTTAAAACCATCACCATCCGCACGCCCGAGAGTGTGGAGCTCGAGTTTACCCTGGCGGGCATTGGCAATCGGGCACTGGCGCTCCTGATTGACTACTTGCTGGTGTCTTTATTGATCTCGTTGGTGTCGATCATCGCTTCTTTTTTGAGCGAACAGCTGGTCGCTCTCTGGGCGCTCATCGGTGGCGGCACGGACGCCCTTGATCTGTGGCTGGTGGCGATCGCCTTGCTCGTCACGATGGCCATCTACTGGGGCTATTTCGTCGCGTTTGAGACGCTGTGGCAGGGGCAAACCCCCGGCAAACGCCTGACTAAAATTCGCGTGATCAATGACAACGGCAAGCCCGAGGGCGTCTTTCAGGCCACGTTGCGATCGCTGCTACGCCCGGTGGATGACATCTTGTTTATTGGCTTTTTCTGCATTCTGTTTAGCCAGCAGGAAAAACGCATTGGTGATTGGCTGGCGGGCACGCTGGTGGTGCAGTCAGAAACGGGCGTTGGTGAAGCCACCGTGCGGATCTCAACCAGCTCTCAAACCTTGGCAACGGAGCTGATGGAGCAGGCCAACGTCGGCAATCTGTTGCCCGATGACTTTGCCACGCTGCGCCAATATCTACAGCGCCGTCAGATTCTCACTAAGGCGGCCCGCCAAAACCTCAGTGTCCAGATGGCTCAGCAGCTACAGGAAATTGTGGAACTCGACCAGCTGCCCCAAGAAGAACTGCCCGCCGAACAGTTTTTGGAAGCTATTTACGTCGCCTATCAGCAAAAGTTTGGCGATCGCCGTCGCGCCTATTAGGAGACTATGGCCTGATTTCACCGACCATTGCCGATGGCTAGGGAGCCGTGGGGGCCAGGGGGTAGAGAAACTGGCAGGGTCGTCTTATCCCGATTCTCTGAAATCAGGCTATATAGCAACGGCTCATGACGCAGGCGCGCCACTCCAAACGATGAAAATGCGATTGTCCGTTACGGGTTTGGGGTGGTGGGCCAGACAGCTGACTGGTGGGGAATTTTGAGCGAACTGTGAGGGAATTGACCCACCCTACGCGAGTCTATTTTCAGAGCAATCTGCAGTTTGATCAGGTCATCCCAGATGGCTGAAATCATGTTCTGATGAGCCTTGCAACTCCGTAGGGCTGGCCCTGCCCGAAGGGGATTTCGAACTCTATATGCCGAATTCTGCTATAGATCGTCCCCTGCCCCTCAGCTCCCCCGCGTTACCAAGATGGCATCGGGAGTCCAACCACTGAGAACGGGCATGACTGCTGCCGTGGAGTACTTGGGCGATCGCCATCGCCTTGAAAGTGCTGTCGTGTATAAACCGGGCATATCCTGCCTTTCACCGGCTGGAAACGCAAGCAAACCCCGATTTTGTGTTAGAAGAATGGGGTAGCTGCTTTTCAGGAAATCATTCGTTATGCTTCTTCCCGGTGCTGCCGTTCGTGTTGTCAACCTTGATGACACCTACTACGGATTTCAGGGTCAGGTGCAGCGTATTGCCGATGGCAAAGTCGCCGTACTGTTTGAAGGCGGCAACTGGGACAAGCTCGTCACCTTCAACGCCGCTGAGCTAGAGCCCCTCGACAAGCGTCGCGGCAAGAAGTAGGCCCTGTTGTTTAGTGCCTTCGCCAGGATTTCGATATGCGATTGCCCCAGCCTCAGCTAGCGACCCAGTCTCACCCGCCCAATCACATTGCCGAGGTGATTGAAACCTCCACGACGGAATTTTTGGCGCAATGTCTAGAGCCCGACTCCTTAAGCTTTGCCCAGATGCCGCCGTTTGGTAGTTGGGTCAAGGCTGATGATGAAGATTCGGGCAACCAGATTTTTGGCGTGGTTTACCATGCCACCACGAGTCCCCTCGATTCGGTACATCGGGCCACCGCCTTGGGGCTGTCGCTGGCGGAACTGCGGGAGCAGCAGCCGCAAATCTTTGCCATGTTGAAAACCGAATTTCGCGTGGCGATCGTGGGTTTCAAACCGGCGGGAAACGAGGGCGTTTATCAGCACCTACCGCCGCGTCCCCCACAGGTGCACCAAGCGGTCTACAACTGCGACTCGGCCGAGGTGGTGGCCTTTACCGAACAGCTCGACTTCTTAAGGACGCTGATGGATATGCGGAGCGCGCCGGTCGATGGCTTGATTGCTGCCGTGATTCGCCATGTTTATCAGTTGCGAAAGTTAGATCGCGATTGGCTGGTGCAGGCGGGGCGCATTTTGAATGTGCTGCTGAAAGATGACTACGATCGCCTCCGCATCATTCTTTCCCAAATTCATCCCTAACCCATGCAGACCTTCGATTGGATTGTGGTCGGCAATGGCTTGACCGGAGCCGCGCTGAGCTACGAATTGGCCCGCCAAGGCCACGCTGTCCTATTGCTAGAAAGGTCGATTTCGCCCGCTAGTGCCACCCGCTACAGCTACGGCGGCGTGCCGTTTTGGTCGGGCAGTAGTGACTTGCTGCGCCAACTCTGTCGCGAAGGGCGAGACCGCTACCAGGCGATTTCTGAGGAAACCGGCGTCTCTCCGGAGTTTCGAGAACTCGATCTGGTGCTCACCGTTAACCCTGATCAAGACCCCAAGCGACTGGCCGAGCGCTATGCCGCTGTTGAAATTCCTCCGGTGCCGATTTCGGCTCAAGCGGCCGTTGAGCTAGAACCGCAGCTGAATCCTGCTGCGATCTCCGGGGCGCTGACCGTGCGTCATGGCCATGTGAATCCCCTGCTGCTCGTCAAAGCCTACAATCACGGCTTGCAAAATCTGGGTGGTCAGATCGTGATTACCACCGTGACGGGATTGGTGCGCATCGGCGATCGCATCACTGGCGTGACCACGCCAACTCAAGCCTATGCGGCGGGCAACGTGGCGATCGCGGCGGGCGGACTCACCCGGGAACTGCTCAAGACGGCTGGCGTTAAGATGCCCGTCTATTTCACCCATGCCGAGATTGTCGAAACGCCGCCCCTCACAACGCAATTTCGAGCGCTGATCATGCCTGCTGATCTGACTCGCTCCGCGATCGAGTCGGAAGTGACCGACGACGATTCTGACGATATTTGGGATGAAGCCGGTCATGAAATCAGATTGCCCTCTTTGGATGCGGGGTTCATTCAGTTTCTCGATGGCACGGTGCGCATCGGTCAAATCAGTCGTATTAATACGGCTCTAGAGCCCGTGTTAGATGCTGAAGCCAGCGAGCAAAAAATTCGTGCGGGTATTGCGCCGCTGATTCCGGCCTTGGCGGCGGTGCCGGGGCAATGGCGAGCTTGTCGAGTCGCCTTTAGCCAGGACGGCTTGCCCCTAGCCGGGGCGGTGCCGGGGGTGACTGGAGCGTATGTGTTCTCGGGATTCACCAGCCCCTTTGCTTTAGTTCCGGCCTCAGCGGTGCATTTTGCCGAGGCGGTCACGACCGGCCATTCTGTTTTGATGTCGCAGCTGTCCCCGCAGCGCCTGATGAAATGACTAAAATGCCTAACCCAGACTGGTTATATGGCCGCTGGTATCCGGTGGATGACGGCCGTCAAGAGCCGAGCGATCGCCTCATTTTGCAACGGAAATCTCGATTGTCCATGAGCTGGGGACAACAGTATGAGTTTGCCGCCGATGGTACCTTCGGGAATATCTACAGTGCTCGCTGCGGTAACGATCCGCGAATTCACCACTGGGTCGGGACGTGGGAGTGGATTGTGGTGGGGCGATCGCTCTTACTCAAACCGGGTGGCCCCCAGCCAAATCCCAACTTCCATGCCCCTCTACCGCCGCCGCCCAGAAAACGCACTTGCCAGGTCGAAACGCTGACTCAGGATACCCTGGTGCTGGTGTTTGACCCGACCGCTGTTTTAGATGCAGAAGGCGGGCGATCGCTGTAGCAACCCACTGAGGCCATTTGAATCCATTAGAGTTGTCCAAAAATTAACCTGTCCAGAACCCCGGTGTCTTAGAAAAGTCGGCGTGACAACCGATACTATCTGCGGCAGAAACCAGGGTTCTATCGCAGAACATTTTGTAGGTTGGAGCCCTTTTAAGTCGCTCGCGACTCCGTTACCAGCGTCAAACTGGCCCAGCCGCCTTGAGCGGTGTACTGGCGGATCAAGCGCTGACGTTCGTTGGGGGCAATCATCCATCCCATCTCTAGAAACAGAGGCTGGCGCGGTTCGATGTGGGTGGGACAAGTCGAAGAAGCCCCATCGGGCAGCAACAAAACCTGGACAGATTGAGACCCAGTGTCAAACAAAATACGATTGCCCGTCACGGTGCCTTGGGTCTGAATGGGGGGAATCCCTTCGCCAAACTGCAGAGTTTGCTGGACGGTATTGCCCTGTTCAGTAATTTCCAAACGAGTTGGGTAGGTGTCGCTGGGACGCAGATCGGGATAGAGGGTGACCGCTTCCCCGGTCCAGGTGCCGGTCAAAGCCGCTAGCGTGAGGTCAGGTCGAACTGAGGGCGGTGTGCCGTCTCGATGTTCTCGAATGAGCGTGAGTTCACTCAGTTGGCGATTTTTGTCAAACAGCTGTACCAAACGCAGGCGATGGTCGGTGGCAATTAACCCCAGTTCTGCCCCAAAGTCTGAAAACGGCCCCCACTGAATTGACCCTTGAGAAAAGGCTCCATTCTCGAAAAATAAAACGCTCTTAGCGAGGGAACGATATTCTAAAACCGTTTCCTGAGGCGGCTCGTTGGCCGGTTGTCGGGTAATTTCTTGACGCATGAGATTGCCGCCATCGAGCGGTTTGAGCGTCACCACCGAGAGCGCATCTTTCAGGATTTCGCCGGTGGAATCAAGCTGAGTAAACGACCCTACCCAAGTCCCGGCATTCTTTAATAACCGCTCCCATTGTGATGCCATGAGTTGTTTCCCTCAATGCACTGCCGGAGCCTACGGCTCATGTCTTTTATACCTGGTGCAAACCCAATATTTTTGAGCGCTACGCATTGACGGCAGTCACGGTGGCTCCCATCGTATCGATCGCTAGCGGGCGGGCGTCCACGACGTCAATGCCCTGCTGCTGCCAAGCGATCGCCATCGCCTGGGCGATCGCCGCCGCCTGAGTCGGATTGCCCAATGCTAGCAAGGTCGGGCCAGCGCCGCTAATGGTGACGCCATAGGCCCCGGCCTGACAGGCGGCTTGGCTGACAGCCTCATAGCCTGGGATCAGGGTTTTGCGATAGGGCTCGTGGATGCGATCGCCCAAGGCGGTAGCGAGCCAATCGCCATTGCCAGTGGCCAACGCCTGCATGAGCAATCCCAGGTGTCCCAGGGTGTAAACGGCATCCCTGCGGGAATAGTGCTGGGGCAAAACCTGCCGCGCCTTCGCTGTGGAAACTTCAAAGGCGGGGATCGCCACGATGGGAATGATCGCCGCCTGCCAGGGCACTTCGCAAATAGTGCCGTCACCGGCATCATTGGCGGTGGCGAGACGACAGCCCCCCAACAGGGCCGGTACCACGTTGTCAGGGTGGCCCTCGATCACCGTGGCCAGTTGCGCTAATTCAGCGGTGTTTAAGACCTGGCCAGCCAAGGCATTAGCCCCTAAAATACCGCCGACAATGGCTGTGGACGAGCTGCCTACCCCCCGAGCCAGCGGCAGGCCCAGCTCAATCTGCAACTGCACGGGTGGCACTGGCTGGTCAATGTGGGTGAAAAATTGACTGAAAGCGGCATAGGCCAGATTTGAAGCATCAGTGGCGACGCGATCGCGTTCGGCACCAGTTACGGTGATTTGCAGGGTTTCAGACCCAGCTAGCGGCGTAAAGGTAAACCGGTTGTAGCGGGTCAGTGCGGCGCCTAAACAGTCAAACCCTGGCCCAATATTGGCCGTGGTCGCCGGTACCGAGACTATATATGAATTGGCCATGGCGCTTTCCCCCTTTCCACAATGCCGACACTCCCCCATTTCGCGAATCGCATATTACCATTCATTTAAAGGCCTCCAACGACCGTTGGGTTCCTTCACGTTTTCATAACGCTAGTTTTTCCGGCTGTTAGCAGCTGTAAATCCTTCGCTCCCCATCCGGATCTCTGATGCAAACCTTCCTCTTCTCCTTTGGCTCTATCGGCTTAACCGCTTTAGGGATGGCCTTGTGGGCACCGGGCGCGATCGCCGATTCCGTTTCTGAGTCAATCGCCTCAATGGCAGACATGCCCCTGCCGACGCTTGCAGCTCCAGTCAGCTCTGGCCTTGAATTGGCCGCTCCCCAACAGGCTCAAGTTTTGCCTGCGGGTGACTTTGCCGATGTGGCTCCCACCCACTGGGCCTACAGCGCTGTCAACAATCTGGCGGATAGTTATGGCTGCTTGGCAGGGTATCCCGATGGCACCTTTCGCGGCGATGACTTGGTCACCCGCTACGAGTTTGCCGCTGCGATGGATGCCTGTATGGGCACGCTGCTGCAGCTAGTTGAGTCAGCTCCCTCGGCGAGCGGCGAGCAGATATTGGATGAGCTCGATGAGCTGAACGCGGAGCTAGGTACTCTCTCAGACGAGATCGAAGACAGCGAATCCGAAATTTTGGTGGACTAGTCGTCAGGAAATTTCCAGTAAAAACGATATCCGGAGGGGCGGGTTTTGTTGCTGCCTGGTAGCGATGCCATCAAGGGCTCTAGCTAAACCCGCCCTTACATTACCGATCTATTCTTTTTCTGAAATCGCCTAACTTCCTGACGGCAACCTCAATGTCCAGTTTGTCTGCCCTCATTTTCCCCTGTTCTGGGTGCCGCTACCCTTTTTGGGGTTGCTTGCCCGGAGGATGCGGTGGATGGCTGGCAATGTAGGTGGCGTAGGCGATCGCACTCAAAAACATCAAACCCAACAGCCCCGCTAGCGGATTTCCCCCCACGCCAGTCACCCAGGCTGGAACTGCATCCGTCGCGATGATCCAATCATTCACGTCGAATTGATAGTAGGCAAACACGAGGCCACCGTGCAGTCCTGTCGCCAAGCCCAGTGTCGTGGTCCAGTTGGACTGGTGTGGCAGCCTCGTCGGGACGCGCCGCGCCCAGACCAACGCTGCACCCAACAAACAAAGTCCGATAAATTGCGGCCAGGTTTTAATAATTTCTGAAAGGGGACGCAGGTAATGGGCGATCGCAAAGATGCCCGCATTGACCCAGAGGGCGACTGGCGCGGCATAGTCCTGGTCGAACTCAAACAGCAGCCAACCTCGAAAGATCAGCTCCTCCGCGAGTCCCACCCCAATCCCCACCAGCAACCCTTCTAGCAGATTGCGGAGGAGCGGCGTGTCGCTGGACGTCACCCACTGCCCCCAACCGAGAAACATCTGACAGCTATAGAGCAACATCACGCCACAGCACCGGCTAAAAAAGCCGTCAGCCAGTTTCGCCACCAAGTTAATCCGCCGTGCAACC
>JBHJJI010000069.1:0-16713 GCA_050042805.1 Leptolyngbyaceae cyanobacterium
GGGCGGGTGCGTTGACGCGGTTCGAGTTATCGCTATTCAACCCCGGCCTGCCTATGTCTTTTCTGGGGCTGATTTTGCTGCCCCATCTGGCCAGTTTGGGCATCGGGGTCGGGGCCGGGGGCGTCATTGTCGATACGTATCCCTACTTTGCGATCGGGGTGGTGCATCTGGTGAGCTCGGCGATTTTAGGGGCCGGGGGGGTCTACCATGCGGTCTTAGGGCCAGAAAAACTTGCCCCTAAAGGCTTTGGTTACGACTGGGGCGATCGCCGCAAAATGACCACCATTCTCGGCATCCATCTGGTGCTGCTGGGGGTGGGAGCCTTGTTGTTGGTGATCAAGGCGGCGTTTGCGGGCGGGCTGTATGATCCGGCGATCGCGGATGTTCGCCTAGTGACCCAACCGACATTCAATCCGCTGCGCATCTTTGGCTATGTCGTCGGCATCACACCTGACGGCTGGACGTTGCAGGGTATGGCAGCGGTCAATAATTTAGAAGATGTGGTCGGCGGTCACGTGTGGATTGGCACTATCTGCATTTTGGGCGGCATCTGGCACATTCAAACCGAGCCCACTAACTGGGCCAAAGGCCTGTTTGTCTGGTCCGGTGAAGCGTATCTGGCCTACAGTCAAGCGGCGATCGCCTACATGGGCTTCTTTGCCGCCTACTTTGTCTGGGCCAACGGCACGGTGTATCCCGAAGTGTTTTACGGCCCCGTTGCCACGACCACGGTGGATGGGGTGATTACCCCTCGCACCTGGCTGATGCTGTTCCAGGTGATTTTTGCCAGCTTGCTACTGGCGGGTCACTTCTGGCATGGGCTGAGAGCGCGGGCGATCGCGGCGGGCTTCAGCTTCAATAAGATGAAGTTTAATCCCGGAGCGATGTACGGTGAGAGCCAGTTCAACAGCGAGCCATTGTTTGAGGGGATTGTGCAGCCTCCCCAAAATAATCCGCAACTTGGCACGTTAAACACCCCCATCAGCGCCAGCCCACTGAGCCAAACCTGGATCAAAAACCTGCCCATTTACCGGGCTGGCTTGGCTCCCATTGCTCGGGGTTTAGAAATTGGCATGGCCCACGGCTACTTGTTATTAGGGCCATTCCTCAAACTTGGCCCACTCCGCAATTCTGATCAAGCTCTCCTGGCCGGAATTGGCGGTGCATCTGGACTCGTGGTGATTTTGAGCGTGTGCCTGTTTATCTACGGCGGCGCTGTATTTCAAGGTCGCACTGAACCGAGAGGCAACCAGCCTGACAACCTCAAAACCTATCAAGACTGGAGTCTCTTTACCTCAGGCTTTTTGGTCGGGGGTGTGGGCGGTGTGGTCTTTGCCAGCTTCATCCTCTTCGAGATTGGGCGCGCTGGCATTGCCTAATCGGTCTTAAGCGATGGGGGCATAGAGCCATCGGTCGTGAGCAAAAGCAGGCCATACCTTGCTTAACAACCGGGCTCTTTTACTCTCCTGCCCCCTCACTTTCTTGCGATCAAACATCAATTAAAAACGAAACCATGACGATTCCTTTATTACAGTATTCTCCTTCCAGTCAAAACCAGCGGGTTTCAGGGTTTGAGGTGCCGGGTGACGAGCAGCGGCGATTACCGACCCAAGATGATTTACCCGCAGCCACAGAAATGGATGACATCATTCGGTCGGCGTATCGACAGATCTTCAACGAGCAGCAGATGCTTATCGCTCATCGCCAAGTGGCCCTAGAGTCACAATTGCGCAATGGGCAAATGACCGTCCGTGATTTTATCCGCAGCCTGGTCTTGTCTAATTCGTTTCGGCGGCTCAATTACGATACCAATAATAATTATCGGTTCGTAGAACTGTGTATTCAACGTTTGCTGGGGCGATCGCCCTACAACGAGCAGGAAAAACTGGCCTGGTCGATTGTCTTAGCCACCAAGGGACTCCAAGGCTTGGTCGATGAGTTGCTGAATGCCGAAGAATATCTGACTGCGTTTGGTGACTATCGGGTGCCTTACCAGCGGCGGCGCATTTTGCCCCAGTACGACACCGGCGCACTGCCCTTTGCGCGGATGGCTCGCTATGACCGGTATCACCGCGATCAGCTCTATCGGTCGGGGCAATTGCGGCGGTTTGGCAACGGCGTTGACGATAGCAGTGCCGAAGTCTATCGCAAAGTGCTGTTGTTTGTCCCCACGGCGGCGGCAGCTTTGCTCGTCGCGACCTTGTTACTGGTCACCTCGGTTTAATCAGGTTTGGGGGCTAGGATTCAGGATTTTCGGTACAGAGGGTAAGGGCTGGCCAGGATGGCGTCTTCTCTGCGACGTATCGTCACCGGACTCGGTTGGTTTCCGGTTCAAGGTTTCAGACCCCTCCTGGAACTGTCAACCCCAACACCCTGAACCCTGCTACCCATCTCCTCCCCGTGACCACCTTGATCTCTCACATTATTTTTGGAGTCCCTAATGGATACATTATTTTTGGAGTCCCTAATGGATACCTTGGCTGACTCTACCGCTAATGCAACGGAGGGCGAGACCAGCGAAATGACTGAGGCTGAGCTGCCGTTAAGCCTGCCCCATCAGGCCGAAATTTGGAGTGGGCGATTTGCCATGCTCGGTTTTATGACCGCAGTGATGGCGATCGCGTTGATGTAAATCGACCCTTTTACCCGAACTGATTTCACTAGGGAGGTGAGTTCATGAGCGATTCAACACTGACCACAACGGTATTTTCTGGGGTGCCTCGCACTTTATTGTTAACGACGCGGGCGCGAGTGGATGAACATCAGCGTCCTCACGGTATTTTGCATGACCCGATGATCGCTGAGTGGTGGCCAGCGCTGACTTGGGATCCTGCTCTGGATGGTCTTTATCAGCCTCTGGGCCAATTGGGGTGGGCCTTACGGGCTCACGTTTTTGATGAAATCGTTCAACGACATCTGGCAGTTCACAATCAAGCCGTGGTCGTAGAACTCGGTGCTGGATTATCGACTCGCTACTATCGGGTGGGACAGCAGAGCCACTGTTGGCTAGAACTCGATTTACCGGCAGTGATTCACCTGCGTCAGCAGTTCGAGACCGAGAGCGATCGCTATCGACTAATTCCGCGTTCAGTCGTGGACTGGAGCTGGCTGGACGAGGTGCCTGATTGCCCCCCTGAACATCTGTTGATTTTGGCTGAAGGGCTGCTGATGTATCTGGAGCCTGACGAAGTGCAAGCCTTCATCGCTCAACTGCAGCAGCGCTTTGCCGGGGCCACCTTGGTGTTCGACGCCGTGGGTGGTCTCACCAGAGGACGTACCGCTCAACAATTAGCCAGTTTGGATGCCCCACTGAAGTGGTTTATCAACCATGAACGAGACCTAACCGCAATGGGATTAACCGTGGTGGAAGCGCGATCGCTGATTCAGGAGATGTGTCGTTACCGCGATCGCATCGGCGGCTTTCGCTGGGTGCCCTGGTTGAGCAAACTACCCCCCTTTCGCAATGCGTCATTTTTAGTGGAGAGTCGAGTTTAGGCGTGATGTCTTCATCTATTTCTGTGGCCTGTGGATTTTTAGGAATGAGGATTTAATAACTTCCAGAATTAGATGATTTGTGGCTTTGCCGTGTAGTTACATTAGGGGAGGAAATCGTCAAAGCAAATTGGCATCGCCTGCTTAAACTCGTCGGTTGCAGTCCGACCAGTGTGATAGACCTTGTCCAAGATAGAAGCGACCACGGTCAAGCCAGTTTGGGTTGCGGTTCGGCTCATGACGGCTTGAACCATCTCTAGAGTGTCAAAATAACGCTTCGGCAAGCCCGTGACACAGGGGGCAAGAGCCGATGTTCAATCGGATCATATAGTGATTCTTATTAAGAATGAGAATCACTATATGATCCTTATGCCTTAGCGAGTAGTCACCCAATTAAAAGCATGGCAATTCAAAGGACAATGTATGTTCTAGCAGTCCTAGATCTCGAAAAATCAGCGGTCTATTACCGTGATGTTTTAGGATTTTCTATTCATGAAATAGGTGATCCGGGATGGCGAATGTTTGTCAAAGACACCTGCCGGATTATGGCCGGGCATTGTCCTGATGCTATTCAGCCTGGTGAGCTAGGAGACCACGCTTACTTCGGATACTTTATTGTTGACGATGTAGATACCTATTTTGATTTTGTGGCCTCAAGGGGAGCAGACCTCATCAAACCCCTGAAAAGCGAACCTTGGGGAATGCGAGAGTTTGGCATTAGGACTATCGACGGACATCGAATCATGGTCGGTCAGGATTTGGAGACCTAGCAGGCATGTTTGTGCTCTAAAACTGAAGCCGCAGATGGACGAAGATCAAGAGGATTTCCCGCTGCATCGGGTGTTGATCACCCAGATACTGCGCCCCACATTAAGACTGTTCTGCCAGCCTTGGATAAGTTTGGCGTGACCGTTTCAAGTGGCATGCTCGCTGCTCATGGTGGCTAAAAACTTGCGCAGCAGAACAATCAAACTTTTGGTCTCAGATTGACTTAAGTCGGCTAAAAGCCGACTCTCTCGCTCGAACAAAACAGGCATCGCCGCATCAACCCTTTCAATACCAACTGCGGTGAGCTGCACGATCACGCTGCGACGGTCATCCGGATCTCGCAGACGAGTGACTAAGCCATCTTTTTCAAGGCGATCGATGCGGTTGGTCATCGCGCCTGAAGACAACATCAACAGGCCATAGAGTTCCGTGGGCTTCAGCCGACAAGGGGCTCCCTGTCGTCGCAGCGTCGCCAACATATCGAAAGACCAAAGATTCAGGCCAAAGTCGGCTAATACGGTTTCTCGGTGTTTCTCGATCAGGCGAGCGAGCCGCAAGATGCGCCCAATCACCGCCAGGGAGGAGGCCTCTAGGTTGGGGGCTTCTTGTTGCCACTGAGTCAGAATTTCGTCGATCCGGTCTGGTGCCATAGCGACATCATATCTCGACATCGAGATTCTTGACATTCATCTTTAGATCAAGTATCTTGACATCAAGCTAAATTTCAGAAAGAAGTTTTCTCTCCCTGAAACATGCGTCTGGTTAAACGTTTTATTGATGCGTGACAGCCACCGCAGCTCAATGCAAATTCTCTGAGGTCTGCAAAATGAAACCCACATTCTCCAAAATTCAGATGACTGGCTTTTTTGTTGGACTCTTGACGTCAGGGCTTCTATTCGCCTCTGTTGAGGCTCAGGAAGAGCTGAAAAGAGCACTGAATCCGCCCGAACTCTCAAACTCGCTGCAGTATGGCTATTCGCAGGCGACGATCGCGGCGGCCAACGCCCAACTGGTTCACGTGGCGGGGCAAGTTGGTGTGGCTGAGGACGGCCCCAATGATTTTGAAAGTCAGGTTGACCGTTCTTTTGAGGCTCTGCTGGCCACCTTAGAGGCTGCCGGTACCGATGCTGATAACGTCGTCAAGATTACGCTACTAATCGTGGAGCATGATGCCGAGAAGCTCGCGTATCTGGTGGAAAAGCGTAAAGCCGTATTTGGGGAGAATCCGCCGGCGAGCACTCTGATTCCAGTGCCGGAACTCTATGCCCCTGGGGTGCTCTTTGAAATCGATGCAGTTGCGGTTGCCCACAGCTCAAATTAAGGCCCAACTTTGATGCTGATCTTACGGAGTCACTGATGCAAATCAAAAAATTGGATCACGTTGGCATTCGGGTAATGCATGTCGATAAATCGATGGAGTTCTACAAAATCCTGGGATTCCAAGTTATTCGTGAAGACCATCAAGAACAGGTCTTTGTGGTTAAACATCCTAGTGGCATTGAGATCAACCTCATTGCCCATGGCAACAACGACCACAACAAGCGAAACATTTTGATGGATGTCGAAGCGCAATATCCCGGCTACACCCACTACGCCATAGAGGTGAGTTCTATCGAGGATGCCAAGACTTTTTTTGAGTCTATCAATGTCGAAATAACTGGCGGACCGGTCACGTTTGGCGATGGTAAAACGTCGATTTTTATTCGCGACCCTGATTTGAATGTCCTCGAATTTACTGAACTTCCTCCAGTCAAGACGTGAAGCGATTATTCAGAACCCAATCATGAAACAGTCAACTTCTCAGCTGGGAGACATTGCGCTGACGGCGCTGGCTCCTTTAACTTGGGGCACGACGTACATTGTCACGACAGAGTTTTTGCCTGCGGGGCATCCGCTGCTGGTGGCAGCATTGCGATCGCTGCCCATTGGTCTCTTGCTCACTCTGGCGCTCAGAAAATTACCCCACGGCATTTGGTGGGGACGCATCTTGATTCTCGGCACGCTCAATATCGGTGTCTTTCAGGCATTGTTGTTTGTTGCCGCCTATCGTCTCCCCGGTGGCGTGGCTGCAACTGCGGGGGCAATTCAGCCCTTGCTAGTGGTTTTCTTTTCCTGGTTTATTTTGCAAGAGAGGCCTGCCAGAGGAACGATTCCAGTGGCGAGCGCCGGGTTTATGGGCATCGCCCTGCTTGTCCTCGGCCCCTCAGCGCGGCTTGATCCTTGGGGCATTCTCGCGGCCCTAGCAGGAGCGGCCACTATGGGACTCGGCACCGTGCTGGTCAAACGTTGGCGGCCACCCGTATCGCTGTTGGTCTTTACCGCCTGGCAACTCATGGTGGGCGGCGCGCTATTGCTCCCTGTGGCCTTGGTGGTGGAAGGCCCTTTTGCTGAATTGACGCCGACGAACCTGCAAGGCCTAATCTATCTAGGCACCGTGGGCACCGGACTGGCTTACCTGCTATGGTTTCGCGGCATTGGACAGCTTTCCGCGACGGCTGTTTCTTATTTGGGATTACTGAGTCCGGTCATGGCCACTCTGCTGGGATTTTTCTGGCTTCATCAAGCGTTGACGCCTCTGCAACTCGGCGGGATTGCGATTATCTTTGCCAGCGTTTTACTGGGGCAAAAGATTACCGCTGCTCGTTCATCTCAGTTACGCTCCCTAAAAGAGGAGTGCTCCATTTCTTACCCCTCATCGCTGTAGATTGGGCATTGCTGAATTACGGTATGAATTCGCCCCTCAAACCCCAATTCTGGGTAGGGCTGATTCTCTAAAGAAAGGAAATTAATGTTGGGCTGTCATGGCGAAACAAGCGTAGGGCTTGGGTGATGGACTGGTGCCCGGCTTTGCGGAAGGCGGAGAGCACCCAGGTTCGGCATAAGGCCATCAGCTTGGCCGATTGGGGGGCGATAGCGGGGGATCGGCCCATGTTATCAGGGAGAGATTTTACAGATTGGCTGTGGCAGTTTTTCAATCTGTAGAATCTCTCCTAAGCCCTCTGGGCAAGCTATGCCAAAGGGAAGGAGAGGTGCCGCAGGTGGTGAGGTTTGCTCGCGCAAGCGTAGTTCAGAAACCATTACTGGCATAGCTTTGATCGACTTCTGCCTAATGGATAGCCTTTAAGCCCGAGGTTCGCTGACAAACCAGGCAAGCAGGCTGATGATGACAACGCCAGTCACCCACTGGGGGGCGATCGCAAAAACGTGCCAAAAGTGCGGGATGCCGTCGATCAAAGTCGACATCAGCCAAGCGACAAAAATTAAAATTAGACCGGCGATCAAAGTCATACGCTGTAAAAGGGGAGTTTCCCTATCATCACATCGCTGCAGAGATTAGAGCGATCGCACCCAAATGTGCGAGTTTTTACGGTGCTCTCTTGAGGACAGTTTACAAGGCTGCCTAGCAGGACAATCGCTTTGACTCGTGCTAGGGCAGCATAAGATCAATGGGGAATACTGATATCAACAGCAGATTCCCGCCTATTTTGTGACGTAACCGTGTGAGGGTTATGAAGATGATGACTCAGCTCATATCCAGACTTCGTCGCCCCCTAGTCGCCGCGAGCAGTTTGGCTGTTTTTGCCAGTCTTTCGCCGGTGCTGGCCCAATCCGCCAACTTTGATAGCATTACGCTGTCGGCCTATCCGCCTGTGAGTACCACTGTTCAAGGTACTACCGTGGGCTCTTATTCACTGTCTAATATCGCCAGCAGTGATGGCAGTGGCAACCTTTGTGCCGGGTTTGCCGATACCAATCCTGACCACATTCTGACCTTACAAAGTGACTTTCAGAGCTTGACGGTCACGGTCAATAGTGGCCAAGACACCACGCTCTTGATCCAAGGCCCCGACGACAATTCCGTTTATTGTGGCCAAGATATCAGCCGATCTAATTTAGATGCTCAGGTCTTGTTAAGCAACTTGCCGACCGGCACCTATCGCATCTGGGTCGGTGCCCACAACCAGGGTCAGCGATTTAGCTACTCTCTAACCGCTGAAGAGTAAGCGGCGATCGCCGAGGCAGCGTGTCACGTATCAATCGCGATCGCTCATCATTCCCCCCGACTAGTAGAAGGTCGGGGGGAATCGTTGTTTCTGGGCAATCAGCCATCTCAGCCGTTAATCAGCGTCCAGGTTGGGGGATGATGGAGTTGAGTTTAGGTCACTAGATTCTGATGATCTTGTGTATTGGCAACGTCTTAACTGACGAAGAATTATTGTTGGCTCAGATGAAGCTAGAATCTGCCGCTTTCATTGATGGCAAGGTGACGGCAGGCTGGCATGCTCGCCTCGTTAAAGACAACACTCAACTCTCAAAGGACTCGCCGGTTTTAGAAGATTTGCGATCGCTGATTAATATGGCCCTGCAACGCCATCGCTTGTTTCAAATGGCCGTTCGTCCCAAATGTATCCATCCTCCGCTGATCAGCCGCTACGAAGCCGGAATGGCCTACGGCACCCACACAGACGATGCGCTCATGCGGAGCCAAAACCAGCTGATGCGATCGGACATTTCGTTTACGCTGTTTCTCAATTCTCCCGATGACTATCAGGGCGGAGAGCTGGTTATCGAAAGCAGCGAGGGAGAACAGGATTACAAATTACCAGCAGGCTCGATGATTGTGTATCCTTCTTCGACGCTGCATCGGGTTGAAACCGTTACAGAGGGCGTGCGGCTGGCTGCCGTCAGTTGGGTGCAAAGCCTGATTCGTGATCCCTACGAACGAGAGATTTTGTTTGATTTAGAGACTGTGCGTCAGTCAATCTTTGAGCAATCTGGCAAGACCGGGGAATTTGACTTGCTGTCTAAAACTCACGCCAACTTACTCAGAAAATGGGTGGAATGTTGAGGCTATTAATTGATCTAAAATTGCTTCGCTGAGGGAGACGGGGTACTCATCATGGCTCATTCTCAGCACCGGCGAAGCAGCGACGTCGGTGACACATGATCAGATGAATCTTCCAGAATTCAAACAGTGATCCGTTCTGAAACCTGAATCTCAGCCCCATTTGGCTGACTTAGCGTAACCGATTGATTGAGATCAATAATGCTCTTAAGGGAACAACGAGTCAAAAATCGTTGGTTAAGATAAATTTAAAACGATAGTCAAAATAGACTTAAAGGGCATGATCACAAGTGGAACTTAATGACTAAGTCTTTATTCTAGCTTCACAAATCCTGCTGGCGTGAGCCTGACTTCCGAGTTTATGTTAGTCATCTCACTATTAATGGAAATACACACTCAACTTCCAACTTTGCTTTATTTTGCTTTCAGCTACCGCCACCAAAAAGATATCAGTGAGCTCTTGATGTCAGAGGGTGTTTTGATTTGACATTCGAATCCTGACTCTAATTCAGTCAGTTATCATAATTCGAATTTTAAAAATTTCGTATTACCCAAAAGCCCAATAAGAAATTTATTCTGATGCTTAAAAAAATATTTTCTCTGAATACTCCCTCAGCTGACCGACGCTTTCAGCTACTGCGAAACTTTTCAATTGTCAGCTTGAGTACCTTTATGTTGACGACAGGCTTGTTAGCGGTCTTTTATCGCCGACAGGCAGTCCATGACCTAGTCGTCTCAACAGAAGATTACAACGTTACAACGACACAGATTTTTTCTAATACACTCTGGCCTCGATATGGTTCTTTTCTATCTTCCACTCAGTCGCTCAGTGACGAAGCGTTAGTCGCGCACCCCACAACGCGTCAGCTGTATGAGGAGACTCTGCAAAGTCTCGAAGGCTCACAGATCGCAAAAGTCAAAATTTTTGATCTGCAGGGACGAACCGTTTTCTCAACGGATGAATCACAAACGGGAGACGACAAGAGTCAATCGTCGGGCTTTTTAGCGGCTAAGTCTGGTCGAGTGGTTAGCCAACTCAACCATCGGGACACCTTTGCCGCTCTGCAAACGACCTTAGAAGATAGCAATCTGCTCTCTAGCTATGTGCCGATTCGAGGCGGAGAGACGAACGAAGAAATTGTGGGTGTTTTTGAACTCTATACGGATGTTACTCCTCTGGTGGAGCGCATCGAGCAAACTCAGCAGCGGATTATCTTAGGGAGTTTACTGATTCTGACTACGCTTTATGGTGTGCTGTACCTCTTTGTTAAGCGAGCCGATCATCTGCTAGAGCAGCAGTATCAGCGAGTGCAAGCGTCTGAAGGACGTTACCGGCAGCAGGCGGGTGAGTTAGAACAGGCCTTGTTAGAGCTTCGACAGGCTCAGCTCAGACTCATTCAAAATGAAAAGATGTCTAGCTTAGGAAACATGGTTGCAGGGGTTGCCCATGAAATTAATAATCCGGTTAGCTTTATTCACGGTAATTTGAATCACCTCCGGGGATATGGCCAAAATCTGCTTAAGTTACTGAGTCTGTATCAGCGTCACTACCCTGATCCAAAGCCTGAGATTCAAGCCGTCATTGATGATATTGATCTGCAGTTCATCCAAGAGGATTTGCCCAAAATTTTGGCTTCGATGGATGTTGGCAGCAACCGTATTCGCGAAATTGTTTTGGCTCTGCGGATTTTTTCGAGGTTGGATGAGGCTGAAGTCAAATCAATCGATATTCATCAGGGTTTGGAAAGCACTCTGATGATTTTGCAACATCGCCTTCAGGCTAGCCCTAACCGACCCGCCATTCAGATGGTTAAAGATTACGCGACGCTTCCACAGGTTGAATGCTATGCCGGCCTACTCAATCAAGTCTTTATGAATATTCTGGTCAACGCCATTGACGCGATCGCAGACAAGACCCAAAGCTATACGGCAGAGCAATATCTCGCGAATCCGGGTCAGATTACGTTACAAACTTCAGTGATCGAGCAGGAATGGGTGCAAATCACCATTGCCGATAATGGTCTCGGCATTCCTGCAGAGATTCAAGACCGAATCTTTGAACCTTTTTTCACCACTAAAGCAGTGGGGAAGGGGACTGGCATGGGGATGTCTATCAGCTATCAAATCATTACTGAGAGACATCAGGGAAAGTTAGAGTGTTTCTCGACTCCAGGTCAGGGTACGAAGTTTGTGATTCAAATTCCGATTCGACAACCGGCTCGGCCCAAACCGGTTCGTGCAGAGGTAGACTCGGATGCAGTCATCCCCCTTTCATGAACAGCCACGATCATCAAATATCAGCCTTGAACCCACCTGGGTGGTTTCGGATTCTGCATCGTGGTTATGAAGCTTTGTCTTCACCCCCTGGTCTTCACGTTGTCCCCGTCTGATTGCCCGCGATTATCTAGCAAGCCACAGTTTGCTCCGGTCGCCCCAGATGGCTGATACCAGTTCTCCGTGATCGGACTCCCGATGCAATCTTGAAAACGCAGGGGAGCCGAGGGGCAGGGGAGTCAGATCTGTAACCTTATTTCAGAGAATCGGTATGAAATCACCATCTGGTAGACTTTACTCCGATTAATTCCGAACTCCGATCTCTGCATTTCGCATTCCGCTATAGCGATCGCAAAAACGCCACTAGGGCCGCGCGATCGCCCGCCGACATTTGCTGAAAGGCTTCCTGCGCCGCTGCGGCTTCGCCACCGTGCCAGAGAATTGCTTCAGCCAATGTGCGGGCTCGCCCATCATGCAGATACCCCGAATAGGGCAGCACCGTTTGCGCTAGACCCACGCCCCAGAGTGGCGTCGTGCGCCATTCATTACCGCTGGCTTGAAAGTCAGGACGGCCATCTGCCAATTCTGCCCCCATGTCGTGCAGCAGCAGATCTGTATAAGGGTGAATCGTTTGATGGCGCAAAGCGGGAATTTCATGGATGCCGGTGTGGAGTTCAGCCACGTGGCAGGCAGCACAGTTAGCATCGGCAAATAGCCGCTCGCCGCGCTGCACCTCCGGATCATTCCAGCCCGTGCGGGCGGGCACTGCCAAGGTTTGAACATAAATGGTCGCGGCTTCCAGAATCGCTTGGTCGATGTCGTAGCTGCCATCAATATCAGGAAACAGAGGATTGGTCACGCCCATATCGTTGGCATAGGCCGAGGCCGACTGCTGCAACAGGTTGGGAGTGTTGGCCTTCCAGCCAAAGCGACCCAAAACATCGGTTTGCTTGACCACGTCCCAAACCCGATTCGGTCGTCCCGATATACCGTCGCGATCGCTGTCATCGGGATCAGCCAACTGCACCAGGTCAGATTCGGGCACGGCCTCCAGCAATCCCAACCCAAAAACGGGGAGCGGAATGCGGGTAGAGACCGCGACATCTGTCGCCAGTGGTGTGCCATCCCATCGGGTGAGTTGGGTTTGGGGCGATCTCAGTGAATAGGGTGTGCCGTCGCCATAGCGGCCAGCGACTTCCTGCCAGGTCACGTCTACGGTAGCTTCGGGGGGATGGCCATAAACGCCCTGCTCTTGCACCTGATTGCCGATGCCCCAAACCGGCGCGGCGTTACCCGTCGGTGCCGCCGCCTCTAACGCATAAACGTAATCGGCGGGGAGCGTAATTTCGGGGCATGGAGTCAGTTGACTGACTCGCACGACCCGCTGTCCTTTCTCGGGTAGGCCACGGCCGTTGTTGATGTGGCACCCGACGCAGGAGCTGCTGTTGAAGAGGGGCCCCAGCCCCGGATTCACGGTGGCAGGGGCGGTGACAAACGCGGCTTCAAAGGCCAGGTCACCGGTGGCATGGCGTTCATCCCACCGGGCATCCAGGTTGGGGGCCGGCTGGGTATAGGCCTGAGAGGAGCGATTGGTAATGGTCGTCGCACCACCGGCTCGCGGTGCAGTCTGGGCGGCAGTGGGTAGATGCAGGAGGCCGGCGAAAATCATGCCCGCGATCGCGGCACCGAACCCCAGCAGCAGGCGAGGCCGCCAGCGACCGTTGCCAGCGCGAAAGCGATTGAACGGATAAATCATTGCTGTACTAAGGGCAGAATTTGTTCTTGAAAGACGTCAAACAGGTCTAAAACACTTTCCTGGGCAGCGGTAATTTGCGGCTCCGCGCTGGGAGCGCACAGGGTCTTTTCAATCGGGCCGGGAATCGCCTCAATCTCGGCCATGGCCAGCTGCAGCTGCTCTCGAATCTGAGCGTCTAACGCGGGATCAATCTTGGCCACAAAGCTACTCAGTCCGGTGTCCGCCGCATCCGCCGCGTCATACTCTCCCAAGTAGGCATTTTGGGCACTGCGGAGATTGTCCTTAAAGTCTGCGAGAGAACTTTGGGCAAAGCGACTCTCTAGCAAAAAGGGATTCTGCGCCGCCATTGCCTCACCGATTTTGACGTTGCCCAGCTCATCTAAGATGCCGATAATCCCCTGCACGATTTCCTCTCCGGCGGCCTGCAGCGTGGGGTAAATCTCGCTGCCCGCGCCCGCGTTCACAAACTCACTGCGGAATGACGGATAGCCTTGAATGCCGTCTGTCCAGCTCGTGAGCAGGTCATTTGCGGTCTGGTCAAATACGGGGGCGATCGCTGCCAGATACGCCACCTCTCGCTCGGTAAAGTCGGCTAGTGTCTTGTCATTATCGGTGCCAAACAGCAGGAACCCAATGGCATGAAATCCTTTTTGGCTAGTCTGCAGATCACTAACATAGTCTGGCGTCAAGGTGTCGCCGCTTTCTAACACGGCAACCACATCTGCTTCATTGAGCGGCCAGTCGTCCAGTTCGGCATCGAGTCCTAAAAAGGCGGCAGGCCCAAAGGCAAACGCTTCGCTCTGCTCCCAAGGGGTGCGGGTCGCCAGCCAAGCTTCTCGTGCCGTGGCCAACGTGGCATCGGAGGGCGCATCGACAAAGGTGGCGATTTCGGTCAACAACGCGCCCGTCTGCTCGGTCAATGATTCATAGTTGGGGATGATCAGCTCATCGACAAAGTCGGTAAGCGTTTGGCGATCCTGAAATCGTTGAGACGGGGGCAAAAATACCCGAGTCGTGAAGGCTGGTGCAGCGCTTTCACCACCTTCACCGCCTTCACCGCCTTCGCCACCTTCGCCGCCTTCACCACCTTCGCCGCCTTCAATTTCGGCACCGCCCTCACCTCCGCCTTCAACGGCCACGGCCACACAGGCATTGTTCTGGCTCAGCAAGGTGGGGGTCGACTCATTTGATAACGCTAGACCGTCCTCGACATGAGAGGAAGTGGCTAACGCCGGAGCGATCGCCCCGATATTCATGAGGGCGTACGTGCCAATCCCAGTCCAGAGTTTCAACTTTTTGCTCACAACCGACTCTCCAAAAAAAATTACCCGGCAGCACTAACGCCACGTTGGCGTCGATGATGATTCGCTGCCTTTTACTATTGACATCAAATCTCATAGAGATCAAGCTTTCAACAGATTTTATTAAGGAAATTTTGCAGGTAACGGCAAATGCCTTTGATCAAAGATAGCCAGTTGCAAGCCTCTTGATAATGAATGCAAGGCCTCTTTGTAGGCAAAAGCCTTCATAGCGCTGAGAGTGGAGCAGATTGCAGCAACCAACGCATCGGCTCAAGGTTTAGCCAGCCAGGACAAGAATGGCCAGCATCGATCACAGCTAAACGAAAAAGAGTGGCAACTATTTTCTGCAGCTTTCAACATCAGATCCCATTAGATATCAGATGCCATTGGTAAATGCCCTCAATCAAATCTAGAGGAGGGAATTCGCAGACTTATCGAAATAGATTTCCATTAAGGCCGCCACGATCTCCAGCTCCAAAACAATTTTGTTGATAGCTAAAGTCAATAAAGCAGAGCATTTTGGGTCAAGGTCGATTTCAGCGATCGCAGCATTCCCTGCTCAAGATTGCTCATCCGCCTAGGGCTAGGGACTGTCGTTCGTTAGCGACTCAATGGATATACCGTCACTTCAGTCCAACTGGGTTTACAGAGTGGTTGCTGCAGTACCTTTCCTGGGGTTGGGGGGATTAGCTGATGACGCGCCCATACCGCCCAAAGAGAAAACGACCCAATCCAGGAAGACTCTCACCCGATCTGGGGGACCTTAGGTCGGGTAATTCGCTGGGGAGTCTGATACAAAAATTGATATTTCACTATTGAGAACAATTCTGATCTATTCTGTTCTCAGCTTATTGAGAAATTGGGTCAATAAGCTCTCTCGAATTGAACTTTTACCGTTAAGGATGCAATCATGATGCAAACCTATGGCAGTGCCGAGATCTCTTACGGCTGGTGGGCGGGCAATGCTCGTTTTGCTGACCAGTCGGGGTTGTTTATCGCCGCCCACGTCGCGCAAGCGGCCCTGATCACGCTGTGGGCTGGTGCCTTTACGCTGTTCGAACTCTCTTGGTTTGACCTCACTCTGCCAATGGGTGAGCAGGGGCTGATCTTGTTGCCGCATCTGGCCACGCTGGGACTCGGGGTGGGCACCGGGGGGCAGATTGTGGATACCTATCCCTACTTTGTGGTGGGCGTGCTGCATCTCATCTCTTCCGCCGTGCTGGGGGCCGGGGCCTTATTCCACGCCTTCAAGGCCCCGGCGGATCTCAAGGACACCCCAGGAGCCGCCCAGCGGTTTGATTTCAACTGGGATGACCCCGCCCAGTTGGGGCTGATCTTGGGGCATCATCTGCTCTTTTTAGGGGCTGGGGCGCTGCTGCTGGTAGCCAAGGCCACGACCTGGGGCGGGCTTTATGACGCGACGACGCAGTCCGTAAGACTGGTGCAGCCAACCCTTGATCCCCTCGTGATTTATGGGTATCAAACCCATTTCGCCAGCGTCAGCAGCCTCGAAGATCTGGTGGGTGGCCATGTTTACGTCGGGGCGCTGCTGATTTTGGGGGGCGTGTGGCACATTATCGTGCCGCCGTTGCAGTGGGCCAAACGAGTACTGCAGTTTTCGGGTGAAGCGATTTTATCTTATTCGCTCGGTAGCATTGCCCTGGCCGGGTTTGTGGCGGCTTACTTTTGCGCGGTCAATACGCTGGCCTATCCGGTTGAGTTTTATGGGCCACCCCTGGTTGTCAAGCTAGGCATTGCCCCTTATTTTGCCGATACGGTTAGCTTGCCGCTAAACGGCCATACGTCTCGCTGCTGGTTGGCGAATGCGCACTTCTATCTGGCCTTTTTCTGTTTGCAGGGGCATTTGTGGCATGCCCTGCGGGCCATTGGGTTTGATTTTCGTCGCGTCGAACAGGCCCTCAACGCGATGGAGTCGTAATCCACAATTCGTTTTTGGGGACACCTGTGTGTTCAACCTAACTACCTGAAGTCAGTGTCCCCTTTTCTGTTCTTTGGATCTGGATGTTGGTGATGAATTGCCCCTGTTGTGCGGATGAGTTGCTGCGACATATGGCTCAATCGGGCCTGTATTGGTTTTGCCCCACCTGTCGCCAAGCGATGCCGCCAGGTCAAGCCATGGGGGCAGTTCACCGCACCCACCGCGATCGCCGCGAGCGTTCGCTTTGTTGAAATTTTGAGGATTGTGATGAGTTAGATGGCGCTCTTTTTTGTCACTCATACGGGTAACACGGAATCCATCGCCGTGCTGATTCATC
>JBHJJI010000070.1:0-8662 GCA_050042805.1 Leptolyngbyaceae cyanobacterium
ACGCCATCGCTAAGGAGCTGTACGGCTATCAAGAGGGCTCTCACGCCACCCCAAGCGAAGTGGCTCTGCCTCAGTTTGCCTATCCTAATGACATTAAACAGGCCGCCCTCAATCCGGCGATCGCGCACTCGGGCTATCCCATTTACAGCGCGGCTGATTTTCGGGCGCACAATCCCGACGGGCGCATGGGTTCCACCCCGGCCCTCGCCACGCCCGCCCGCGGTCAGCGCCTGTATGACGCGGCGGTCAAGGATCTCAGTAGCGACTACTTGCAGATCCTCGCTGCCGAATAGGTGGGGACAAAGGGGGGGGATGGCGCGGGGCGGCTAGCCAGCAGCTGTCTACGAAAGCGATCGCGGGCTCGCCTGCGGGGCGAGCGGCGCTGAGGGCGAGCGGGCCGGGCGATCGCTTTCGTCGTAGATTTCACCCACTAATTCCTCCAGAATGTCTTCGAGGGTGACGAGCCCAACGGTGCCGCCATATTCATCCACCACGATCGCCAGGTGGAATCGCTGCTGCAGCAATTGTTTCAGCAAAGCGGCTGTCGGCTGTCCCTCGGGCACATAAAACGGCGGTCGCATGGCTAGCGTCACCGGGCCATCGCCTTTACCCTCATCGGCTAATTTCGCCAGCTCTTGTAAGGCACGCTTGAGGTGAACGATGCCCACAATCTGGTCTTTAGAAGAGGCCTGCACCGGAATGCGAGAATAGCCGGTTTTGAGACATAACTGCAGTAGCTCATCCAGCGTGGCATCGTAGGAAATTGTCTGCATGTCGATGCGTGACTTCACCAGATCGCGGGCCTGCAGCTGATCTAACCGCAGGGCGCGATTCAGCAGCTGATGCTTCTCAACATCGATCTTGCCGTGACCGCCTAACACTTCGATCAGGAGTTTCAGGTCGCGCACGGACTCCGTGGGGGGTGTTGGCCTGCCCTGCAGCAGCCGAATCAGTCGACTCGTTGCAAGTTCCAACAGGGGAATGATGTAAAGCCACGACAGCAGCCGCGACAGCCAGTAAATCGGGCGTACCGACAGCCGAAAATAGGGCAGCACGTTCGCGATCGCCAGCGATTTCGGCGTAATTTCCCCGAAAATCAGCAGCAGCATCGTGATCACCCCAGCGGCGAGGCCGAGTCCCGCACTGCCAAACCACACCGCAAACAGGTTGCTGGTCAAGATGGCCGCGATGTTGTTGACCAGATTGTTGCCGACTAGCAGGGTGGTGATGAAGCGGGTGCGCTGTTTAAGCACCAGGATAAACACCCGATCGGGGTCGCCCGTCTCTTGAATGAGCGATCGCAATTTCAGGTTATCGAGCGCCGTGATTGCCGTCTCTGAGCCCGAAAAAAAGGCCGATAGAGCAATTAGCACAATGAGCGCAAAGCCATCAAACCAGTAGCTTCCTAAGATGGGAGAACTGGCGAAAGCCACTGAAGTGGGCTGTTGAGCCAAAAATACAAAGGTCAGAGTTGACTAGGCCCTTAAGCGCGACACGGAATCTTTTGTGATAATACTGCCTTAGTCTGAGAATCTGTGGCGCGATCGCGGCGAAGCCGCCAGTTGGCCAACCATGGGGTGAATCATCACCCCGTCGCTTCTGACCGCTGCAGGCTGAGCGCAAAGCCCGCCACCCCTAACGTCAGCACTCCGGTCACCCAAAACGGAAAGCTGTAGCCAAAGCTCACTAATAAACCGGCGGTTGCCGGACCGACCGCATTCGAGAGGCTGAGAAAAGAGGCATTTGTGCCCAACACTTCGCCTTGTTCTTGAGGGCCACTCCGCAATGACAAAATCGATTCGATCAGGGGCAACGGGAAGGAGTTGACTGCACCGAACACGATCGTGATCAGCAAAAAGGCCGAGATCGTCGGGAAGGCGGGAATCAGCAAAAACAGGATGCCCCTTGCTGCCAGCATGAAGGCCAAAATCCTCACGATATTGAACCGTTTACGCAACGGATCGAGGGCAAACACTTGAGCCATGAACCCCACAATGCCAAACATCGCAAAGACCAGGGCGAGTCGCCCCGGCGTTTGCCCTAATACGGTGAGGAAAAAGGGCTGAAACGCAAAGGTGAAAATCGTGAACGTAAAGCCGCTGAGGAAGGTAAGCAAAAACACTCGGCCCAACTGCGGATTCTGCAGGGAACTCAGAATGCGGCCAATCTTGAAGTCTGACCAGGTGAGTTCGAACTGCTCACACACCTGATGGGTTTCGGGCAAAAAGATGGCGCAGAGCACTGTAGCGATGAGGGCGATCGCGGCAGATACGACAAAGCTCATGCCCAGCGATGAAAATCCCGGTAGGGGCGGCACCAACTGCGCCAGATAGCTCAGCGGCGGCCCTGCCACAAACCCTAAACGAAAGGTTGCGCCAAAAATTCCAAAAGCTTTGGTGCGCTGCGCTGGACTGGTGATGTCGCTGATGATCGCCTGCGCAATGGAATTGTTGCCCCCGGTCACACCATCCAAAACGCGAGCGATAAATAGAAACCAGGCAAATGGAGCCAGACTGGCCATTAGGTTAGCAACCACGGTGCCCAGCAGACTGATAATCAACAGCGGTTTGCGCCCCATGCGGTCAGACAGGCGACCCAGAATCGGGGTACCGATAAACTGTGCCGCCGCATAGGCCGTAGTTAGCAAACTGGCTTCAAAGTCACTCAGGCCAAACTGCTTGGCGTACGGGTATAAGACCGGAATGATGATGGTGAAGCTGACGGCGTTAATAAAGGCCACCAGCGTAATAATCCAAAACCGCCACGGCAGCCGGTCGGAAGAGTTGGCCATATTTATCTATTCATAACGCCCGTCCCATCATGCCTGATTTTGCTCAGTGTGGGGAGGCAGCTAGAGGATAGAGACAATACAGATAATCAACACCGTGGAAGGTTCATGTCCTGATCCATTATTTCAGTCTTCAAACTTGAAGAAATCGACCCTGACTAAGTCTGGAACTGAATGTACTTCGCGATCAGAAAAAGGAATTTGCCAGATGAAACCAGGATTTTGAATTGTGTACTGACGGCCCAGCTCTGGCCACTGTCTTCCAAGTAAATATGCAACTCCAATATCCGGATCATAGGCATCTAATTCACTCATAGATTGGCTGGTGAATTGCGATACACTTAACATCTCTTCGGCAGTAATTTGTCGATGACTTGACCAAAAGCAAGCAGTTTGGTTTTCCGCTTCGGGATCGATGTCAGAATACGGAGATAAGATATATTTCTGGACTGGTAAGTTATACGAATTGGGGCAATCTTCTGTTCCGTAAAAGTATTCAGAAATCTCTCCATATTCAAACACTGCATAGGCCTTCAGCCCCCCTGTATCGCTTATGGTTAGGCTGATCGCAGGCTGTCCGAGTGCCTTTGATAGTTGATCAGCCTTTGGGATTTCACCGGTGCCACTAACTCTGGAATAATTGAGCGATTCCCAGAAAAAGATAGACCAGTCATGACCCACAAGCTGGTAGGCGAAGCCAAAAAGATTAGGTATTTCAATCTCAGAGTCGATTACATCGCTTTGAGTTGCCATTGCATTCTCAGCGATGACGGCAGATAGTTGGTTGAGCGGCGATCTCACTAAAGTAATGTGGCTGTTGCGATCGCTGTAGTTAATTCCCCGGCGTTCAGCCCAAGGCTGATTTAAACCTTCTTCAACTTCTCTTTGGTACGCTTCAATATCGACACCGCGATCGCTTAAATACTGTTCTAGATTTGGCAGCAGCGCCTCTGGGTTGTTCGCAAGTGCTTCGCGAACGATTCTGCCAACTTCTTCGTGCACATTGCTTTCCTCTGAGTCAACACATTCGACAAACAAAGCACCTTGAGTTGCACTGCAACCAGTCCCTAAAATGGCAAGTACGCTGATCCAAAAGAGCTGCTTTTTCATGCGATGAATATTTGAAGAAACAATCAGATAACGACCGAGTTTGGTGCCACTATCAGTTAGCAGCGTCAGCAAAGTCAAGTTCAAAGTCAACCTTTGCAGTCATGCCGATATAGCTTGTACGAGTGTCGTTATCGATGATTAGGAGATAGGTGGGCGATCGCCCCGTTCCAGAATTCGGCTAGCAGTCCGCAAGATCTGCCCGGCTAGCATCGCTGCTCCAAACCCATTGTCGATATTCACGACGCCGATACCGGTCGCGCAGGAATTCAACATGGTTAGCAGCGCCGACACGCCGCCAAAGCTGGCTCCATAGCCCACACTCGTGGGTACCGCCACAATCGGACAGTCCGAAAATCCGGCGACAACACTGGGGAGCGCCCCTTCCATTCCCGCCACCACAATCAACACATCAGCCTGATCGACCACGGCGCGATGCCGCAGCAGACGATGAATGCCTGCGACGCCAACATCCCACAGCCGCAACACTTGAAATCCTGATAGCTCAGCGGTCACCGCCGCTTCTTCGGCCACAGGCAGATCTGCCGTACCCGCCGTCAAAATACCCACCAAGCCAGGATGGTGGGCACGTAAGTTCATTGGCACCAGGGCACAAATGCGCGCCGTGTCAAAATACATGGCTTCTGGCAGCGCAGCGCGAATGGCCTTTGCCACCTCCGGTTCGATGCGAGTGGCCATGACAACGGGAGTGCGATCGCGCATTGCTCGCATAATGCTGACGATTTGCTCTACCGTTTTGCCCGGTCCCCAAATCACTTCGGGGAAGCCGGTGCGCAGCGATCGGTGATGGTCGACTTTGGCAAAGTCTTCGACCGGCTCAAATTCTAAATACTTCAGTTGCTCAAATGCCGATTTGGGGCTGACCTGTCCCTGGGCGATCGCCTCTAACAGCTGCCGCAAAGCCTCTGGCTGTGTCACTCAACGTCCTTAATTGCAACGTTTCTAGGCTACCGTGGCGGAGTTCGGAATGCGGAATTCGGAAGGTGGAGTTCGGAAGGCGGGGTTCGGAAGGCGGAGTTCGGAAGGCGGAGCCGAGTTGCAACCGCATGAGTCAGGCATCACTCAATTTGCCGCTTCTGAAGGACTTCTCAGAGGACAAGTATTTGTTCGCATCAGGCACTTGGGTGTTATACCGATTCTCTAAAACAAGGCTACAGATCTGGCTCCCCTGCCCCTCGGCCCCCCGGCGTTTCCAAGATTGCATCGGGAGTCCGATCACTGAGAACGGGTATTAAACCAAGTCCGCTTCTGCTTCTAAAGATTCCAGTGCGGGTTCTGGCGGCTGATCAGTGGGCGCATCATCCGGCCGGTCAGGGCTATCGGTGCCTGAAGGTAGGCCGTTCGGCAAGTAGTCGTCGGGAAAGTTGGGATCTTGCGAGTCCAGTAAAGGTGACCCCTCGGTGAGATCATCCACTGCCAAGCCCGAGGATGGGTTTGGTGCTTCTGGCATGTCATCGAGCAAGTCATCCAAATTGTTGGGCCGATCCGCCTGACTCGGTGGGGTCTCTGTGTCCACGCTTGGCGACTCTGCGGTGGTTTTGTCGGTGTCGGCCGATAACGGTAATCCTGTGGGCTCAGTCTCTTCTATGGGAGTTTCCGATTCTTCCACCGGCATCTCACGCTCGTCTGTCGTTGAGAAGTCTGTCGCTGGGCCGGTCTCATCTGGTGCAGGGGTGAGGTCTGCATCGCTGGGTTCGACGAATGGTGCCGGTTCAATGGCTTCATCGAGATCGTCCGGTGCTGCTGTGGCCTCGTCTAAATCACTAGGATTCACGCTCGGCGCGGCTTCCTCATCTAAAGGCGGTGCCTCATCAGGCGATTCGATCGCGTCATCAGGCTTAATCTCTGTCGGCGCGGCATCGGTTTCTGGTTGATCGCTACTCTGGGGCTCAGTGCGATCTTTGATGATGGGTGCTGGCGGCACATAGTTAGGATCAACCAGCACTTTGGCCTGCACCAGGGGAATGTCACCTCGAATTAGCTGGGACAAGGCGTCTTCGCCACCGGGGCTGTAGTCAATCAGGCGGATGCCAGTGTTAAGAGCGTTGTCGATCAGGTTGCCGTTGTCATCAATCAGCTCCAGCTTGACCCAGTTTTTGCCAGGGTTGAAGCCCTTTAAATAGATCGGCTGCCAGCGATCGAACACAAAAGATTCGCCATTGACCGTACATCGGATACGCCAGTCACTGATCGAGTCGTCGGCCGCCGCGACCCAGTGCAGCGGTGCATTCGTTAGGTAAAAGTCCAGCATGATCGGCGCTGCCCCATAGCTGCCCTGGGGGTGGTTGTAGGGCAGCAAAGCCTGACTGTCATCCGGATTGTTGGTGGGGGAAGCGGCAAACACGTCGAAGGTCACCTGGTCGTAAGCTCCATCGTTTTTAAAGCTTTCATCCCAGGGACGAACCGCAAATGTCCGCAGGGTATGGGTGCCGGGGGACAAATCAGTCAATATGATCGGACTGTCGAGGTCGTAAACCGCTTGGTAAGGCTGGTCATCGATAAATAGATTTACGTGAGGCCCCAATTCCAAATCCTGATCTATATAGATCGGTAAATCTCTCACTTGCAGCTCCACTGCCACTGTGGTTTCTTGCAGCGTGTCACCGTTACGAGGTGAAGTAATGCGAACTTGAGGCTCATAAACGTCGAGGTAAGGTTTGAGCTGCTGAATGCTCTCGGGCGGCGATACTTCAGCCATGGCGCCCACAAGAGGATTGGTCGCCTGAACGGTTTCACCGTTGTCTAAAAGCACGATGGGCACGTCGCGATCGCCCCCACAGCTGGCCAGTCCAAGGGTTAAGACTATCAGCCATAGCGCGATCGCCCGTCGCAAGCTCGACACCATGCCCACACTCCCGTTTCTGTTGTTCCGTTTCAGATTTTCCCTCACTGCGGAACCGGGCGAAAGCCCGATCGCTCACATTGTCCAGTCGTCTAAATGGCTGCAACGCAAATTTAATTTTTCAATCAATGCAATAAGAATAAAATTACAGACCTTTACAAAAAGCCAAAAAGGTGACGAATCCGACGCAGGCAAGTCAAGCAAATACATTAAAATTCATATTTTTTAACAAAAAGAATGTATTGGCGACCTCAATGCCAGAGAAAAGTTAAGGAAGTTGATTGAGAATTGTTGATAATGTGCTTTTTGTACGGTTTTCTGGTTGTTATTGGCGGCTGGAAGTCAAGCAGGGTGCCTATTTCCCTAGGTTGAAATATTGTTAACCTCTCGCCAGAGATGGAAATGTAGGCGTCTATAATCTCAGGAGCAACTGTAATTCGATGCCCTAGGAAATCTAAGGTTTCTTAATCTTTGGATAGCCGGTTCGGCGATCGGTGTACAGTACCAACTTGCAAATGCTCGTTTGTCTAGAGAGAGGAGAGTCTCCATGACAACTACCCCACGCGAGCGTGAGGCAAGCGTAAAGGTGACTGTTGATAAGGATCCAGTTCCTACTTCTTTCGAGAAGTGGGCCAAGCCGGGTCATTTTGACCGCACCCTTGCGCGAGGTCCCAAAACCACAACTTGGATTTGGAACCTCCATGCCGACGCTCACGATTTTGATAGTCATACCAGTGACTTAGAAGATATTTCGCGCAAAATCTTTAGTGCACATTTCGGCCATCTGGCTGTTGTGTTCATCTGGCTTAGCGGCATGTATTTTCATGGCGCTAAGTTTTCTAATTACGAAACCTGGATGGCCGATCCTCTGGCCATCAAGCCCAGTGCTCAGGTCGTTTGGCCTATTTTTGGCCAAGAAATCCTGAACGCTGACGTCGGCGGCGGTTTCCAGGGTATTCAAATTACCTCTGGTTTCTTCCAGCTTTGGCGGGCTTCCGGCATTACTAACAGCTACCAGCTTTACTGCACCGCGATCGGCGGCCTTGTGATGGCCGGTTTAATGCTGTTTGCCGGCTGGTTCCACTACCACAAAGCGGCTCCGAAGCTCGAGTGGTTCCAAAATGTGGAATCCATGATGAACCACCACCTGGCTGGTTTGCTGGGATTGGGCTGCTTAAGTAGGGCGGGTCACCAAATTCCCGTGTCCCTGCCCATTAACGCTTTGCTGGACGCGGGCGTGGCACCGCAGGATATCCCCCTGCCCCATGAGTTCTTGTTTGACAAGAGCCTCATGGCTGAGCTGTACCCCAGCTTTGCCCAGGGCTTGACCCCGTTCTTTACCCTGAACTGGTCTGCTTATTCTGATTTCCTCACCTTCAAGGGTGGTTTGAACCCGGTCACGGGCGGCCTCTGGTTGTCTGATACGGCGCACCACCACCTGGCTCTGGCTGTCCTCTTTATTGTTGCGGGCCATATGTACCGCACCAACTGGGGCATCGGTCACAGCATGAAGGAGATTCTGGAAGGTCATAAGGGCGATCCCCTCTTGTTTGGCGGCAAAGGTCACGATGGTTTGTATGAGAACCTCACGACTTCTTGGCATGCACAGCTCGCTGTGAACCTGGCAATCTTGGGCTCGTTGACCATCATCGTGGCGCATCACATGTATGCGATGCCTCCCTATCCGTACATTGCGACGGATTACCCCACGCAGCTGTCCCTCTTTACCCACCACATGTGGATTGGCGGCTTCATTATTGTGGGCGCTGGGGCACACGCCGCCATCTTTATGGTGCGTGACTACGATCCTGAGGTTAACTTTGACAACGCCCTGGATCGGATGCTTCGCTCTCGCGATGCCATCATCTCCCACTTGAACTGGGTGTGTATTTTCCTTGGCTTCC
>JBHJJI010000071.1:0-21095 GCA_050042805.1 Leptolyngbyaceae cyanobacterium
ATTTCCCCGCCAAATCCGCGTTGTAGGCTGGTATTGGCGTTGCCCTGCCCCAAAATGCCTTCCTATGTGGGTTCGTGCCCGATGCGCTTTTTCATGTGGGCGGCTGGCTGGCCGAGCACCAAAAACCGTTGGTTCCGACTGGCCAAAAGCTTCTGGTGGTCTCTAACCCAGTCATTTTTCGGCACTATGGCGATCGCCTCGTCCAGTCCTTAGAGACAGCGGGTTATCAGGTCAGCACCTGCCTCTTACCGGCTGGCGAACGCTACAAAACCCTGCGCTCCATCCAAAAAATTCACGATGCGGCCTATGCGGCGAAGCTAGAGCGCAAGTCGGCCATGGTGGCCTTGGGCGGGGGCGTGATCGGCGATATGACCGGATTTGCCGCCGCTACCTGGCTGCGGGGGATCGGCGTCGTGCAGATTCCCACGTCACTGCTGGCGATGGTCGATGCTTCGATTGGGGGCAAAACCGGCGTCAACCATCCCCAAGGTAAGAATTTAATTGGGGCGTTTCACCAGCCGCGCCTAGTGGTGATTGACCCGAAGGTATTACAAACCCTGCCCGCGCGTGAGTTTCGAGCAGGGATAGCTGAGGTGATTAAATACGGCATCATTTGGGATGCGACGCTATTTGAAGCGTTAGCCCAAGCCCCCCGCCTCGACCAGTACCGCTATGTGAGTGACGAACTGCTGCAAACGATCTTGACGCGGTCGTGCCAGGCGAAGGCTGAGGTCGTCGCCCAGGACGAAAAAGAAGCAGGGCTGCGAGCCATTTTGAACTACGGGCACACAATCGGCCACGCAGTCGAAAGTGCCACTGGCTACCGCACCGTCAACCATGGAGAAGCGGTGGCGATCGGGATGGTCGCCGCCGGCAAGTTGGCGACGGCTTTACAACTCTGGCCCGCCGCCGCTGAACAGCGCCAAACCGAGCTGATCGCCAAGGCCCAGCTGCCCAGCCAAATTCCACCGAATGCGGAACCTGAGCGGCTGATCACCTTACTCCAGGCCGACAAAAAGGTCGAAGCCGGTCGAGTCCGGTTTATCTTGCCAAAGGCGATCGCCGATGTCTTCATCACCGATCAGGTGACCAACGATGACATTCGCCCAGTTTTGGCAGCCATGACCACCCCGTAAAATAATCCTTAGGGGCGAGGCATTCTCAATTAGTGAAAAACGTAACTCCGAGAATGCCTCGCCCCTACCCGCGTCCCATCCACTCACCAATGCCATGCAACTTCAAGACCGCGACACCCATACTCGCCCCGCGCTGACCCTGCCCGCAAGAACCGCCACCGTCACTCGTAAAACCGGTGAAACTAACGTTCAAGTCACCCTCACCATCGACGGCACCGGCCAATGCGAGGCTCAAACCGGAGTGCCCTTTCTCGACCACATGCTGCACCAAATTGCCTCTCACGGCCTCTTTGACCTTAGCGTGCATGCCCAAGGCGATTATGAAATTGATGACCACCACACCAATGAAGATGTGGGGATCACGCTGGGGATGGCGCTGCAGCAGGCGCGGGGCGATCGCAAAGGCATCGTTCGCTTCGGCCACTTTGTCGCCCCCTTGGATGAATCGCTGGTGCAGGTGGCGCTCGATTTTTCGGGTCGGCCCCACCTCAGCTACGGGCTAGAAATTCCTACTCAGCGGGTAGGCACCTATGACACTCAGCTAGTGCGGGAATTATTTGTGGCGAGCGGCAACCACAGCCAGATGACCCTGCACATCCGCCAGCTTGACGGCATCAACTCTCACCACATTATCGAAGCGACTTTCAAAGCATTTGCCCGCGCCATGCGCATGGCTACTGAGATTGATCCGCGCCGCGCCAGTCAAATCCCCAGTTCCAAAGGCGTTTTGTAGCGGGGGTCGGGAAGCGGGTTGAGCAATATAGGACAAGTGTTCTGTAGCAGAAGTAAGACCGCTGTTTGTTGATCGGACTCCCCAGGCAATCTGCAATGCCGGGGTGCATAGGGGGGCAAGGGGAGCAAAAACTAGCACCTAGTGTTGTATCGATTCCCTGAAATAAGACGACTAGATCTGGCTCCCCTGCCCCTACTCCCCCGCTCCCTTTGCTCCCCTCCCCCGCCATCGGCGTCCGATCTCACCCGTTCAAGGATGGCTTGCGCCCATGCATCTACCCGAAGATCCGGATACGGCTCCTGAAATCAATATCGTGCCAATGATTGACGTCATCTTTGTGGTGCTGACGTTTTTCATTCTGTCGAGTCTTTTTCTCACCCGGTCAGAGGGGCTGCCCGTTGACTTGCCGGGAGCCGCCACCAGCGAACAGCAGTTGCAGGATTACTCATTGACCCTGACCCTGACAGATGGCGGAGATCTCCAATTGGGCAACGAGGCGACATCGCTATCATCGTTGGCCTCCCTGGTTCAGGCCCGGCGGGTGGGCGATCGCCCGCTGCTGATCATTATTCGGGCCGACGCTGCCGTGCCCCACGGCCAAGTGGTCGCCGTGATGGATCAGTTACGCACCCTCGACAACGTGGGGATGGCGATCGCGACGCAGCCTCAGGCACCATCACCGGAATCCGATTAGCGGGTGAGGTCTCTTGGGCACTCCGATCCCGCTTGAGGAGTTAGTTGCCACAAATTCCGACGCTAGCGATCGGCAGGGCCCAAGCCACAGTCGGTCAGCACCACACTCCCAGTAAAAGTCAGATGCAGTCAGCCAGTCTGGAGCCGTAGCTGAGCGATCGCAGCAGACGACAATGCCCAATTTTTAAGATACGGATACAAATTGTCACCCCTGGCTTTTGTCACATTTCCAAACGCTCTAAATCGCCTAAAAGTCGAGAAATAAAGCAAGACTCAGTCAACGAAAAAACCAGCCCGTCTGGTTTTCAGTGGAGCGCTAGATCTAGAGTGCCCTGACTATTTTCACGACTACTCCCACCAAATAAGTTGAGAGCAATTCTCAATAAGGAAATCTTCTTGCAAATTGGGGGGATTAGTCGCTATCATTGTCAACAAGGCGTCGCTATTGAGAGGAAATGGTCTAGTGGCATATACCCCAGCTGCCCTTAAGGCTGAATTGAATGAACGCGGGTGGCGCTTGACCCCACAGCGGGAAACTATTTTAGAGACGTTTCAGAATTTGCCCAAGGGCGAACATCTGAGCGCCGAGGATTTGCGTGACGTTCTCAAAGATGAGGGCGAGCAGGTGAGCCTCTCTACCATTTATCGCAACCTCAAACTGATGGCTCGCATGGGAATTTTACGCGAGCTAGAGCTGGCCGAGGGTCAAAAACGCTACGAAATCAACCAGCCGTCACCCCATCATCATCATCATTTGATTTGCGTCCGCTGTAGCAAGACGATTGAGTTCAAAAACGATTCGGTGCTGAAGGCCGGCGCGCGAACCGCCAAGAAATCCGGCTATCACTTGCTGGATTGTCAGCTCACGATTCATGCCGTGTGCCCCACCTGCCAGCGATCGCTGCTGCCGGTATAACGCTTCAGCTCACCGAATACGTACAAGATCAACCTCCCACCTACATCCCTTTCATTGATGGGGTGGAGGTGGAGGACAACTACGCTGCTGTAACTATCCACCAGCAGCAATTAAAACTTCCAGAGTATGTTTGGCAAATTGTGCTCCGGCAGAATTTCCCTCGATCGTTGCCATCAAACTGGCTCCCCCAATCAAAAGCAAATACTGCTGTGAGAATGCAGTCGGATCACTGACCCCTGCTTCTGAAGCCAATTGCATAACGTACGTACGAAGCCGCTCTCTCAATTGCACCGAAACTTGATGAGCTGGGTGAGAGGCATCGGCAATTTCTAAAACAACATTGATAAACGGGCAACCTCGAAAATGAGGTTCAGAGTACCATCCTTGAAGCACATCAAAGGTTGCCAGAAGCTGCTCTTTGGCTGTTCCCCCCTTGCTGCTGACGGCTTCTTCAAACCAAGCAATCCACTGGCTGGCTCGATGCTGCATGACTTCAAGAATCAAGTCATCTTTTGAAGGGAAATGTCGATACAACGTTCTTTTGGCAACTCCCGACTGGGCAACAACTTCATTGATGCCAACGTTTTGAGTGCCCTTTTGATAAAAGAGCTGTGATGCTATTTCTAAAATTTGTTGCCGAGCAGAACTCGATGCAGAAGTCGCCATAACCAGGTAGACAAACCTGTCTCCACAGGGATATAGTAGCAGCAACCCGGGGGAGACAACTCTGTCTCCCTCGGTGAATTAAGTATTGACTTAACTGGGCTTGATAAAGCAGGGCAATCTGTCCTGCGAGTTTCGAGTGCGTCCCTGTACACATTTGAAAAAAGGAGCTGATCCATGGCAGGAATTTCTAAAAAACCTGATCTCAATGATCCAAAACTACGTGCCCAGCTTATGCAGGGTATGGGACACAACTACTATGGAGAACCGGCATGGCCCAATGAACTCCTCTACATTTTTCCGGTAGTGATAATTGGCACTTTAGCGATCTGTGTCGGTTTGGCAGTCCTTGATCCGGCTATTGTCGGGGAGCCGGCAAATCCTTTTGCAACGCCATTAGAGATTCTTCCGGAATGGTATCTTTATCCAGTTTTTCAAATTCTCCGAGTGGTGCCGAACAAGCTATTGGGTATTTCGATGATGATTGCCATTCCACTGGGACTCATGTGCATTCCGTTTATCGAAAGTGTGAATAAATTCCAGAATCCCTTTCGTCGGCCCATCGCCACAACTATTTTCTTGCTGGGCACTTTGGTCACACTCTGGCTCGGAATGGGTGCCACTTTACCCATTGAGCAGTCTTTAACCTTTGGATTGTTTTAGATGCTCCTACAAAGTTTCGAGCGATTGGCAAGCTAGGCCGCATAACATTTGTTTCAGGGTAGCCAGGTCGGGGCCGCGCCGGTAAAGGGCAGCACCTGAGGGGCAGCTTGCGCTGGGGTGCCGGTCAGGCGCTGCTCCGTCGTCTGAAACAGGGGCAGCAACAGGTTTTGGGCAGCTCCACCGGGAGTCGGCGAGGCCACCTCCAGCACGATCGCCAGACCATCCGGCGAGATATTCATGTTGACGCGGGATTGAGCCGGAAAGGTCAGCAGCGGCACCGACACAGGCGGATCATCCAAGGCGATCGCCGTGAGAAATGGCTGCTCTTGGTAGTCCTCTCCCGGCAGCAGTTCACTCGCTAAGACATAGATAACTTGGTTGGTGGGGTCAAACTCAGCAGCCAATATCGAGCCGGTCGTATCCAACAGTGGGGTTTCTTCACCATCAATGGTGACGAGTACCAGGGTTTCGGTAAAGCGCCGTTCCGGATCATTTTGGTTGAAATCGACCATGGCTGCCGCTGAGCCATCGCTGGTGATATCAAACACGCGGCCAAACTCAGGCAGAAAGTCGAGCGGGTCAGCGGCGATCGCGCCCTCTGCCTGCAGGTCTAGCGGAATGATGGCCGTGCCTTGTCCCTGCAGCAGTAGCAGCGTTTGGCTATCTGGCCCGATCAAAAACTCGCCGCCGGGCTCCGTGTCTAGTCGCTGGGGAGCCTCGCCTTCGGGAATCACCCACGGCCCAAAATCGCTCGGTGAGGTTTGGTTGACTCGCTGCACCACGATCTTTTTGCCGTTGGGAGCGAGGTCAAACGCCAGGTTTTGGTATTCATCACTGTCGAGAATTGGCGTCATGGTGCCTGCTTCATCGGGAGCAAATGAGACGGTTACAGCCTCGGTCAAGGATTGCTCGGGGGTCAGCGGCGCGAGTCCCGTGGCCACGGTAAAGAGAGAGGCAGTTGAACTACTGGAGGCATCCGCCTCGGTCGGGACGGCAGAAAACAGCAGGCGATCGCCCAAGGGGTACGGCTCAAAGTCGAGTACGGTCAAGTCGGGCGAAGTGAGCTCGATCTTTTCCCCCTCTTGCGAGAAGTTGATCAACATCAGACGGCCCCTTTCGTCAGCTTGAGTGCCGATGTAGGCAATCGCTCGATCACGACTTTGAAAGCTCCCCGTAAAAGGCTCAAACTGCGTCGCATTGACCTGATCGATCGAGAAGCGATCGCGGGCGTCTGGCAAGCGCACCTCATAGGTTTCGCCGTAGGGGATGGGCACATCTAAGGTGTAGGCCAATCGCCGCCCGGCCCAGCTCACTCGGCCCGGCAAAGGCGGCTCAATTTGCAGATTTGCCTCCACGGTTTCAGTATCCATGGGGCGCGTAAACGTGATGGCAAATGCGACATTATCAGCACCGACGGTGTGCGCCTGCCAGGAAAAATCGCGCACTTTGACGGTGGCATGGTCGCCCAAAACGACGAGTAAAAGGGCGATCACCACTAACCCCACCATCAACCCGGTCGCGATCCGATCCAGCGGGGCTTTTGACCGTCTAAAGGCTCGCTGAGAGGCCCGATCAAAACTCATAGGGATTCTTCGGCTCCGGTACCGGCAAAACTTCCTCCGGCTGAATCACCAACCGGCGTTGACCATCCACGATATCGGTCATCATGGTACCGGTGATGTTAATCCAACTGTCGGGAGCAAACTCACCGCGATCGCCCGACAGCTGCACCGGCAACCCGACCGGATAGGCATCCGCAGCACAGCAGGTCAGCACAAATCGCGCCGCCATCAAATAATCGTCGCTCCAGTTGGGGGGATGAATCACAAAGCCGGTAATGTTGACCGGCTCATCGGTATAGGCATCCGGCTCCGGATAGACGTTGAGCAACCGGATCCAGTCAATCAGAGAACGCTCTTCGGGCGGGGTGTTGCGGGCAAAACGGCGCGGCTGCGATCGCGGCAGCGCCACCGGCTCGGCGATGCCCCGCGCCAGGGCCGTATCGCTGGCAAAGGGACGGGGAATATAAATGATGCCAAAAACAGCCACGGCCAGCAGCACCGCTAAGCTCCATCGACGCGGCAGCAGCGCAATATGAGGCGTGTCAAGGCTTTTGGGTGACCATAGCAGGGCGGCCCCCCGCCACACAGCCATCAGCAAAAGTAACCAACCGGCGCCAATGGCCAGCCAGTGATAATCGGGATGCAGCAGCACCGCTAGGCGGCCCGTCCACCAATAGCGCAAAATCATCAGCCCCCATAGCAGCAGCGCTAGGGCATCTAAAGCAATGGGCCAGGGAAAGGTGCGTTTCATCTCAGGGCGCTACCAGCTGGTGTAGAGGTTGACGGCTAACGTCAACACAAAGGTCAGTTGTGCCGCCAGCACAAATAGATAAATCACGGCCCGACTCTTAAAGGTCGTCAGCAGCAGCGAAATATTTTTGAGGTCAATCATCGGGCCAAAAACTAAGAAGGCCAGGATGGAGCCGCTGGTAAAGATGGAGGCAAAGGACAAGGCAAAAAACGAGTCTACCGTCGAGCAGATCGAGACCACCCAAGCCAACAGCATCATTGCCAAGATCGAGGTAATCGGGCCTTGGCCCAGGGCCAAAATCCACTCGCGGGGAATCGCTACCTGCACCGTCGCCGCGATCGCACTGCCCATGACCAAAACCGCCCCGAGTTCGCGAAATTCCTGCAGCATCATCTCCAACAAGGCCTGGGCCTTCACCGTCCAGGCGGCGGACGGCAAAACGGCGGTGTCCAGCGTGCTCACCAAAGGCTGATCGAGCTTGACCGGGCCAGTTGACTGTAGCAGATAGGTACCCCGAGTCAGCAGCGGGCTGCCGCTGGACGCATTTGCCAGCGCCGGTTCTGGCTCGGGGGGCAGCAGATGGCGGGCGATCGCCGGCTGCAAAAAAGGCCGCAGATCCTTTTGCACGCTAAAGACGCAGGCGATAATCACCGAAATCAAAATCGTCAACCCCACCCGCCAAAACACCATAGAAGGCTGGTCGCGAAAGGCCACCCACGTGGCCCAAAACACGATGGGGTTAACCGTTGGCGCTGCCAGCAAAAAGCCAATGGCCAGCGCCGAGGGCGCGCCCTGCATCAGCAAGCGCCGGGCCACCGGTACGTTGCCGCATTCACACACAGGAAACAAACAGCCAAACAGGCTGCCCGCAATGGCGGCTAAGACCGGATTTTTGGGGGTCATGGCGACCAGTTTGCGCTCATCGACCAAGACCGCCAGCAGGCTAGAAAAAGCGACGCCCAATAGCAAAAATGGGGTAGCTTCAACGAGCAAGCTCAGAAATAGCGTTAGGCCTTGGTTAAGTTGAGACATCGCCCCAGCCAGAGCAAACAGTGAAAGCATCTAGAGCGCTTGAACTCAGGACAGTCAGAATACGCCTCGTGCTCAAACAGCTTCACCATGATAGTGCGTCGCCTGGCCGAACGACCCGATCACCTTCTTATCCCCATCATCGAGTTTTGCTTACCACAATCGAATTTTGCAGATGCTGATGTTGCCCGACAAACACACATCCACATCAGCGCCGGGGTCGCGGCGGCGATCACCGTATTTACCGCTGTAATAAAACTGATTGTCTTCAATTTTGAACTCAGTGGGCAACGGCTGAGTGCAGGGCGGACATTCCACCAGTTCGGGAACGGCATCGTCGGCCTGTAAATGAGGCAAATTCACATTCCAAAACTGTCCCGGCGGCAGCGGCTGGGCCATCAGCTTTTCCAGCACTTGGCGAGCTAGCCGTGTGGCCACCGCCCAGTCAATCGGGCCACGATTGTGAATGTAGTGGGAAATCGCAATTCCCGGCACGCGCAACAGCGTCGCCTCCCGCACCGCCGCCACCGTGCCCGACACATACATATCGGCCCCCAGGTTGCCCCCGGCATTGATGCCAGACAGCACCCAGGTGGCCTCCGGATGCAGGTGGCTGACCGCGACCCGCGTGCAGTCGGCGGGCGTGCCCGCGAGCGCATGTTCGCGCTCGTGACGCCGGTCAAGGGCGATCGCGCCGCCGCGATTGAGCTGATGACTACAGCCTGACAAGGGGCGATCGGGAGCCACAATGGCAGTGGTTTGGCCGGGGAGTGCCGCCTGCAGCGCCCGAATGCCGGGGGCATCAATGCCATCGTCGTTGGTGAGAACTAAAGTCATGGGCACCCGTGGAGGAAGACAGCAGAATTCGGCATGAAGAAATCGGAAATCAGAACTCAACAGCTGATCAGATGGTAATTTCAGGCATTGGGGGTGACCGGATCAAACGGCGACTTGCCCTGAAAATAGACTTCGCGTAGGGTGGGTCAAAGCCCAATCGATCACGCTCAATTCCCTGCCAGAAGTCATCCTGGCCCACCAATCCTCACCCGTAGGCCAATCCCCTTTTCATGGTTCGGAGTGACACGCCCGCGTCATGAGCCGTTGCTATATCAATGCAGGATGACTGACCCGATGGCGAATGGTCGCTGTGACGAAAACGCGAAGAACCAAATTTTACGCTATCGCAAAATAAACGGCACTGTTCCATCGTGGCCGTTCGTTTCAGTGACGAAAAGAACGCTTGGGTCAAGGCTGGTTGGCGATTGGAAGCAAGGGACATCAGTCTGTTATGACTATCCCGCCATGGTTCCGGCAAACACCTTTGCCGCTGGCCCGGTCATATACACCCGATTGTCGCTAGCAGACCACTCAATATGTAGCGGCCCCCCCGGCAGCTCAACGGTCGCGGCGCGATCGCAATTTTCCGTCAGCACACCGGCGACTAAAGCCGCACAGGCTCCGGTGCCACAGGCGAGTGTGGCCCCCGCACCGCGTTCCCACACTCGCATTTTGAGATAGTCGCGGCTGATCACTTCAATAAACTCAGTATTGATACGCTGCGGAAAGGCGGGGTGGTGCTCAAACTGCGGGCCGAGTTCAGCCAGCGCGATCGCTGCCACGTCACTCACAAAGGTGATGCAGTGGGGATTGCCCATACTCACGCAGGTAACAGCCCAACTTTGGTCAGCCACGTCCAGCTGTTGATTGACCACTTGCTGATCCGCTGTCGCCAGTGTGGTGGGAATCTCGCCTGCCAGGAAAATCGGTTCACCCATATCGACGGTCACCTGCCCGTCGGGTTGCAGCTTCGGGGTCATCGTTCCCGCTAGGGTGTGAATGGCATAGGCTTTAGGCGCAGCGACGACCTGACCATCACGAGTTTCTAACTCGGCAATGAATTGCGCTAGGCAGCGAATACCATTGCCACACATTTCGGGCTCAGAACCATCTGAGTTGAGAATGCGCATGGTGTAATCGGTGCCCGCTTGACCTGGCAAGACAAAAATGACGCCATCAGCCCCAATACCAAAGTTGCGATCGCACCATTTCATCGCCTGCTGTGCCGTCAGCATCAGGTCAGATTGATGCCGATTATCCACTAAGACAAAGTCGTTGCCTAACCCGTGATACTTACTAAATGCGATCGTCATCTTTCCTTCCCTAAACTTGCTACTGTCTCTAACGACGCTGTGAACGACTGGCAAAGACTTACTACCGCATCCGCCGCCCCAATACAGACCGCTATTATCCTAGAACTTTCCCCTGGCTCGCGCGATCTAAATCTTGAAAAACGGGTAACCTTAAGGCCAGTATGAGTCGTTCACAAGCCGTCAAAACCGGTTTGCAGCCATGTCACTAGAACTCGAAACCGGACTGCCTAGCACTCGATTGCTACAAACCTATTTGCGCGACAAACGCACCGTAGAAGTTAAGCTCGTCACGGGCGATACGGTTACGGGCTCACTTTCCTGGCAAGATCCGCAATGCGTTTGTCTGGATGTCGAGGGTGACTCTGTGGTCGTGTGGCGATCGGCCTTGGTTTACATCAAAGGGGTTTAGGCAGCCTGTCGAGTCGTGCGAGCGAGCGCTCACCAGACGTGGTCACGACTCCCTCTGTGTTTCTGACCGTCAAAACTTTTCTTCCCCGAACTTCGTCCATGAAACAGCACATCTCTTTCTATGGATTGCCGGGTCTTAACGCTGCCCTGAAGAAGCATCAGTTTTCCTGGAAATCGGTTTTGTTCATGACCTTGGCAGGGGCCATTACGCTCTTTGTCACGCTGGCCCATCCACCGGCCTACGCCTACGACGTCTCGATCTCTCCAGCAGGCCCCCGTCAAGGCGATACCGTATCGATTATCTCTAGCGAAAATCGGGGTAGCGCCCATACGCCCGCCGTCTCCATCAATGGCACCGGTTACCCAACCTTTGCCATTAGTAATGGCCGCTACCGCACGTTTTTGCCCACCAGTCCGCTGCATCCGTCGGGGGAATATGTGATTCGCGTTGAGGGCCCAGAGGGGCCGCGAAATCCGATGGTATGGCTCAGCGATCGCGCCTTTCGCACCCAACGGATTACGCTGCCCGCTAGCAGCATCAACCTGGGTACCGACTATGAGTTTGATCAAGTCGCCGCCTTTAAACAAATTCTGAGTCCCGACAAGTTATGGAACGGCCCCTTATTGCGTCCCAGCCAGGGCAGTGTCAGCTCTGAATATGGCGTTCGGCGCTATTACAACGGCGTGTTTGCCGACGATTATTACCACCGCGGAATCGATTACGCTGCCGCAACGGGGTCGCCAGTGATTGCGCCAGCAGCGGGCAAAGTTGCCCTGGTGGGCCGGGTCGCCGATGGCTTCGAGCTCCATGGCAACACCCTTGGGTTAGACCATGGGCAAGGGGTCGAAAGCATTTTTATTCACCTCAACAGCATTAACGTGCAGCCGGGGGAAATCGTCCAAGCGGGTCAAGTGATCGGCACAGTCGGGTCTACCGGCGCGTCTACCGGGCCACATCTCCACTGGGGCCTATATGTCAACGGCGTGGCTGTAGACCCCAGCCCGTGGAGCAATGGCTCTTTCGAGTAATCGAGACAGAACCGCAAGAGGTGAGGCGCATTACGGCCAAGCGTGATGAGGTAGCGAGCCGCGATGATCATCGTCCTTTTTTGACCTATAGCAGTCGCCAGTTCGGTGAGGACAAGACTGCGGAGCCACTTTGCTGAGGACACCTAGGAGCACTCTGGCTCTGAGCGCACCCGCAAAGTGGCCAGCGCTATAAACGCTCGTCCCAATGCTCATTTTGAGGTCTTCGGACTGATTTTTGAGTGCTGACGTGGCTCAATTCGACACCTTGCGAATGGAGAAATCCAGGTTTTCAGCACTCATGCCCGAATCAACATTGAGAATGATTTGCATCTCAAGCATGGCTAAATCGCTTGACGCCTGATAGCCGGTGGTTTCGCCAGAGAATAAAGCGGAGAAATTGTCTCCGTGTCGAATTTCCAGGGCCTCAGGGCACACTAGGCCCAGTCCCAGAAGGTGTGTCGGAATCTACTGACATGCTCTGGCTTCAGTTGTCCTTTGAGCTACATCGATGACGCAAACGGAGCGTTAGAATCCATGAGTATTGAAAATATTGTTGAACAAGCACTTAAAGACGGTTATCTGACTCCAGCCATGGAGGCTGAGGTCGGCCGCATTTGTGACACTGCCTCCGAGCTTTCGATCGAAGAGTATATGTCGCTCGATCGCCTGATGGGTGCGCTGCTAACAGGAGAGGTGGTCGCCGTTCCTCGCAAGCAGTTCATCAACGTGATGGAAGAACTGGTACTCACTGAAGCGATTTCCCGCGTTGCCGAGATCGAGGCCAGCTCGAACTCAACGCTCGACTTGGGCGATATTGCCGCCTACGCACTCAACCGCTTGCCACCGCTTTATGCTACGACTGAAGAGGGCGCGGCCTTTCAGCGAGATAACGCCAAAACTGAGCTATCAGTCTTGATTGCTGATCAGGTCAAAGAGGCGATCGCCCGTAGCCTCAACCAGCCCGAGTTTTATCCTGAGCGCCATACCCTGGGTCAGCAGCAGGGAGGGGAAAGTGTACTGGGTCAAGTCAGCGAGCTACTGCAGGACTATGCCCACAAGTTCACGCCAGAAACTCAAGGAGCACCTCAGTAGCGCCCTGCCAGGCGAGCCACTGAATATGAACGGGGATGATCAGCTCGGCTAATCGATCAGCAGCGGTTTTCTAGCAGCAGGTTCACCGCTGAGGCGATTGCCTCAACAGACTGTCCCCGATCGGGGGTTGCTAACGTTAACAGAGCCCTGCCAAAGGCATCAGGGTCACGCACCCTTGAGACCGTATTGTCATGGCGGGAAAGCGCCCTAGCGATCGGCAGCTGGGGTTGCAGGACTGTCGTGGGGCACTGTTTTGCTCTCACGAACCATCTGCACCCCATGAATCGGACAGTTTGGAATAGTGTCAGCCGCTTGTCGTCGATACCAAACTTGGTGACAACTGGCGACCGGACACTGATAACGAGGACTGGCCACGACGCCCGCTTTGCCTGGCAGCGGCTGATAAGTACGAATGATGGGTAAGATCGCCGCCGCTGGTTGATGCTCCTCTAAATAGAGGCGAGCCCATTCGCGGGTGGGCTCTGCTGACGACAACACATTGAGGATACTGGTGCTTTGTGCCTCTAAATCGGCGGCCGTGTTGAGGCTCAGATCTAAGCGTTGCGCCATGATTCCGGCATCTGGATGAGTGAGTAGATCCGGCAAATAGGGACGAATTTCTTGGGCTGCCTGCAAAACATCAGAGGGGGAAGTCATGACATACCTCAACTTGAGATAAATAGGATCGCTCAAACACAACGGTATTATTGGCTACTTTAGTAATTTTAGCGCTGAGGTGTCACACAGTTGGCGAGGTAACGAGTAGACTGTGAGGCCAGTTTCAGCGCCCTTATCCTCGACAGGGGGCGAGACAGCCAAACAGCAAGAGAAAGGATTGTCGATAGGCGTCTTATCCCAACGCTCAGTGAGCAGACTCCCAAGCAATCTTGGCAACGCCGGGAAGCCAAGAGACAGGGGGCCAGATTTGTCATCTTGCTTCAGAGCATCGAGATGAGTTGGCCAACCTGATAGACAAAAAGCGAGAAGCCATGGCTTCTCGCTTTTAAAAATGATGTGTACTGGTTGTGATGGCAACTTAGTACAAGTCTTCTTCCTTATGAGTTTCGATTGTGCAATCGGAAGTGGGATAAGCGACACAAGTCAGCACAAAGCCCGCTTCAATCTGGTCGTCATCGAGGAAGGACTGATCAGACTGGTCGATGCCACCGGCAGTGATCTTACCGGCGCAGGTGGAACAAGCACCGGCACGACAGGAGTAAGGAAGGTCAATGCCCTGCTCTTCAGCCGCATCGAGAATGTACATGTCGTCAGCGACTTCGATAGTGGTGTTTAAACCTTCGGATTCGTTGACTAAAGTTACTTTGTAAGATGCCATACTGCAATCCTCTTAACAAAAATGGGAACCGTTATTTCAGCAAACTCCTAACAATGTGTCGCGTATAAAAAGGGAAACACGATTAATTAAGTTTGCTTTCCTATCCGATACTACGGGAAAACCTGTATCGTGTGGGAAAAATCCATCTCGCGATTGAATGGGATTCGTAATCGGAAATCTTATTTTTTACTTTCCGTCTTATCAATACGCTTTTAGAAAAAACCTTGAACCGTTTCAGGACAGGCAGTTTCCAAGTTATTTATGATTGGTTTTGGAATCATTCCTATCTGACCGAATGCATAGTGTTTTATCAGACTTCTCTCATCCATAACCTTTTCTTATGCGTATATCATCAAAAGCCCTGCCCGTTATTGAGAGCTGGGTTCTACGCAGAATTTAACTGGGCCTATTGACGTCATTATCAACCCTGACAAAACCCTCTAAAATCGGACTAGCTTGGGCCGTAATGACGCCCTCTAGAGGAGCGATCGCAGCGATGGGTTTTGACGTGAGAATCGGGGAGCCGGTGCGAGTTGGGCTGGTGGGCACAGGCTATGTCGCCAAGGTCAGAGCGGCCGCGTTTAATGCGGATGACAGAGCCCAAGTGGTGGCCATATCAGGACACCAGGTTGAGACGGCTCACACATTTGCCCAGACCCACATCATTCCAACGGTCTGCCGCACTTGGCAGGACTTAGTGGATCATACCGAGGTCGATCTGGTGGTCGTTTGTAACATCAACTGCGACCACGGCCCCGTGGTGAATGCGGCCCTGATGGCGGGTAAGGCAGTGGTGGTGGAATATCCACTAGCGCTCTGCCCAGACGAAGCCCAGCGGGCGATCGCCCTGGCCCAACAGCAGAATCTGCTGCTACATGTGGAGCATATTGAGCTGTTTGGGGGTCTGCACCAAGCGATGATGGCCCATTTGCCGCAGGTGGGCACACCTCGCTATGTGCGCTATGCCACTGCTGTACCCCAAAATCCGGTGCCGCAAAAATGGACTTTTTGCGTCGAGCAGTTTGGCTTTCCGCTGGTGGCCGCGCTGTCGCGAGTGCATCGCTTGACCAATCTATTTGGCGCGGTGGATGAGGTGTTCTGCCAGATGCAGTATGACGATCGCACATCGGTCGATTTCACGGGGTATTTCAAACAATGCCGCTGTACCGCTCAACTGCGGTTTGCCAGCGGGGTCATCGCCGAAGTGCTCTACGCCAAAGGAGAACAGACTTGGCGATCGCAGCGGTGGATGGAAGTCGAAGGCGATCGCGGCACATTAACCTTCGATCGCGATGCCGGCACCTTGATCACAGCAGCTGGCGAAACACCCATTGAAGTCGGCCCCCGCCGCGGTCTGTTTGTCAAAGATACGACCTGCGTCCTGGATGCGCTGTTTGAAGGCAAACCGCTCTATGTAACGCCCGCAGAGAGTCTCTATGCGCTGCAGGTGGCGACGGCGGCTGCGAGGTCAGCGCAGACGGGGCGCAGCGTGCGAGTTGAGGCAGCATATCCCAAGCCTGTAAGCCACTGACGGACTGCAGGGAGCCGATCCCACCCGTTGAACCGCTCCCCGTTAACGCCTCATTTTTGGACGTTGGTGACGCGCCAGTTCAGTTTAAGGTTGACGCCAAAATTCCACAGGGTAACGATCGAGATCGCGACTAACTTCGCCAGGTAGGCATTGACCCCAAACAGGTTAAACAAAACGTTGACGATGATGGTGTTGAGCACCAGCCCCGCCAAACAAATCAGGTTGAACTTGAGCAGTCGCTGGAGGCGACACTGCCAGCCCCGTTGACGCTGGGCCAAATCCGCAAAGGTCCAGGCATCGTTCCACAAAAAGTTGTTAAAGATGGCCACTTCAGCAGACAAAACATTGCTTGTCGTGAGCCCGATACCCAGTTGGCTGAACAACAGATAAAACACGGAGTAATCCACAAACAGGCCACTAAAGCCCACTAGGGCAAATTGGGCGAAGCGGCGCAGTGGAAGGCTCAAGCGTCGCTTGGGCAGACGCCGATGCAGTCGTAGCCGCAGTAAATGCTGCAGGTAGTCAAGGTAGTGCCGCCAGCTGACCTTGCTCTCACCGGCGGTGCGCTCTTGAAAGACGTAGCCGACTTCCGCAATGTGTTGAATGTGACTCCGACCCAAGACTTCCAGCAAAATTTTGTAGCCTCTAGGGTTGAGCGTTGGCCCCGCGATCGCCCCGCGCCGCACTAAAAAATAACCGCTCATGGGGTCAGACACGCGCCCCACCACATCGGGCAGCACCACGAGCCCCAAAATCTGAGCCCCGCGCGAGAGGGTGCGCCGCAGCAGGCTCCATTCACTGACGCCACCGCCCTCCACATGACGGCTGGCCAAGGCGAGATCAGCGCCTTTCTGCATTTTGGCCAGCAGCTGCAGCAAAATTTCGGGGGGGTGTTGCAGATCGGCATCAATAACGCCCAAGATCTGCCCGTCGGCGACTTGCCAACCGCGAATTACCGCCGAAGACAAGCCGCTCTCCGTTTGTCGGCGCATCACCCGCAAGGCCGGGTAGCGGCGGGTCAACTGCAGGCCCATCTCCCAAGTGCCGTCAGGACTGTCGTCATCGACCACGATCAACTCGTAGTTGCCACCGAGGCCGCGATCGAGCAGTTCACTCAGCTGCTCGATCAGGGGCACCAGGTTATTGCGCTCGTTAAAGGTCGGAATCACCAGGGAAAGCCAGGGGCCAGTGATTTGGGGCGATCGCGCATCGATTCTCAAAGCGCCTTGGGGAGCCGCTAAGGGGGCCAGCAAATTCCGAGTCATTAACCAAGCAGATGGAGAACATTGAGCAACTATAGTTGACCGGGGCTCCCGCAAGACAGGCCCACGTTCCACTTCTTGCCAGTGCCCGCCCCCTAATACCAACTCTCACTAATCGGACTCCCGATGCCATCTTAGAAACGCCAGGGAGCCGAGGGGCCGGGGAGTCAGATCGGTAGCCTGGTTTCAGAGAATCGGTATAAATCATCGGTTTGATCGATGATGGGATTGTCGGCTACACCGAACCGAGTAGATTGCGAGACGAGTTCACAGACCATGACCGATAGCGAGGGCTCAGAGGGAACTGGAGAGCGGTCGGATCACCTCTTCGGCAGAATCCTCAAGCCATTGGGGTTGAGTGACCGCGTCAGCCAGCCAGGCTGATCGATTCCGCCAATCTGACGTGCCAGTTTTTTCTTTCACAGCGATGAAACCATCCTGGATTGGCTGACAGGATGCGCCCGTGGGCGAAGCGATCGCGGAGATCGTTGAACCCATCAGGCTTTTGTGCGCTTCGCGATCGGCCATCATCCCGCTGCAAAACCTCTACAATCGAGGGCAGGTTATCGCTGTTTCCCCCTGCTGAGTCTGTCACGCTATGGCTGGCCGTCGTCCTGGTTTCTCGGTTTCTGACACGCTCATCGAAGCCACCTACCGGCGCGCCCGACAACATTTGCTCTGGGGGGCGATCGCCCTGGGCGGCGTCGTGCTGTCGGGCATTCTTTGGTACAAGCTGGTTGAAGGGTGGACTTGGCTCGATGCGATCTATATGTCAGTCATCACTCTGGCCAGCGTCGGCTTCGCTGAGGTGCGACCCTTGGGTGCCAGGGGACGCATCTTTACCATCGTGCTGAGTTTGATGGGCGTGGTGGTCATTGGTTATATTCTGAATTCGTTTTCAGAGGCCCTGATTCAAGGACATTTTCAGGCCGGTATTCGACTAAGGCAGCGCCGCAAGCTTATGGACTCTCTGACTGATCACTACATCATTTGTGGATTTGGCCGCACGGGCCGACAAGTCGCCATGGAGTTCTCCCTAGAGCGGATTCCGTTCATTGTTGTGGACTCTGACGATTACTCGATTCAGGCGGCGCAGCAGATGGGGTTTATGACTTATCAAGGCGATGCCACCCAAGATCAGGTGCTGCAGCGCGTCGGTATTGAACGGGCCATTTGCCTGGTGGCGGCCCTGCCCTCCGATGCCGAAAACCTGTACACCGTGCTGTCGGCTAAGACTCTGGCCCTGCAGATTCGCACGATCGCGCGGGCCAGTACCGAAGAGGCGGTACAAAAGCTGCAGCGGGGCGGGGCCGATGTGGTGATTTCGCCTTACATTACCGGGGGCAAGCGCATGGCGGCGGCGGCGCTGCGGCCGCAAGTGGTGGATTTTTTGGAAGGCATTTTGTCGGGGGGCGATCGCGCCGTCTATGTCGAAGAATTTTTAATCTCGCCAGAGCATTGCCCCAAGGTCGGTCAAACGTTGGGACAGACAGAGCTACGATCAAAATCAGGGGCGCTGATCTTGGCCATTCGCCGCGCCGATAACACGCTGATTGTGGGTCCCAATGCTGACACCGTCATCTGCGCCGGAGACCTAGTCATCGGCATGGGCACCTCGGATGAGCTGCGCTTGCTCAATCAAATTTTGAGTCCACTGCGCCGCTACCGTTGATCAAACCGTTACGCTAGACATGAGTTCCTCAAAATTGCGATCGCGACAGTGAACGTCCTAGCTGATGGCGATCGGGTGTTTCGTCTAGTGAAGGCCCCAAATATCACCGATGCAAATTGCCTTTTCTACCGCCTTCAGCGGCTTGTTAGCAAGCCGTCCCACCTGTTTATCGATTACGGGAGCCCTGGGTCTTCATGGTTTCCTGCTGGCTTTGGGGTTGCCGAGTTGGCAATGTCCGATTCGTCACGGTTTAGGCGTACCCTGCCCCGGCTGTGGGTTATCGCGAGCCATGATTAGCAGCTTGCACGGCGACTGGCAGCATGCCCTGTTGATGCATGCCTTTGCCCCAGTGGCGATCGTGGCCCTCCTCTTGATTATGGTGAGTAGCCTGCTGCCAACCGGCTGGCGTGGCTCCCTAGTCGGCGGCGTCCGCTCCTTGGAAACCCACACCGGCATCACCTTCTTTTTGCTGACGGGGCTCATGGCTTACTGGCTGGTCAGACTCTTGTTTTTTCACGACATCCTCTACGACCTCGTGATGTAGTATTTGCCACTCAAAGCCTATGTAGTTCCTCTATCAAAGGGAAATGGCTGGCCTTCTATCGTTACCATATATTTCAGCATGAGAAGAATTTGCTAAATGCTGATGCGAGAGGCGGTATAGCTCTTTAGAGTGACTATGGAAATTGAGGCCAACCAAGAATGTTAGCTGTTTTGAGTCTATTGTTAATTGCTGCCAGCGTTGGTAGCTTAGTGTGTTTGATTTTAGTCTTGCTGAAGCTGTTTCCCGATAAGGGCGTGGGCTGGGGCATCTTCGGAATTATTTGTGGTCTGTACACATTTATCTGGGGCTGGCAAAACGCTGAACGCCACGGGCTACAGAAGATTATGCTGATTTGGACAGCCTGCTTTGTGGCGAGCATTGTGCTCAATGTTCTGGTCACTGCCATGGCGGGTGCGAATCTGTAACCGCTGGTGATTGTCTCCAGTTCACCCGCCAGTCATAGAAAGCGAACTAAAGCAAATCCCTTCAGGACTGAGACACTACCCGCTCAAGTCCTGAAGGGAGTCTAAACGTCTAGTCGCCTGCTGTGGCTGCTCTACTGCCATATCTACAATTTCTCCCGGCAGGAACGGTTCGCCACTGAAATTCTGTAATTCATATCTCACCGACACCGAATGTTGGGGCGATAATTGCATAATTAACGTCAGTTCGGGTTAAGCGAAAACCCGTTACTTTCCCCTCCGCTGGAGGGGGTAATGGGATGGGTAAGCCGCCGTAAGACCCACCCTGTCCTGCGGCCACCCCTCCACTGGAGGAGATTGGGCTCTCTGGCTATTCTGATAATCCTTATCCCGAACTCAGGTTAATTAGCGACTCTGCCAGGGGACAAACATCCATAGATGCTCCTGGTCCACGCCCCAGATGCTTTAAGGAGTCAGCAGACGCCAGGGAGAGATCCGTCAATCAGACTCCAATGTGTGAAACTGCTCGTCAAAGCGAGTTTATTCGATTCCCGTGAAGTCATAGAGGCGGCTCTGCCCATCTTGGTGGGAATAAGTGAGTAGACCTTGCCCGTCGGGGGTAAGGCCGAGGAAAACACCGTCAAAGCGGGCTTGCTCAATGCCCATAAGGTCATAAAGACAGCTCTGGCCGTCGCTATCGGCATAAGTCAGTAGGCCTTGCCCATCAGGGGTAAAGCTAAGGAAAACACCGTCAAAACGAGCTTGTTCGGTGCCCCCAAAGTCATAAAGGCGGCTTTGATTATTGCTGGAGGAATAATTTACCATCCCTTGCCCTTCAGCAGTTATACCTCTGAATTCGCCTTCAAAGCGGACTTGCTCAGTGCCAGTGAGATCATACATACGGCTCTGCCCATCTTCTTGGGAGTACGTCAGCAGCCGCTGCCCATCGGCAGTAAAGTCTCTAAAAACGCCGGAAAAGCGGGCTTCCTCGATGCCAGCAAAGTCATAGAGGCGGCTTTGATCATCGCTGGAGGAGTACGTCAGTAGCCCTTGCCCATCAGCGGTAAAGCTGCGAAACCTACCCTCAAAGCGAGCGAGTTCAGTACCGCCCAGATCATAAAGCCGACTATCGCGATTGGTTCTAGTCAGCAATCCTTGCCTATCGGGGGTGAAGCTGAGGAACTCGCCCTCAAAACGGACTTGTTCGATGCCCGCAAGATCATAAATCCGGCCTTGGTCATCTTGATAGGAGTACGTCAGCAGCCCTTGTCCATCGGGGGTAAAGTCGAGAAAAAAGGCGGAAAAGCGGGCTTGTTCAGTACCGGTGAGATCATAGAGGCGGCTTTGCTCATCGTTGTAGACATAAGTGACGAGCCCTTGCTGATCGGGGGTGAAGCTTTGGAACTGGCCGGCAAAGCGGGCCTGCTCAGTGCCCGAGAAGTCAGAGAGGCGACTTTGGCCTACGAAGCAGGAAGAGAGGGCAAGAAGAGAAGATAAGAGAAC
>JBHJJI010000072.1:0-10154 GCA_050042805.1 Leptolyngbyaceae cyanobacterium
CAGTTCCTGATTGGCACCACTGACCTGAAATACACCGGTGACCTCGATCAGTTCAAAGCCAGTGACGAAGAAATTGATTACCTGCTGACAGAGACCAATCAGGTGCTGCCCACCGCCCGCATCACCCGCGCCGATGTGAAATTCACCTATTCTGGCATTCGTCCGCTGCCCTATGCCGAAGGCAAAAAAGCGGGCAGCATTAGCCGTGCCCATATCCTTTACGACCATACGAAAGAAGGGGTCAGCAACCTGGTGTCGCTGATTGGCGGCAAGCTTACCACCCATCGCCAAGTGGGCGAAGAAATGACCAATTGGGCGTTCAAGAAAATGGGCCAAGCCGTGCCCAACTCACCGACTCGGCACCAGCCCCTACCCGGCTGCATTTGGCCTGACGACGATCGCATTGACGAGGCTTATAAACGCTATCGGGGCCGCATCAGCGTCGCTAGCCTCGATCATTTGTTCGGCGTCTACGGGGCGCGGGCGCTGCAGGTATTAGCGCTGACGGATGAGGCGCCGGATCTGGCTGAACGGCTACTCGCCACCCACCCCAACCTGCGGGCCGAAGTCGTCTTTGCCATGCAGCATGAAATGGCCCACTCAGTGCTCGACTTTACGCGGCGGCGCACAGTACTGGCCATGAATGCCAACTACGGCTACGACGTGTTAGAGCCCATCCTCGCTACCCTGAAGCAGCACTGCGGCTGGGATGAAGAGAAGTGTCAGCGCGAAGTCCAGACCTACCAGCAGTTTATGGAAGCTAACTGCATTCCCGACTATGTCATGGCTGAGGCCGCTACTGGGCGATCGCTGCAGGCCGTTTAGGTATCGCTGATATGATTGATGAGCCCGAGTGAACCTGGCGACGCTGGTCGTCACTTGGCTGCTGTTTATGTCGAGTTCGGCCCTTAGTTTTATGGACTCTACGACTTCTTCCCCCATTTCCATCGACGCTGAGCAGGTGCAAAAAGAGTCAGCCGAACTGACGATTTTGGGTGCTGGGGCTTGGGGCACCGCCCTCGCTCAGCTGGTCGAAAAGAATGACCATACCGTGTGTTTGTGGTCGCGACGGGCGGCGATGACGCTGGCCGAGGCCGTCGCAGGCTCCCACGTAATTTTGTCGGCGGTTTCGATGAAAGGGGTGCCCACCGTCGCCGCCCAACTCAAAGCGGCAGGCATTCCCCGCGAAACCATTCTGGTCACCGCCACCAAAGGACTCGATCCCGAGACCACCCGGACGCCCTCACAAATTTTTCAAGATACCTTTCCCGACAATCCCGTCGTGGTCCTATCAGGCCCCAACCTGTCCAAAGAGATTGAGCAGGGGCTCCCTTGCGCCACCGTTGCTGCCAGCACTCATCCTGAGGCTGCTGAAGCCGTGCAATATCTCTTTGCGTCGGAGATTTTTCGGGTCTATAGCAGTCCCGATCCGCTCGGGGCCGAACTAGGGGGCACCCTGAAAAACATCATTGCGATCGCGGTCGGCGTTTGTGAAGGACTGGAATTGGGGTCTAACGCTCGCTCCGCGTTGATGACCCGTGCCTTGCCCGAAATGATGCGCATTGGCACTCACCTCGGTGGCCAAGCCGAAACCTTTGTCGGCCTTTCAGGACTCGGCGACATGTTAGCGACTTGCACTAGCGTGCTCAGCCGCAACTATCGAGTCGGGTACGGCCTCGCCCAGGGCAAGTCACTTGAGCAGATTTTAGATGAACTTGGCAGCACCGCGGAGGGGGTTAATACGACGAACGTGCTGATCCAAATTGCCAACCGCGAACAAATCCCCGCCCCAATTTCTCGTCAGGTGTATCGACTTTTGAACGGTAAGATTACGGCCCAGGAAGCGGTTGAGGCCTTGATGGAGCGAGACCTGAAGGCCGAAGCTTGCCTGTTGAGATGATCACCGCTCAGCGAGCCGCTAGGAACGCCCATCGTCCCAGCAGATGACGCTGAATCGGGCCAGCGCGCAGCGTGACGCCAGCCTGGACGTCAGCACAACCACCGAAAGGTGTACCCTCATCCTTTAAGATGGACGACTGTGCGTGTTTGTGAGTGAAAGACCATGCGATTTTTTGTCTCTCTCTGTAGCCTCGCCCTTGGGGTGAGTAGCCTAGAGATAGCCTCTAGCTGGGCCGCCACCTCTGATCATGCCAATGGGCAGTGGCCCGCTGCCGCGATCGCTCAAAGTGAGACGACGACCTTGCTCCGGTTTGAGACCCAGCATTACATCGTGCACGTCTACCAGCAAGCCGCATTCACCTACCTCAATGTCTATAACAAAGAAACGGGCTTCACCGATCAAAATGGCGTGTTAGCCCATCGACTGGCCCCCGAAGACGATGACGGCTGGCAAATCTACGCCAATCAGCAAGGGGATTTAGAATATCGCGCCAAAGTCAATCCTGAAGGTCAGACAGAACTCGAAATTCGCATTGCGGGAGGGCCTGCCGATCCCCCTGAGCCGGGGTTCAATACCACCTACGGATTTCCTCATTCGTATTTAGGGACTGATGTTGACACCACGCTGGCCACGCTAGAAGAACTCGGATGGAATGTGGATACGACGGAGTCCGAAGAGGTGGTGCTGACCCGTAACCAGCTGGGGCTAGATTTGAAATTCGATCCCGATAGCGGCGTGATCATCTATACTCGCCTCATCGATCTGACCTAAGGGGGCACTTTGCAACGCGTCATCGTGAGCCCGGCCCAAATTGTCGACACCACCCTCACCCTGACCCCCGATCAGCAGCACTATCTCACCCGAGTGCTGCGGCTGCAGGCCCGCGATCGCTTTCTAGCACTCGATGGCCAGGGGCACCTCTGGTTGGCCTCCCTGGCGACGGATGAAACCCAGGCAACCTTAACCCCGATTGCCGAACCGACAACGACTAACACAGCGACCGCTAAACCCCACATCACCCTGGCGGCCTGTTTGCCGAAGCAAGGATTTGATGATGTCGTGCGGCAGGTGACAGAACTGGGCGTTGATCAAATTGTGCCACTGCTCAGCGAGCGCACTCTACCTCGCCCCAGTGCCCACAAATTGCAGCGCTGGCGGCGCATTGCGACTGAAGCCGGGGAACAATCGGAACGGCTCACCGTCCCAACTATCTTAGAGCCGACAGCTTGGTCAACTTGGCTCACACAGCCCTCCCAAGCCCACCGATATCTCTGTGTGGCGAGGCCCCCTTGTCAACCATTATTGTCGGTGTGTTTATCCTCCCGACCTAGTGCAGTGGTGATTGCCGTTGGCCCCGAGGGCGGGTGGACAGAGGCTGAGGTCACAGTAGCTATTGCTAATGGTTATCAACTCGTCACCTTGGGTCAGCAAATCCTACGCTCTGTCACCGCTCCCATCGCTGCCCTCGCGATACTACAGGCTGGGATCGAATTCCATCAAGAGTTGTGCCAGCTGTAATAGCGCCCCCCGTGATACAACACAACAGAATCGAATTCGTTAGTATGAACCAATCCTAAAAATTAGGACAGAGCCCGAGGTCACAGTAGTTATTGCCAATGGTTATCAACCTGTTACCTTGAGCCAGCAAATCTTGCCAGCTGTCTCAGCGGCAATAGCGACCCTACAGGACGGAATCAAGCTCGTTAATGTACACCAATCTTTAAGATAGGTAGCCCATGGAAGCCGTCAAAATCTTAGACACCAACAACACAGAAGACTGCCTCGCTGGGTTTCACGCTTTGTCAGACCCCCTGAGAGTGCATGTCATCGAACGCCTGCGCAGCCATGAAATGTGTGTCTGTGACCTGTGCGAAGAGCTAGACGTCAGCCAATCAAAGCTCTCCTTTCATCTGCGCGTGTTGAAAGAAGCCGGTTTAGTCCAGGCTCGTCCTCAAGGTCGCTGGACCTATTACAGCCTCGACTTGTCTCAGTTTGTCGTGCTAGAGCAGTATCTTTCTGAATATCGCCGCTTTAGTCCCATTATTCCTAGCCGCCTTGTGGAAGCTTGAGGCAGGTGCCTAGAGACTGCCATCAGGCGTGTAGGCCTGCCTGTTGCACCGCGTTTCCTGCCCTAGCGGATTACTGGAGGCGATCGCGAGCACGCCTAGAGATGAGCTAGTTTGAGTCTCAGACAGCGTTAATGGAAACGGTGGCTAGCCCCCGACCCTAAGAGCCATCGCTTCCTGCGCCCAGAATGCTGATGCTCATCAGTATGCAAAAATTGCCATGACTCAAATCAGCACCACTCCCATCATCAAGGCGATTCATTTTGCCGCCCACAAGCATCGACAGCAACGGCGCAAAGACCCCGATCAGACGCCCTACATCAATCACCCCATTGAGCTTCTCAAGTTGTTAGCTAACGACGTCGGCATTGTTGATCCAGTAGTGTTAGTCGGGGCGATCCTGCATGACACGGTGGAAGACACTGCGACCACCCTGACCGAGATTGACGCTATTTTTGGCAGTGAGGTGGCCACAGTGGTGTCTCAGCTCACAGACGACAAATCATTGCCGCAAGCGACTCGCAAACAACTGCAGATTGATCATGCGGCTCAGCTGAGCGATCGCGCCAAGCTGGTGAAACTCGCCGACAAAATTGCCAACGTTAGAGATATCGCGAGCGCGCCGCCCCCCGACTGGCCCTTAGCCCGTTGTCTGGCCTACTGCGATTGGGGCAAGCGGGTAGTCGATCAACTGCGCGGCATCTATCCCTACTTGGAATCACTGTTTGACCAAGCCTATGGACAAGCCTATAACCAGCTAACCAATCGCCCCGCAGATGAATCCGTTAAGGGCAGTCCATCGGGTCGCTGAGCGTCCTCATAAACCGGATGCGGATGGGAGAATTTGGGCCGATCAGAGCAGCGCTTCCGAGATGCTTGAGGGAAGCTTTATTTCGCCATCCCGCGCGCTGGAATGGGCTAGTATGATCATCTGCGTAGCATTTTGGGTGGGATTTTTGGGGCATGAGCACAGGTACCCTATTTGACAAAGTTTGGGACTTACATACCGTTGGCACCCTTTCTTCTGGGCAAACCCAGCTGTTCATTGGGCTGCACCTGATTCATGAAGTCACCAGTCCCCAAGCCTTTGCCATGCTGCGAGAGCGGCAACTGCAGGTCATGTTTCCGGAACGCACCCTGGCAACAGTCGATCACATCGTGCCGACCGATAGTCAAGCTCGCCCCTTTGTCGACCGGCTAGCCGAGGAGATGATCGAGGCGTTAGAAACCAACTGCCGCGAGCACAACATCACTTTCTATAACATCGGCTCGGGTAGCCAGGGCATCGTGCATGTAATTGCCCCCGAGCAAGGGCTGACTCAACCGGGCATGACGATCGCCTGTGGTGACAGCCACACCTCGACCCACGGCGCGTTTGGCGCGATCGCCTTTGGTATCGGCACCAGCCAAGTGCGAGACGTCTTAGCTTCACAAACGTTAGCCCTGGCAAAGCTCAAGGTGCGGCGGATTGAGATTAACGGAACGTTGCCCCCCGGTGTTTACGCCAAAGATGTGACGCTGCACGTGATTCGGCAGTTGGGCGTTAAGGGCGGCGTGGGGTATGCCTACGAATATGCGGGCACCACGATTGAAGCCATGTCGATGGAAGAGCGGATGACCGTCTGCAACATGTCGATCGAGGGGGGCGCGCGCTGCGGCTACGTCAATCCGGACGCGGTGACCTACGACTATTTGCGCGGCCGGGAATTTGCGCCTAGCGAAGATCAGTGGGATGCCGCTGTCGCTTGGTGGGAGAGCCTACACAGCGATGCGGATGCTAACTATGACGATGTAGTGGTGTTTGATGCAGCGGATATTCCGCCCACGGTGACCTGGGGCATTACTCCGGGCCAAGGCATCGGCGTCGATGAACAGATTCCCAACTTAGACAGTCTGCCGACAGACGATCGCGCGATCGCCGAAGAAGCCTATCGATATATGGAGTTGCAACCGGGCACCCCCATTCAAGGCACCAAGGTTGACGTGTGCTTTATCGGCAGCTGCACCAATGGCCGACTCAGCGATCTGCGAGAAGCGGCCAAAGTCGTTCAGGGTCACAAAGTCGCTGACGACGTCACGGCATTTGTCGTGCCCGGTTCAGAGCGGGTCAAAGTCGCAGCGGAAGCCGAGGGCTTAGACACCATTTTTGAAGCCGCTGGCTTCGAATGGCGCGAGGCAGGCTGTTCCATGTGTTTGGCGATGAATCCGGACAAGCTGCAGGGCAATCAAATCAGCGCCTCCTCGTCTAACCGCAACTTTAAAGGACGCCAGGGCTCCTCTTCAGGCCGCACGCTGCTGATGAGTCCGGCAATGGTCGCTACTGCCGCGATCGCGGGCCAGGTTGAAGATGTACGCCATCATCTGCAAGGATGAGGCGATCGGAATTTAGCCCGATGTTAATTAATTATTAAACCTAAGACTCCCGGACCTTAAGAAACGTTGTCGATGATGACAGGTAAGAATATCTAGCGGTAGCCACCTGCGCGTAACCTTTGGCACAGGTTGCCTAGCGGCTAGCCTGTGACCAGCAGAGGGCGCATCGAGATATTTTTGACGTTCTTCGGGTAACCCGTTGTGTTTGCAAAATCCCCTGTGCTCTCGACCGCTACCGCGACATCTTCTCCTGACGACTTCGTAGCAGTTTTAGAGCAGCTTTATCGGGAGCGCACACTGACTCCCTATCCGGCCAGTAGAACGATTCCCCTACGCCTGAACGAACTGTTGATCGTTTGCCGAGGGGTGGTACAGCTTTACACCATTCAGCAAGACGGCAGTGAAACATTGCTGGGCTTGGCCGGGCCTTCGATGCCAATCGGCTTACCGTTGACTGTGGTCGATCCCTACTGGGCTACGGCCCTCACCGACGTCGATGTGCTGCCCTTATCGATGATGGAGGTAGAATCTTCGCCGATGCTGATGGGCGGCATTTGTCGACACCTGATGTTGCGCCTACAGCAGTCCGAAGCCTGGCTGGCCATCTCGGGCAAACGCCTAGTCGCCGATCGCCTGCGCCAGCTCCTCCTGCTCATTGCCCAAGACTTCGGTCAAGTTGAAACCTGCGGGGTGCGCATTCCCGTGCGTCTGACCCATCATCAGCTGGCTACCGCGATCGGTACGACGCGCGTCACGGTCACGCGGCTACTGAAGGACTTCAAAGAAGAGGGCTGGCTGCAGACCCAGCAGCGTTATCTAATTGTGCAACTATCGCAACTGTACGACAGCAGTTGGAGCCGCTTATCCCTTTAGGGTCACCCAGATTGGCTGGGAGCCGTCCCAGCAATTAGCTTATAAACAGAGCCCCCAGCTTTGAGCCATTGAGGCCAGAGCTGATCTAGGGGCGATCGCAAACGGCCCTGGCTTATATTGATTTTCTGAAACAAGGCTACAGATCTGACTCCCCTGCCCCTCGGCTCACCTGCGTTTCCAAGATTGCATCGGGAGTCCGATCACTGAGAACTGGTATACGTCTGATCGCTGAGCACTCAGACAATCAGCCATCGCGAGGTCTCAACAAACCGGCAGGAAGAGATGTCTCTGGGGCTGCCGACCGGCAAGCTGGCAGAGGCATCGCCAACCTCGGAAGCTCAGAAATCGATTTCGCCTTAGATGAACATTTTGCGGTGTCAACGGTTACAAGACTTTTTCGAGACAGTGATATGTTTACTGGTTAAGGCATTTTGTTCGTCAGAGCAAGGGTTGCTGACTGTCATTAGTGCAGCACATCCAGAGCTGGGGAAATTCTGGAAAAGTCCCGATATCTCACCGAAACTTTCTGGCTTCAGCCCGGTCATAGTTTCTTGAGCCTAATTGTTTCCCAACTCCCGAGCATAATCCGGCCTTTTTAAGTTGTCACTCTAACTTCTGATCTCGATTATCTATGGGTTCATGATCACTCCCAGTTCACTTATTAAGTGGTGATCAAAAAACAAATTTATATTCTGAATAACAGTGTCTTTAACGTGAATGCAGACGATAGCCTTAAAAATCTGAGTGCTTAAAGCAGTCTTGAAGGGAAGATAAGGTTTATTTGTTTGCTGTGATTTTAAACTCGTTGTGGGAAGTTTGAAAGGGAATTGGCCTGACTTATTAGGCTGAAAAAACTTTATGGACGATCTTTTATATTTTGATGCTGCAGCATTAGCAAAAATCTCTTGTACTCAGAAATTGCCTCTGCCCTTGTTCTCGGTTTAAAGCGGAATCTTACAGTTATGTCAATCGGCCCCCAGTCTCAACAAACCCAGTCCTCTCAACCGGCTGGCTCCAGCAATTCTGAGCTTGATATGTTCGCCTCTCGAATCAAACCCTTGCTATTGCGGGTGTATCCGGCCCATGTCGCCGAACCCTTGACTGAGCGCTTGCATACGTTACTGCAGCCCTACCTTCAGCAAAGTAGCCGCGAAAACTGGCGCAAATGGAGCCACGATAACGTGCTGCTGATTACCTACGGCGATAGCTTAGTGGCCGAAGATGGGCGATCGCCGCTGGCAGTGCTGGCAACGTTTTTAGAACAGCACCTGCAAGATGTGGTGACGGGAGTGCATATTCTGCCGTTTTTTCCCTACACCTCTGACGATGGCTTTGCCATCAAAGACTACAACAGCGTCAGCCCCGAGCTGGGCAGTTGGGCTGATGTGAAACGCATTAGCGAAACCCAGAACCTGATGGTGGATTTAGTCATCAACCACATCTCCAGTGAGCATCCTTGGGTGAAGCAATTTCAAGCGGGTGAAAAACCGGGGTGCGACTATTTCATTGAAGCCGACCCGGACGACGAGAACCTGTCAGCAGTCGTGCGCCCTCGGAGTTCTCCTCTACTAACCCAGCTCGAAACCGTAGAGGGTTCCAAGTACGTTTGGAGTACCTTTAGCGCTGACCAAATCGACGTCAACTTTGAGAACCCGGATGTACTGCTGGAATACATCAAAATTATTCTGCTGTATATCGAAGCGGGGGCGCGCTACATTCGCCTCGACGCTGTGGGCTATTTGTGGAAGAAGCTGGGTTCTAACTGCATCCACCTATCCGAAACCCACACAATGGTGCGGCTGTTGCGGGAACTGCTGCAAATGATCGATCCGCAAATTGCCATCATTACTGAAACCAACGTCCCCAATCGAGAGAATCTGAGCTACTTTGGCAATCGCAACGAAGCTCACATGATCTACAACTTTAGTCTGCCGCCGCTGGTGCTGAATGCCCTGATGCAGGGGCGTTCCGACTATCTCAAGCAGTGGATGATGAGCATGCCTCCGGCCCCGATTGGCTGTGCCTACTTCAACTTTACGGCCTCTCACGATGGCATTGGATTACGGCCTACCGAGGGCCTGTTGACCGCAGACGAATACAACTCGCTCTTAGCCACCATGAAGCAGTTTGGCGGCAAAATCAGCATGCGCAGCCGCCCCAACGGCACTGAGTCGCCCTATGAAATCAACATTTCGCTGTTTGATGCCATGAAGGGCACAGTGGCGGGCGAAGATGACTGGCAAATCGAACGGTTTTTGTGTTCTCAGACGATCATGATGTCTTTGGAAGGCATCCCGGCCTTCTATATTCACAGTTTGCTGGCTACGCACAACGACGATGAAGGGGTCGCCGAAACGGGACATAATCGCAGCATCAATCGCCATAAGTGGAATATTGACGCGCTGGAAACCGCCCTCGCCGACCCGGAAACGCCCCATGCCAAAGTATTCCAAGAGCTGTCGCGGCTGATCGGCATCCGCCGCCGTCAGCGGGCCTTTCACCCCAATGCGACCCAGTACACGCTGCATCCCCTAAACCCAGCCATCTTCGCCTTTTGGCGACAGAGCATGGCCCGCGATCAAAGCATTTTTTCAATTCACAATTTGAGCAATCAGCCGCAGGAACTGCAACTGAGCGACCTCAACCTGTTGGATACGGATGAGTGGATTGATCTAATTAGTGGTGATCACCTCGTGTCTCTCGGTGCTGATTACCTGATACAGCCCTACCAGTCGCTGTGGATCACCAATAAGGTCGATTCGGCAGCGGATGTCTCGACTCCTGACCCGTTCTTGAGTGACTGATCACCGCCACAGAACGATATGATGAAAGCCCAGAGATTGCTGAGCTTCATCAGGATTTGCCATGACTTCAGTCACCACGGTTAGCGGTTCCGGTTTGCCGCTACAGGGCAACGATATTGATACCGATCGCATCATTCC
>JBHJJI010000073.1:0-17307 GCA_050042805.1 Leptolyngbyaceae cyanobacterium
GTTAGCCTGGCCGGCCAGGCGCTCGGCCCGCTCCTTGGCCTGGCGCAGTTCAGCCTCCAGGCGAGGATTGTCGAGCCCCAGCGACTCGGGCTCGCGGCCCTTCAGCACGGCGCCGCCGACGGTGGCGATCGCCACGGCTCCGGGCAGTGCCACGACGGTGGGTAACTGTAGCAACCGCACTCCCGCCACTAAAAAAACGCCGCCCGCCAGCACCGCTAAAGGATACGCCAGGGGATTGGTGAGTTTCATGGGCATCCGCTAAAACTCCAGCTGAATATCTTGCATCAGACGCGCGATCGTATCGGGGTCGCCCTTGGCATAGTAACCGCCGGTAGACTCAGAAATTTGGGTCAACACGTCGGGGTTGAAATCACCTTCGTCGCCATAGCCCACGGTAAAAAAAGCAATCCGCTCGTCGGGCGAAAAATCGGATTCTTTCAATCTCGTGAGCAGACTGTCAAACGGCACCTCAGAGCCAGAATCCTCGCCATCGGTGAGCACCAGCACAGCGTTGATCGCATTTTGCCGCAGGTTGGCTCGCAGCCAGCTCTGGGCATCTAAAGACGCGTCATAGAGGCGGGTGCCCCCATCTGCCTGCAGACTGTTGATAAAGTCAAAGCCACGTTGCTGCCCCTCTGGTGTGCCATCGACCAACACCGGGGGCCGAATCTCTTCGTCAAAGTCAATCAGCGCCACCTGATCGTTAGGGCCCAGGGTCGTGATGTAGGTTTGCAGCGTGTTTTGCACCGCTGGTAGCTTATTCCCTTCCATCGAGCCGGAGGAATCTACCACGATCGCCACCAGGGAAGGCTTTTTGGCGAAATCGGCCCAAGCGGTAATCATCTCGTCTACCACGGCGGCTTCCGGCGGCCGGTAGGAGTCATAACTGGCGTTGGGGTCAACTCCAAATTCAGGACTAAATCGGCTGCCCAGCGCCACTTCTGGACTGCCTGGACGCAGTCCCAAATCGGTGGCCAACGTCTGGATTTCTGGAGTTTGCAGGTAGCCTAAAAACTCGGTAGCCGCCGCTTGCTCAACCGCATCGACCCAGGGTGCATTCAGCAAAATCCCGCGCATATTCGAGGTAAAGGTCGCCTGTGGATAGACCGCGACATATTTGGGTTGCCCCGGCTGTAGTTGGGCATTCGCAGCGATGACCGATGACTCATATACCGACCCGATAGAGGCCCAAAATGGCCCGTTAGTCGCCATTGCCTCTGCCAGGGAGCTGGTCGAGGTGCCGTAGCGCGTAATCTTTTCCTGAATTTTTTGGATATCGCCCTGGTAGGTGGTGACATCGGTAGCGGTGAGCGTTTCGGGACGCTTGTCCGACACCGAGGCGAACTGAGCCACTAGGGTCTGCAGACCAGAGTTCGATCTCGTGGGGGCGGTGTGCACGTAGTAAATATTTTGTGGCGGACTGGCGGCATCGAGATCCTGGTGGGTTTGGGCCTGGGTCAGCGCAACAAACAGATCGTCCACCGACTGCAGGCTTGGGGCCAAATCTTCCCGCACCATACACACCATCGGGCTGTAGGCCAGCAGCGGAGCGTCGGTGATTGGGGGGACGTAGTCAGCACCGGGCGCTGCTTGTTGCAGTTGATACAGCAGCTGGCTATGGTAAATTTCACCATCTACAGAGATGAGCGTCGGCAGCCCCGCTGCTTCAGTATCCAAAGTACCGGACTGTGATTGCTGCGCGTAGGCGAGCACTTGAGCAACGACATCGCCACTGCCCGCGGCCTCACAACTGATGTAAAACGCTTCCCCCGACTCTAAGACGGGGCCATCGGCGTTAAACCGTGCGGCGGCCTCATCACAAAAGTCATGCAGGGCGCTGCCCACCATGACATTGACCTCAACACCTGAACTGCTACTAAATTCGCCACCAGAGTCATTACAGGCCGCCAAGCCGCCTAAGGTAAGGGCGATCGCCGCAGTTTTCAAAACAGAATTACCGAATGTCCGCATGGATTTGGGGTGTCATAAACAATACGTACAGTCCCGCAGGTCGCCACGATGGTCATGAAAACCGTTACTCAGCAGCGACTGCACAGCGCGCCAAAGGAGGGATACTCCTTCCGCCAAGCCCTCATTGAACGCCTCATGTCAACAGATGACGTGGACTGATAGGCCCTGCTTTAACGTCAGAATGCCCGAAATTTGAAGGATCAGAGCGATCCTCTAGGTGCCCTAAGCAAAATGGCCAGCGCTATACATTACTTGCCAAGTCTCCCATCGTCCACGATGGCAGCGGCGGCCAACGTTATTCAATCAGGGGACGACGTTGGACCAGGGCCGGATGAAGCCGCAGAGGTCGCCTAACCGCAAAACAGCGGCGATAGCGCTGACTACAGCGTAGACACCTCAAATTACGCATCAGACCCACATTCTCCGGGCTCGGACTCCCGGTGCCATTTTGGCAATGTTCGGAGAATGTGGGGGCGAGGGGGATCAGATTTGGAGCCTTTGGTCAGAGAATCGATATCAAGCGCTAGCTTTGCGCTCTACCGAACTGAAATGGCGATCTCCTTGACGCTCAAATATGTCAATGTGCCCCAAAGTCAGCACCGGAGTGTCGATAACTCAATCAGCTAAATCCTGAGTCACGCCAGTCCTTCCATTCACAAGACTCGCTGCATTCACAAGACTCGCTAAGTCTGTCTGCCCAATTTCTAACCAGCCCACATCCGATAAAGCCTCCGCTGGCAATGAAACGACCTCGGCGGAAGCGAATAGCTGTCGACCACTCTGCCAGAGGAGCGGGAGGGCGCTGATCCCAATGAAGCTGGCAACGATCGCGCCAATGACGATATCGGCCCAAAGCCACTGCAAAAAGGTGACCGCGATCGCGGCGAGAATGGCCCCCACTGACCCCAATAAATCTGCCAAGATATGCAAAAACACGCCGCGTAGGTTCAGGTTTTGCCGCATATCGCCGTGCAGCCAATATAGATTGAGCCCATTCACCAGTAGCCCCAACAAAGCGGTGATCAGCATGGGCAGGCTCAAAATTTCGGTCGGGTGTCCCTGCCAGTGAGCAAGGGCTTCGCGACCAATCCAGGCCGCCATGGCCAACAAAGCCAGCCCGTTGATCAGCGCCGCACCTAATTCCAACCGGTGGCTACCCGGTGCCGTGACGGGCGATCTCTGAGCGAGGGCCGCCGCCACAATGGCCAACCCCATGGCCAAGCCATCCGTCAGCATATGACCTGAGTCAGCCCGCAACGTCAGGCTATGACTCAAGCTCGCCACCCACAGCTCGATCCCCGCGAATAGCGTGACGCTCACCATGACTAGCCCCAGCCACCGGAGCTGACGCGGCGCTGGCTGACAGTCTTGACAATGCAATAAGGTCTTCACAGATGCGGTTACGGTCTCTGAATAATTTGGCTTAAGAATACCCGATGTCATGACGGATGGAGCGGTGCAAGGTAGCGGCTGCTCAAATCTTGGCAGCGATCAGGCCATTCCTCCAGCCAAGTGGCAGACGACCTCAACCTAATGGGGGTTCAGACCTGAATTCGAGCCTAAAAGTTCCCCTGCAGGCTGCCTGTGGCACCTTGATCCCCAACGAGTTGTGTCGATCTGGAGACAGGGCGATCGCCCAATGACCGGAGATTTCATCAGATATGACTTAAGCAGAATGTTAAACTGGCATCTGCGCTTAGTAGGACTGCTGCCCCCGATGCCTAAGCGGGTCTTATTTATTAGCAACGGTCACGGTGAGGACAACCACTCCGCCTACGTTATTCGTACGCTGAAAAAGCTGGCTCCCGATATTGACATTGCCGCTATCCCCATTGTGGGTGAAGGAAACGCCTATCGTCGCTTGGGCGTTCCCATTTTGGGGCCGACTCAGGTGCTGCCCTCGGGCGGGTTTACCTATGTCAATCGGTGGTTATTGCTGAAAGATATTCGAGCCGGGCTGTTAGGGCTAAGCTGGCGACAGATCAAAGCCCTACGTCACTATGGCCCTCAATTTGATCTGGTGCATGCAACCGGCGATTCGGTGGGCCAAACCTGCGCCTATCTGACCCAACGACCCTTTATCTCCTTTATTTCTTGCCTATCGGCCCTGTATGAAGGTCATTTGCAAACAGATTTTGTGATGCGCTTTGTGGTGCGATCGCCCCGCTGTCGAGCCATTATCACCCGCGATCCTCACACGGCTAAAGACTTAACCCAACAAGGCTTTGAGAAAGTCCACTACGGGGGCATTCCTTCTCTCGACTGGCTGCTGCCCGAGGGGAAAGATCTATCGTTAAAGCCCGATGTGCCGATGGTGGCGCTGCTGCCCGGTTCCCGCATGCCTGAAGCCATCCGTAACTTCAAGCTACAGATGCAGTTCGTCGCAGAAGCGGCGCAGCTGATGGGTGAGACGGTTCAGTTTCGGGCGGCGCTGGTACCGGCTCTGATGGCTGAAGTTCCCACTCTGGCGGCTGAAGCCGGCTGGCAGTATGAGGCGGGACGACTGTTTTGCGCCCAAGACGACGGCGAGATCGCGGAGATCCTCTGCTACGACAACGCCTTCAACGACATTGTTTGCCATACGACATTGGTCATTGGCATGGCCGGGTTGGCCGGCGATCAGGCGGTGGCTCTAGGCAAGCCCGTGATTCAGATTCCGGGAGAAGGGCCACAGTTCAATTACGCCTTTGCGGAGGCCCAAGACCGATTGCTCGGGCTGTCTGCCCAAACGATTGGCCAGGCTCCGGCTGACCAATCTACCCTACGCGAGGCCGCGCACTGCCTGCAAAAAACGCTGGCGGATCAAGACTATCTCACTGCCTGCATCGATCATGGTCGGGCTCGCCTCGGCACGCCGGGCGCTTCTGAACGTATTGCCCAACTCATTTTAGATAACCTGGCTGCTGACACCGTCGCCCCATCGGCTGAGGTCATCGAGCCCAAACGAGGAACGATCACACCGTGACCCCTGCTGCTCCCCGCCTGCAATCGAGCTACCGACAACTGGTGCCCTTTATCAAACCGCATCTGAGTCGGTTTTTGATCGGGTTTGTCTGCATTCTGGGGTACGTGCTGTCGACGGTCGCACTGCCCTACCTGGCTGGACAGGTCGCCCTCTACATTGGTCAGGGCAACGTTGAGCAGATGGCTTACTGGCTGGGTCTGGCCGGAGTGATTTTCCTGATCCGCAGCATTTTCCAATATTGGGAAAACATCATCATGATTCGGGCGTCGCTCGACGTGACGCTGGACTTGAGAACGGGAATTTATGCCCACCTGCATCGTTTGGGGCTGGACTATTACGAGCGCAGCAAAACCGGTGATCTGAGCTATCGGCTGACGGAAGATATCGATCGCATTGGCGAGGTGATGCACAAGATGTCGCAGCAGTTTATCTCCTGCGTCCTGCAGCTCATCGCCATTCCGATCTACATGCTGTATCTCAACTGGCAGCTCACCGTGGCGGGACTCGTGATTGCGCCGCTGATGGCCTGGCTCATTGGGGAATTTGGCCATCGCTTACTCAAGCTCTCGCGCAAAAGTCAGAGCCAGATTTCCAGTTTATCGGCGTTGCTCACCGAAGTATTTGGCAGTATGCGACTGGTGCAGGCCTTTGCCGCCCAAGATTTTGAACAGCAACGCTTCAATCAAGAGGCTATTCACAATCGCAATGCTCGCTATCGGGCCGAACAGCTCAAGGCGCTGCAGTATCCCGTGGTGGGCTTTTTAGAAGCGATCGGGATCATGTTCCTATTCTTCCTCGGCGGTTGGCAAATTGCCGAGGGCAACTTGACCCCGCAGGCGCTGGTCAGCTTTTTGGCCGCGATCGCTCTGCTGCTGCACCCTATCGACCTGGTCACTCAGCACTACAACGAGTTCAAACAGACCGAAGCCTCGGTGGAGCGAGTGTTTGAGCTGATGGATGTCGCCCCCACCCTGACTGACAAGCCTAACGCCCAGCCCTTGCCGCCGGTCACCGGTCGCGTACAATACCGCGACGTTTCCTTTGCCTATGACCCGAGCAAGCCGGTTTTACAACACCTTGATCTGCTCGTGCATCCGGGTGAGGTGGTGGCGCTAGTCGGGTCTTCGGGTGCGGGCAAGACGACGCTGGTCAACCTATTGATGCGCTTCTTTGACCCGAAGGAGGGCCAAGTGCTGATCGACGGCATTGACCTGCGCGATGTCACCGTCAATAGCCTGCGGCGACAAATTGGCATTGTGCCGCAAGATATCACGCTGTTCTCTGGCAACATTGCCCAAAATATTGCCTATGGCGAAGTCACGCCAGATGCGGCCCGCATCGAAGCCGCTGCCAAGCTGGCCAATGCCCACGACTTTATTACTCAGTTTTCTCAGGGCTATCATACCTGGGTGGGTGAGCGCGGGGTAAATCTCTCGGGGGGGCAGCGGCAGCGCGTGGCGATCGCCCGTGCCCTGTACTTTGATCCTCGCATTCTGATTTTGGATGAAGCCACATCGGCGCTGGATTCTGAATCCGAAGCCCTGGTGCAAGAGGCGTTAGAACGCGCCATGCAAGATCGTACAGTATTTATTATTGCCCACCGTCTGAGCACCGTTCGCGAAGCCGATCGCATTATCTTTTTAGAGAAGGGCACCATTCTTGAATCGGGCAGCCATGACGAATTGCTCAGCTATGGCCAGCGCTATGCTCAGTTTTATACCCAGCAGTTCAAATCCTAATTGACCGATTTTGAGCCAGATTCAGGTAAAAACCGCCGTTTGAGGAACGCTGATAGGAAACGCGGATCATGCAAATTTGGGTTGATGCCGACGCCTGTCCCAAGGTGATTAAAGAAATTATTTTTCGCGCGGCGAGACGGGTCGAAGTCAGGACGACGCTGGTCGCCAATCAGGCGCTGACGATTCCTGCCTCGCCTTATATTGACTCGGTGCAAGTCAAAGCCGGACTCGATGTCGCCGATGGCTATATCGTGCAGCACCTTGCCCCCAAAGATTTAGTGGTCACGGCGGATATTCCCCTGGCGGCAGAAGCGATCGCCAAAGGAGCCTATGCGCTGAATCCCCGAGGCGAATTTTATGATGAAGTGAATATTCGTCAGCGGCTCTCAATGCGAAACTTCCTGGACGAATTGCGCAGCGGTGGGGTCGAAACCGGCGGGCCACCCCCCTTCAACCAGCGCGATCGCGAAGCCTTTGCCAACCAGCTCGATCGATTTCTCGTCAAACATCTCTGAAGGGGCAATCATGCCCTCAGGCGATTTCTGAGAAAGACTGTACCGGCCCTGTCAGGGCGAGTTGAGCCAGAAATCCTCAGTTCACCGCTATCAGGTATAGCAGTCCTGTCCTAAGCAAAGTGGCCAGCACTATATCTCCAAAACCCGCCCTTATGAGCATGTCTTTGCTAGAAATCTGCCGAAATGTTGGTGATTCCAGTCTCTGTGGGCCAGATCCAGAGGGCCGAAATCAGCAATTGAGGTTTCCTCTCGTTCCAAAGTTGCTTATGCTGGTTAACTGGTGAGTCATTGAGCAACCATGGATACAAAAGCAATTCGCGATCGCGTTGAGATGATTCGCAGCAAGCGGGAGGTTTTGCTCAAACTGCTTGAGCAGCCTGACATCGGCATGTTGAGAATCGATGTGAATCAAGCCCTAGAGGAAATGGACGATCTGTTGGCAGAATTTGAGACGGTTTTCCCGGCTTAGTTGCGAGCCTGGTTTGAGTTTGCTGGTATTGATAACAGCAACGGTCTGAGTCGGTCAGTCAATAAGCTGACAACCCGACGATGCTGACTGGGGTGACAAACACAATTCTGGCACCGCCGATTCTGCATTAGTCATGAGGACTGTCATTCGTTCGCAAGTCCCTCTCTCAACTGTTTTTTATCCCGTGATTTGACGCTTAAGAAAAGCTGATGGCCAATACGTTTACCGTCGAGATTAATCACCAAGGCACGGTCACTCAGGTGCAAGTGCCTGAGGACAAGACAATTTTATCGGCAGCGCTAGAAGCGGGCCTCGAACTGCCCTCTTCCTGCAATGCTGGAGTGTGTACCACCTGTGCGGCGCTCCTTCAAGAAGGCACCGTCGATCAGGCGGAAGGAATGGGCGTTGGGCCGGATCTGCAAAGTGAGGGATACGCCTTGCTCTGTGTGGCCTATCCTCGTTCTGACATTCGACTCGAAACCGAGAAAGAAGACATTGTGTATGAAAAGCAGTTTGGCCAGCCTTCCTGAATGATTGTGCCGGATTCCTTCCCGGACTTAGCTGCTCAACCAGTACTGCCCACTCGGTTCTATCGCTGAAAAAAGACTAAAGTTCGCTTTTGGAGAAGATCTCACCATGACGACCCACTTCATTACAGCTGAAATTGACCTCACCGAAAATCCGGCTGAGCTGCCTCAAAAGGTCGAGGCTGAGCTGCAAAAACGGGGCGAGCCCCTGCGCTGGGCGATCGCTGAGGTTGATGCAGCCGCGAAGACGGCGAAGGTTGAAGCGGTTGTGACTGAAAAGTAGCAGCATAGAGGACTAAGGATCATGGATCAAATAAAGTGTAATGCCGCGAGTTGAGCCTTTATGCTGGAGAGGCAGAATGATGCCGCCATCGATGATCACCCCCTACCCGGCCTCGGTTGAAACTCAAATGCAACGCTACTATCAGTCGTTGTCGGAGAAGGATCGTCGTCGCTATGCGGCCATTGAAGCGGTGAAATTAGGGTACGGCGGTCGGGCCTATATTCGGCGGTTATTCGGATGTCATCACGAGACCTTAGCCTTCGGGCTGGCTGAACTGAACGACACTATGGCCCTGGAGCAGGAGCGGATTCGACAGCCTGGCGGAGGGCGTAAATCGGCGTTGGCGACTATCGCTGGCATCGATGAGGCCTTTTTGCGCGTGCTGGCACGCCATACGGCGGGGTCGCCCATGGATGAAACGCTCAAGTGGACGAATCTCAAGCGTCACGAGATTGCCGACTTGCTTCAGGACGAGGGCATCACGGTGAGTGTCACGGTGGTCGACCAGTTGTTAGAAAAGCACCATTTTCGCAAACGTCAAGCGGTGAAAACGCTGGCCACCGGAGCCAATGAGCAGCGTAACGAGCAATTTGAGACCATTGAGCGGCTGAAGGAAACCTATCAGGCGGCGGGAAATCCGGTGATGAGTATGGACACAAAAAAAGAGAATTGATTGGCAATTTGTACCGAGCGGGAGCCCTCTACACTCAAGAACCCCTTGAGGTGTTTGACCATGACTGGGCTAGCCTGGCCACCGGGGTGGCCATTCCTCACGGGTTATACGATATGACCGATAACGTCGGCTACATCCAGATTGGCACCAGCCACGATACCACCGAGTTTGCCTGTGATTCGATTCGCTACTGGTGGAACACCGATGGCCGCATTCGCTACCCGCTCGCCGATTCGATGTTGCTGTTGTGTGATGGCGGCGGGAGTAATAGCTCACGCTATTACATCTTTAAGGAGGACTTGCAGAGGCTAGCCAACGACCTGGGCATCGAGATTCGCATCGCTCACTATCCTCCTTATACCTCCAAGTACAATCCCATCGAGCATCGCTTGTTTCCCCATGTCTCGCGTGCCTGCCAAGGCATGATTTTTGATACCCTCGAGACGGTTCAAGAACTCATGGCACGAGCCACGACGCGCACTGGATTGAAGGTGTTTACGACCATTCTCGATAAGCCTTATCAAACCGGGCGGAAAGTGGCTGATGACTTCAAATCCACGATGAAGATTGTCTTTGATGACGTTTTGCCACAATGGAACTACACTGCCGTACCAGAAGTCCAGGTTATTTAATTCACGTTCCTAAGGAGATTTCCGAGCAGGAATATACCGGCACTGTCAGGGCGGGTTTAGCGAGTCACCTTCATGATCATCGCCACCAGGAATCAACAAAACCCGCCCCTACGGGTATCGTCTTTGCTAGAAATCTCCTAAGAACGCAAAGCGGCAGCGCGGCAGCCATTCGGAATTCCGAACTTCGAATGCCGACTTCACTCCTCTCCTGAGTCTTTCCCATGCCGATATCCAGCCGCCCCTACACTGCTGTCCTCATCGTGCCAACGGGAGTGGGAGCTGCCATTGGCGGATATGCGGGCGATGCGCTACCGGTGGCTCGCGCGATCGCTCAAGTCGCTGATACGCTCATCACCCATCCCAACGTGATGAACGGGGCTCAGCTGTATTGGCCACTGCCCAACGCTCTCTATGTCGAAGGGTATGGACTTGATCAGTTTGCTGCCAGTAATTGGGGGCTGCGACCGGTGCACCGTAACCGCATTGGGTTGCTTTTAGATAGTGCCGTTGAGCCGCCATTGCGATACCGTCACCTACAGGCCGCTGATGCCGCCCGCGCGACGCTGGGTTTAGAGATGACAGATTATGTCATCACCGATGCGTCCGTCGGCGTTACGTTGAAAACAGCAGCGTCTGGCGCGACTTGGGGCACCATTGCCAACCCTGGCACGTTGCTGAGAGCAGCGGAAAAGCTGGTGCAACTCGGCGCAACGGCGATAGCCGTTGTGGTTCGCTTTCCTGACGATAACGACTCAGACTCTTTGCAAAATTATCGTCAGGGGCAAGGAGTGGATCCCTTGGCCGGGGCCGAAGCCGTGATCAGCCACTTGCTGGTGCGTCAATTTCAGGTGCCCTGTGCCCACGCACCGGCGCTCAGTCCCCTATTGTTAGATCCGACGTTATCACCCAAATCAGCCGCCGAAGAGATTGGCCATACCTTTTTACCTTGTGTGCTGGCGGGTCTCAGCCGCGCCCCGCAACTGGTGGCAGCGACGACGGCCTCAGGGGGCGATATCTGGCGCGACCAAGTGGACGCCGTCATTGTGCCTGCCGCCGCGTTTGGGGGCAGCGGCGTGCTGCATTTTAGCGGTACTCCAGCCCAAATTATCGCAGTTGAAGAGAATACGACGACGCTCGCCGTCACTCCCGAGTGCTTAGGCGTGCGGGCCTTGCGAGTGCGATCGTATCTGGAAGCAATTGGCGCCATGGCAGCGCACAAAGCGGGTATCAGTGCCGGGGCGATCGCCCCAAAGATTTTGCCCCTCCAGGCTGCTCCAGCCTCTGATTAGCTTTTACGGACTGGCGAAAAAGTCGGTCAGCCTATTCTGACCGTCATCCCTTGGGATAGAGTAGAGCTTGCGCTAAACCATGCAGTCGTTCATCGACCTTGGATGGCAGCCCCAAAGTTGTACGGCAAAGCAAGCACCCCGGTAACAGACACCCCAAAAATTCCATGGCACCTGAGACTCCAGACAATTCAGACACCCTGCCTGAGGCCCCTGAGACCTCTACTGACACCGCACCGGCGACAGTAGACGATACCCCCTCTTTTGGGTTGAACGACTATGCCGAGCGCATCAATGGTCGTTTTGCAATGATTGGCTGCGTCGCGCTGCTGTTTGTGGTTCTGATTTCCCACCAAACTTTCTTTGCCTGGTTGGGGTTCTAAATTCCCTGCTCTGGCTATAACCTCTTTCTGGATTACCTGGCCGTGGGGCATGGCGCAGCGCAGGCAGCGTTAGCTGAAGAAACGTTACCGAACGACCAGGTCGTAACGCCCCTGATCGGCCGTTGAGTAGCCGTTCACAATGATCAGGAATCTTCCCGTCGTCGATACCGTAAACGAGACGGCTGAGTTAGTCGAGTTGGGGCCAATATCATCATTTTCAGCGACCAGATTACCAGCCTCATCAACAATGGCCAGATAGGTATCAAATTCCTGGCTTTCTAGCGTGATGGTGACCGTTTGCCCCGCTTGACCGTCAAAGGTGTATTGGTCATAGAGGGTATCGTCAGGGGCAATGTCATCCCCTGCTTCCAAACGACCACTCTCTCGCAGAATGTAACCGTTGGGGGCTGGCGTCGTCGCCGTCGACGGTGCCGTACCATCGACTTCAGCCAGCCTTAGGTCATAGCGACCGCGCTCGCCGCCAGCGAATGAGTTAGCGATGATAATGTATTCGCCATCTTCGGGCAGCGTCGTGACCAGACGAGCGTTGAAATCGCCAGCGCTGTCATCGTCTTCGAGATACAAGCTATCGCCAGACTCACTGAGCAGAATCAGATAAGCATCGAGATCCTGACTCATCATTTCTACCGCCACCCGTTGACCCTGGCGACCTTCAAATACATAGGCATTGAAAAAACTACCGTCGGGCAAAACGTCGCTGCCGTCGTCGAGCTGACCCGAGACGATATCGTTGAGGGCGATCGCTTCGGGTTCGCGACCGCCGCGATTGCCCGCCGCGCTGGCTGTAGTCAGAGCCGTGCCCGCATTCACCTCAGCGATAAACGTTTGCACCTCTTGCACCGGAATCGCAAACCCAATACCAATATTGCCGCCGCTTTGTTGCGTGGTGAAGATCGAGGTGTTGACACCGATGAGGCGGCCATCACTGCCCAACAGTGGGCCGCCGGAATTGCCTGGGTTAATGGCAGCATCGGGTTGAATCAGCCCACGCTCGGGGTCAATGCGGCTGACGATGCCAGTGGTGAATGTCCCGGATAAGCCAAAGGGATTACCGATCGCAAAAGCTTGTTGCCCGACCTGCACTGAATTGGGAGATGCGATGTCGAGGGTGGGTAGCCCAGACGGATTGCCTCGCAGCTGAATCGCGGCCAAATCGACGCGGCTACTGGCAAACCCCACCACATCGCCCGTAAACTCGCGGCCATCAGCCAGGCGCACTTGGACAACCGTGTTTCTGCCCACCACGTGGGCGTTGGTCAAAACAAGACCATTGGTTGTGATAATGCTGCCGCTGCCGGAACCATCCTCTGCTTCGATCGCCACCACGGCAGGGCTGGCGTTGCGGTAAACCTGAATGTTGGTTTGCTCAGACGCATTTTGGGCGATCGCTTCCCCTGACAAGCCCCACGTCGATGCTAGCTCTGTTGGGGGTAGCAAGGCTCCTGAAACCGTGAGACCAATCGCGGTACCGAAAACGTAAGCACTGGAACGAAGACGACGAGACCAGAGATTTTGCATTGTCTTAGATAGCTTTTGGGTAAGACTGTGAGGCATTCTTCAACACCATACTGAACCACGACAGCAGTATCCGGTCTGAGCCCCGAATTAATCTTCCCTGAGAACAGGGAGCGATCGCCGCTGTTGTACAAGAATTCCCTGAGTCGAGAAGGTTTCCGACATCAGGGAAGCTTGATGATTAGTTCAATCTTGCTCTGCCAGCTTCATAAAACCGACAAAGTCGCTCAGTCGAACTAGAGTCCCGACGGCAACTCGGGAGCTTTCAGTTTCGGCAAGAACGCCAGGGGCTGAATTTCCTCAGTGGCAGCAAAGGCCCGGGTGCGCAAATTATCAGTCAACCGCAGGGTCGTGGTGTCATACACCTGAGTCAGCATCTTGGGATAAAGACCAAAGCCAATGATCGGAATCAACAGACAGGCGATGATAAACACCTCACGCGGTTCCGCATCAATCAGCGCCTCGCGCTCAATCAGCTCTTTGTTTTCTGAGCCGTAGAAAATCTCTCGCAGCATCGTCAAGAGATAGATCGGTGTCAGAATCACCCCAACCGCCATCAGCAAGACGGCGACGAGGCGAAAGGTAAAGGAATAAGCATCGCTGGTGGCAAAGCCGACAAAGACCATCAGCTCAGCCACAAAGCCACTCATGCCCGGCAGCGCCAAGGATGCCATTGAGCAGGTGGTAAACATGGCGAAGATCATGGGCAACTTTTTGCCGCCGCCGCCCATTTCACTCAAAATCAGCGTATGGGTGCGATCGTAGGTAGCTCCCACTAAGAAGAAGAGACTCGCCCCAATCAGCCCGTGAGAGACCATCTGCAGCACCGCGCCACTCAGCCCTAAATTCGTAAAGGAGGCAATCCCGATAATCACAAATCCCATGTGAGAAATTGAGGAATAGGCAATCTTGCGCTTCAAATTGCGCTGGGCAAAAGACGTCAGCGCCGCGTAGATGATGTTGATAATGCCGAAGATCACTAACACCGGGGCAAAGATCGCATGGGCATCAGGCAGCATTCCCAAATTCATGCGAATGCTGGCGTAGCCACCCATCTTCAGCAAAATACCGGCCAGCAGCATATGTACTGGGGCTGTCGCCTCACCGTGCGCATCCGGCAGCCAGGTATGGAGCGGAAAGATCGGCAACTTGACCGCTTAGGCAATCAAGAGGGCAGCGTACATAAAGAGCTGGAACTGGGTGGTGTAGTCCTTGGCGGCGAGGGTGGTCATGTCGAAACTCACGACATCGCCATAGAAGGCCATGGCCAGAGCCGCCACCAAAATAAACAGTGACCCGCCAGCGGTATACAGAATGAACTTGGTCGCGGCATATAGCCGCTTCTTGCCGCCCCAAATCGACAACAGCAGGTAAACCGGAATCAGCTCTAGCTCCCACATAAAGAAGAACAGCAGCATATCTTGAACGGCAAACACGCCGATCTGGCCGCTGTACATTGCCAACAGCAAAAAGTAAAAGAGCTTCGGCTTCAGGGTGACCGGCCAAGAAGCGAGAATGGCCAGCGTGGTGATAAAACCTGTCAGCAAAATGAGGGGCATCGAGAGCCCGTCAGCACCGACTGACCACCGCAGATCGAGTTGGGGAACCCACGTATAGCTCTCAACTAACTGCAGGCCAGAATCATTAAAGTCGTACCCCAGGTAAAACGCACTGACTAGCAAGACAAAATCAATGAGGCCGACGACCAGGGCATACCATCGCCGGGTGTTGCCGTCTTTGTCGGGAATGAAGGGGATAAATAGGGCTGCGGTAATCGGCAGAAAAATGGTGACCGTCAGCCAGGGGAATTGAGCAAGTTCCATAGGATATGTCTAAGGGTGCTTTGAAACGAAGGTCTGTAGAGGCTGCTATCAGTTATGGGCTAAATGGCTGTCTACCCACAAATTCAGCCGTAGCTAGGCGGGTGGAGCGGGGGCGGCCATGCCTGTCCTCAAAGTTGCTGTACTAACTCGATGACGGCACCCTGGTTAACGAAACTGCAGCCAAGGAACAGGCGGGTTAAAAACAGAACATACTGAAGACTGTAGGAGAGAATTCTAGCAACCCCAGAAATCGCAATAAGTTTTTAATTTATCCAAAAAATTTCTGGCGACGGGTGGAGCGATCAGTCGTGAAACTGATTGCCCCACCCGTCAAGTTGGTTAGCCAATACCCGAGACGAGAACCAGTCCTAAAACCGCTCCAAACACAATCAGGGCATAGAACTGAGCCTTACCGTTCTCAAAGTATTTCAGACCCTCACCGGTGACCAGTGTGACAAAACCGGCCAAATTGACGATGCCATACACAATGCGAATGTCAACTGCCAGCACCTGCTTGGCTAAATTGCGACAGCCTTTGACGAAGACCACATCGTAGATTTCGTCGATATACCACTTGTTTTTAGACAACTGATACAGCGGCTTGATTTTGCTGGCGATCGCCGCCGGGTCAATCTTTTTGCTGGAATACATCAGCACCGCCAGCGTAATGCCAATCAGGCCGATACCGACTGAGGAACCGCCCATGATCAAAAACTCTGACCACTCAAATTCGGCGAAGGCTTCCGACCAAGGCAAGAGAGGTTCAACGACTTCACTCGGGGGATGAATGAACGCTTCAAAGTAGTTGACGAAGGGTGTCCCCACTAGACCAATCAGGGCCGAAGGTACCGCCAAGGCAATGAGCGGAAACGTCATCGAGAAGGGCGACTCATGGGGGGTGGCCGCGTGATGAGAGTCATCATGCTCATCGTCAGCCGCCGGATCAAGCATTAGCTCTTGAGGATTCATCGCCCCTGGCCCGAGAGACGCCCCCATGGCCATCAGCTGCTCGCGCTTGAGCTGCATCTGAATGGTTTTGTCAGTCCCGCGAAATTCGCCTTCAAAGGTGCTGAAGTACATGCGGAACATGTAGAACGCCGTGATGCCAGCGGTGAGCCAGCCGATCGCCCACAAAACGGGGCTAACGGCAAAGGTCGAGCCAAGAATCTCATCCTTCGACCAAAAACCGGCAAAGGGCGGAATGCCGCAAATCGCTAAGGTGCCAATCAAAAAGGCGGTGGAGGTGATCGGCATATATTTACGCAGGCCGCCCATTAACCGCATGTCTTGGGCTAAGACCGCGTCGTGGCCCACGACCTCTTCCATGCCGTGAATGACGGAGCCGGAACAGAGGAACAGCATCGCCTTGAAGTAGGCGTGAGTCATCAGGTGAAAGAGGCCGGCCCCATAAGCGCCCACGCCCATGGCCATCATCATGTAGCCGAGCTGCGACATCGTGGAGTAGGCCAATCCCTTTTTAATATCGTTTTGGGTGATGGCAATGCTGGCTCCCATAAAGGCGGTAAAGCAGCCCACCCAAGCCACCACGGTCATCACGGTCGGCAACTCTTCAAACACGGGGAACATGCGGGCGACGAGAAAAATGCCCGCGGCCACCATGGTCGCCGCGTGAATCAAGGCCGAAATGGGTGTCGGGCCTTCCATCGCGTCCGGCAGCCACACATGCAGAGGAAACTGAGCCGACTTGGCCACCGGCCCCAGAAAGACCAAAATCGCGAAGATCGAGACGACCCCAGCGGTCAGCGTGCCGTTTTCCACCAGAGCGGTGAGGCGATCGCCCATCACCTCAAACTCAAAACTACCCGTGGCCCAAAAGATAGCCAGCATGCCCAATAGCAGTCCAAAGTCACCCACACGGTTGGTGATAAAGGCTTTCTGGCAGGCATCGGCAGCGCCTTCGCGGCCATACCAAAAGCCAATCAATAGGTAGGAACACATACCCACCAGTTCCCAAAAGACGTAAATCTGCAACAGGTTGGGACTAATCACCAACCCCAGCATGGAGGAACTAAAGAGGCTGAGATAGGCGTAAAAGCGCACATAGCCCGGATCATGAGCCATGTAGCCATCGGTGTAAACCATGACCAAAAAGGCCACCGTCGTCACAATCACCAGCATCAGTGATGCTAAATGATCGATGGTGTAGCCCATCGTCAGCTTAAAGTCGCCAGCAGAAGCCCATTCGAGGGTGTAGGTATATGCTTCGTGCCCTTGTGCTTGGCTAAAAAAGAGTAAAAACGACAGCACCATGGCCGCCCCAGTGAGCGACACGATGAATACCGCCGACGGACGCCGCAGCGTGCTGGTCGTCTGACTGTAGCTAATGAGTCCCGTACCGACGATCGCGGCACCGACCAGCGGCAAAACCGGCACTAGCCAGGCGTATTGATAGATTGGCTCGATTAATTCCATACTGTTTAGGCCTTCTCCACTGTTCTGAGCGACAGGCTGGCAAACCGACTACATTTTGACACAAGCGTAGTC
>JBHJJI010000074.1:0-13087 GCA_050042805.1 Leptolyngbyaceae cyanobacterium
ATTGCCTTGGGTAATCACGTCCCCAGTAGAGACGTTTCCCGTCGCATTGAGGGTCACGTTGCCGCCAAAGCTGCCTGACTCTGAAGTGTTGAGGATCCCGGCATTAATGGAATTGGCCGTAATGGTCAGCGATCGCCGCGGCGCCACGATCGCATCATTACTGCCTGCAAAGCGAAATTCGTTGCCCGCCTCAAAGGTAATGCTGCCGGGATTCGCCGGATCAGTAAAAAAGGTCAGTGCATCGTCTGCCAAGTCTTCCAAAATAATGTTGTTGCTGGCGCGAATGCCCAAGTCGATATTGCCAGGAGAGTTTTCCAGCTCCGATTCATAAATCACGGTGGGAATCGCATCAGCCGCCGCAAACGTAAATTCCGTCAGCTGAAAGGCGCTGCCATCGGAATCGTCACCGTCCACCGTGCCGTTGCGAATGGTGACATCTGTCGGGTCGAGCAGCAGGGTGCCGATCTGGCCGTTGGGGGCGATCGCCGTCACGGTGCCTCGATAAACCAGGGTTTCCTGCCCTGACACTTCCACAAAGCCGCCATTGCCAGCGACGCTGCCCCCTGCCGCCGCAATCTCTCCATAGAACGCGGTGGCTCCATCCGACCAGAGAATCACGGTGCCGCCATCGCCCACGGTGCGCGCATTGGCCAGGATTTCGGTGCCGCCATCCACATACGTTACCTGGGAACCGGGCAGCGTTTCCTGTCCTTGAAAATCCCCCCCCACGCGCACCATCCCGCCGCCGTTGGTACCCGACGCATTCATGGTGGCGTCGAGCAGCGCCACGAGATCGCCCACCACCGTGACATCACCGCCCGCCGTACCCGAGACGTCCAGCGTACCGGCGGAGATCGCCGTGCCCGCTCCCTGGGGAATTTCCGTCCCGGTATTGACCAACGCCACGGTGCCGTCAGGCTGCACGGTGAGTCCCGTCGCAAAAGCAACCTCGCCGCCGGTCAACAACTCGGGTAGAGCCAGGGGCGTAAACGCGCTGCTAGCGGTGGCCAGATCCTCTGGCAGTGTAGCTAGTTCCAGATTGAGTGCCATATCAGGATGGCTGATGCGGACGAGATTGGCCTCGGGCACCGCCGCAATCACGATGTCGCCGCCCGGTGCCGGCAGCGTGCCGGTGTTGATCACCTGGCCACCGATGAGGAGAATGGCGGCGCCGGGTGAGACGGCTAGATTGCCCGCATTGGCGATCGCCGCCGCTTCGTCGCCGGTAAACACATAGCCCACTGGACTGCCCGTGAGCTGGGCGTAATCATTGGCGGCGATCGCGTCAAAAATACCGGTGTCAAACTGCACGCCGCTGGCGGTGGTGGCGGCAAAGGAGCCTGCCAAATCGAGCTGCGCCTGGGGGCCAAACAAAATTCCGGCTGGATTAATCAGATAGAGATCGGCCCCGCCGCCGCTGACGCTCAGCAGCCCATCAATATAAGAGGCATCGCCGCCGACCACACGTCCTAAAATGGACTGTAGCTCCGGCTGAGCCATAAACGTGGCGATCTGTCCGGGTGATAATCCTAATTGTTCAAAGGAATGAAACAGCGCCTGGCCATCACCGGCAGGGATGCCCCCGGTGATCGTGAATTCGTTGCCCGTTTGGACGACCTGGGTTTGACTACCCGCCTCTGGAATAATCGGATTCGCCCACCCGCGATCGGCCCACAGGCCCCCACTGCTGTAAACGCCGATCGCCGCTACCGCCAGCCAATGGAGTTTCATAATTTATCCAGGTCTTCACGCATCGATACTCAGTATCTTCAACTAGATGCCCCCAAGTTCGGGAAACCGCACTCAATTCGCTGTTGTGGTTGCCCCCGGCGGAGATCTAAATTAGCACTCGGAGTGTGAGAGTGCTAACGTCAAAGACGAGGTCAATTCCTGGCTTCCTCTTTTAGGCAAGCACACATTCACATTGGTGTTAGCAATTCTGGAGAATTTGTAATGGCAGCTATTACTTTGAGTGCGTCTAGCGTCACTCCCCTGGGAGATCGCGTCTTGATCAAGGTCAGCGCTTCGGAAGAAACCACTGCTGGTGGCATCCTTTTACCGGATACGGCCAAGGAAAAGCCCCAAGTCGGCGAAATCACTTCGGTCGGCCCTGGCAAGCGCAATGACGATGGCAGCCGTCAGGCCCCGGAAGTCAAGACTGGTGACAAGGTGCTGTATTCCAAGTACGCCGGTACCGACATCAAACTCGGCGGCGACGAGTACGTCTTGTTGTCCGAAAAAGATATTTTGGCCACGTTGGGATAAACACCGTCAGTCGGGCGTCATCAACCGTCAGCTACAAGCTCGCTCCAGGTTGATGGCTGGACTCATCTACGGTTAGTTCTGAAGTTTCATTTCACTCACACCTCTTTTCAGGAGATTTCAACAATGGCAAAACGCATTATTTATAACGAAGACGCTCGTCGCGCCCTCGAAAAAGGCATGGACATGCTGGCTGAGGCCGTCGGCGTCACCTTAGGCCCCAAAGGCCGCAACGTCGTGCTTGAGAAAAAGTTTGGCGCCCCTCAAATCGTCAATGATGGCGTCACCATCGCCAAAGAAATTGAACTCGAAGACAACGTCGAAAACACTGGCGTGGCTTTGATTCGTCAAGCGGCTTCGAAAACTAACGACGCGGCGGGTGATGGCACCACCACGGCCACAGTGTTGGCCCATGCCATGGTGAAAGAAGGTCTGCGCAACGTCGCGGCGGGCGCGAATGCGATCGCCCTCAAGCGTGGCGTTGATAAAGCCACGGCCTATCTCGTTGAGGAAATTGCCAGCCAAGCGCGTCCCGTCGAAGATTCCAGCGCTATCAGCCAGGTCGGCACCATCTCCGCCGGTAACGACGACGAAGTCGGTGCCATGATTGCTGAAGCGATGGACAAAGTCGGTCGCGAAGGCGTCATCTCTTTGGAAGAAGGCAAGTCGATGACCACCGAATTGGAGGTCACCGAAGGGATGCGCTTTGACAAAGGCTATATCTCCCCTTACTTCGCCACCGACACCGAGCGCATGGAAGCCGTGTTGGACGAGCCCTACATCTTGCTCACCGACAAGAAAATCACCTTGATTCAAGACTTGGTGCCGATTCTTGAGCAGGTCGCTCGTGCCGGTAAGCCCTTGATGATCATCGCGGAAGACATCGAGAAAGAAGCCCTTGCCACGTTGGTCGTCAACCGTCTACGCGGTGTGCTGAACGTCGCCGCGGTGAAGGCTCCTGGGTTTGGCGATCGCCGCAAGTCGATGCTCGAAGACATGGCCGTGCTCACCGGTGGTCAAGTGATCAGCGAAGACACCGGCCTCAAACTTGAGAGCACTAAGATTGACATGCTCGGCACCGCTCGCCGCATCACCATCACTAAAGACACCACCACGCTCGTCGCCGAAGGCAACGAAGCAGCGGTGAAAGCCCGTTGTGAGCAGATTCGTCGTCAAATTGACGAGACCGAATCTTCCTACGACAAAGAGAAGCTGCAGGAGCGCTTGGCTAAGCTCTCTGGCGGTGTGGCGGTCATCAAAGTCGGTGCAGCTACCGAAACTGAGATGAAAGACCGGAAGCTGCGCTTGGAAGATGCCATCAACGCGACTAAGGCCGCGGTTGAAGAAGGCATCGTTCCGGGTGGCGGTACCACGTTGGCTCACATGGTGCCGACTCTGGAAACCTGGTCGACGGCTAACCTCAGCGGCGAAGAACTCATTGGCGCTCAAATCGTCACTCGGGCGCTCACGGCACCGCTGAAGCGCATCGCCGAAAACGCCGGTCAAAACGGTGCGGTGATTGCTGAGCGCGTTAAAGAGCGTGACTTCAACGTGGGCTACAACGCCTCCAACGGTGAGTTTGTGGACATGCTGGAAGCCGGTATCGTTGACCCCGCTAAAGTGACCCGTTCGGCTCTGCAAAATGCCGCTTCGATCGCGGGCATGGTACTCACGACTGAGTGCATCGTGGTTGACAAGCCTGAGAAGGATAGTGCTGGTGCTGGCGCGGGCGCTGGCATGGGCGGCGACTTCGACTACTAAGGAGATTTTCTAGAAAGAATATACCGGTACTGTCAGGGCGAGTTTAGCTAGAAACCTTGATGCCATAGCAATCAAGCATTCACAAAACCCGCCCCTACAGGTATCGTCTTTACGGAAAATCTTCTAAGGGAAGGGCTCAAAAATAGCCTACCGATCGCAGGGGTTGGGTAGTATCAACCTCCTGCTAAAGGCATTTCTGCACCCGGTAGGTGATTTCAGCACAATGCCCTCAGTTGATTTTTTGAAGACCGCCTAAAGTCTTTCAATAAACCGGATAAACGCTGTTTCTCTAACGGAGGGACAGCGTTTTTTGACATTCTGGTTGACTACCCGAGCCATATTCTCAGGGGAGTTCCCTACGGGTCTGAATGTGGTTGTTGATTGCTGTTATACCGAATTCTTTGCAACAAGACGACCAATCTAGCGCCCTTGCCCCCTTGACTCCCCTGCATTTCCAAGGTTGCCGTGGGAGTCCAATCACTGGGCACTGGTACAATCCACCGCTCACCAGGCAGTCCAGTGGTACATTGAGCCCACATAAGTCACGCATATTTCCGTTCTATGAGAGTCGTCAACCAAACAGCCTCGGAGCTAGTTATTCGCAGCTTCGTCGATCAAAAAAAACTGCTTTTGCCCAGATCTTTGCTGGGACTGGCGATCGTCGGACTCGGCATTGCCTTCGCCACTGGGTTTATCAACGGTGCCGTGGTGTTCGTCTGTCTGCTGGTTGGCGGGTTAGGAGCGTCGATGCTCTACGGCGAACTGAAGTCGGAAACACTCACTTTGGATCGAGCAGCGGATCAGATTCAGTGCGATCGCAAAACCCTATTCGGCACTCAACATTGGCAGCTACCGCTGTCAGCCTTGCAAGACGTCAGCGTTACCAATGTCAAACGCCGTCATAAAAAAGTCGATGGCAATCAGGGCACGTTGTGGTTTTATACTCTCAAATTTGTGGCTCAAGAGGCCCAACCCCAAACGCTGCTGTACTCGCGCGATGGCGACAGCGTTAATACTGCCTACCAGGCTATTCGTGAGTTTTGGGGCGCAACTGCGGCGGCAAATCCGTTGATGAACTCGCCCAGTGGTCGGGGCCTCGGTCTCGCCGTCACCTCTGCCTACGAACGTTGGCGCGAGACCATCTGGGCACTCCCACCCGAACAAGTTGGGGGCTCCAGCGATGAGCGCGATCGCGTATACGGCGTACTGATGGACATTGGGATGCTAGCAGAGGCGACATCAGAACCGTGGGCCATCTCGATGAGCGCGTTTTTGTCGGGCGATGCCTCTTTTTATCCGACACCGGGCGGTGGCGTGGTCGGCTTGGGCGACGAGCCTCGGGTTGCAGACGCTGCACTTACCATTATCCAGCTGGCTCAGACAATACTGCCCAAGGCCTCTCCGCTACAAGAAGATGCTCTACCCGATCAACCAGACTTGGTGCAGTTTGCGCTGCTGACGCCCGGCGGAGTCCATAGTGTGGCCGACTCCCTCCAGCAGCTGCAAAAGCCTGACGAACCCCTCAGTCAGATGCTGGGCCAGTTTAGCCTGATTCGTCAGTTTGCCGAGCAGATTTCAGACCAGCGCTAGAGCTCTCTTGCGTGAAAAAAATAGTTATTTGATGAAAAAGGCTGGTATAGCAGTCGCTAGTCCGGCTAGACAAGACTGCGGAGCCATTTTGCGGATGCGCTAAGAACGAGAGTGCTCCTAAGTATCCTGAGCAAGTAGTCAGCGCGATAGATCGGGTGAATGTTCTTCATGGGAACTTTTCGTTCTCAGCAATATTCACTACACCAGGGAATGTCTTAAGAGAGGCATGCGCCCCCCACGGCCTCCCTTAAATCTTGGGTCTCTATCACGACAGTTTCTGGCTTGCCCACATTGACACGCAAGCCTACTGCAGCAATCATGCCTCCCCGTCGAAAATCGGCGGTTGATTGTGCTGTAAATCAATTGTCGGTGCAATGACTGGTGTAAGAAATCAAAGATTAGGGAATGAAACGAATGAAAAGCGTATTGATGAAAGCTGCGATCGCTAGCTCAATTACCATTGGAGCTACTTTTGCAGGCGTTGCTGAAGCTCAAATCTCGTTCACAGGCGTAGACTCAACTTGGAGTAACAGCCAATGTTCTTCGTTCTTCTGCAATATCGATGAAAATGTCGATATTTTTGGCTTTAACTCAATTCGGTATGGAACGCCTATCGATTCTGTGATTGGCTTCAGAGATGACGGGCCAGCGACAGCAGGCTTTGGTGAGGTTTTTCGAATTGGGACGCTGGGATTTTTCAATACAGCGGACTTTACGAATATTCTGGAAACGGCTGACCTCAACTTAACCTTAGAGTTTGCTTCCCCCAATGGTTTACTGGCCGGATTAGATTTTGTGGCGAATGTTTCACAAAATGGGTTGGCTCCAGATTCACTGGACATCACACCTTGGTTTGATTCGCTGGTCACAACCGATGCGACTGGGAAGAAATACAAAGTTAGCGTTGGCTTTGCGGATGTCCCGATCGAAGTCGATTTCTTTCAAACAGAAACGAGAGAGGTCTTTGCCAAAGTTGAAACCATTCCGGAGCCTGCTTTGATGCTGGGTCTAGGTGCAGTTGCCGCGGGTCTGCTAGCCCAGAAGTGCTCTCGTAAAGAGGCCGCTTAAATTTCACAGCCGACTCGGCTGCTGAACAATGAACCGATCGTATCGAAGGAGTAGCTGCACAGCTGCTCCTTTTTTATATTTCTGCGATGCCCAGAGATGCCAGAAAGGGCAAAAGAGCATAGAGACCGGGCTAAGGTTTTCTCGCACTTGCTCGAGGCACAAAACAAGAACCGTTGGTCATTCAGCTTGAGTACGCAGCCTCAAACTCTCAGCTATGGCCTCACCAAAGCAGTCTCAATGGCATCTAACAGCAAGGAAGACGGTTACACAGAGCAGACAGCATGTGACTCTCTATACGCGTTACCTGTCTTCATGAAATTTTGGCGATCGCAACCTTAAACACTCAGTACATCATGTGTTTTTTAGATGAATCTCCTGCCTTCTTATACCGAATTACTACATAAACCCCTATAAATTGAGTGTCTCAGATTGAAAAAGCTTACTAGTCCTTCAAACCTGAGACAAGGAATTTTACGTGATCCACCTCAGTGTACTAGTGAATATACGCACGAAAGATAGGCTTTGCGTTGTCTTTGAATTGCCAGTCAATTTGCGTGTTCAGCTAACAATGCATGGGTCACTAAAATTTTCCTTTCCAAGCTGTCGTTCTATATAAATGGAAATTACCCATGAGAAATTTGATTGCGAAAGCTGCGATCGCTAGTTTTGCCACCACACTAGGCGTTACGGCAATTGCTTTAGACCCGGCTCAAGCCACAACCTTTGGTTTAGGCGGTAGTTTCGACTTAGAAAGCTCCTTCTTATACGAAGAAGATGGCATTGGTCTAACGGTTACAGGCGTTAGTCAAAGTGGCCCCAGAGACGTCGTTCGCTCAGGGTTGGGCCTGGGCGTCTACGGTGGCTTTGGCGATGATTTTGAGGTTGATGGCTTTGGTCCTAATGAAGGCTTAAAGTTTCTCTTTGACCACACCGTGAGTTTGGTTTCTGCCACGTTTAGCCGTGTTGGCTTCAATGACGATTTCACCTTGTTCATTGATGGCAGCATCATTGGTACAACCGATATCCCTGGCGGAAGTTTCTTTGATAACGACTTTGGTACTTTCTTCTTTCCTCAAGCATCTTTCAACGAAGGCAACGAATTCATCTTTGCGGCCACGGGTAGCAATGATGATTTCAAATTGAAGCGGCTTAAAGTCGAAAAGGTTGTGGATGTTCCTGAGCCTGCCGCGATGCTTGGCTTAGGTGCTGTTGCTGCTGCTGGGCTTCTAGCACAAAAGCGATCGCGCAAAGAGACCGCTTAGGCCACTGATTCAGCCCAACAAGTGAGTGTTTAGAAAACAAAAGGGAACGGTTTTGCAACCGCTCCCTTTTTCTATTATTCGTTTCAATTTGCAAACCCGTCTCAAACAGGCGTGGAGTTGCTTGGGCAAAGCACTCAACAGTCGGATCGGGGATGGCTCAGGTAGTACTCCACGGCAGCAATAAGACTACCCTGCCAGTTGCTCTGCTTCCTCTCTCTCCAATGCTCAGTCATCGACAATGGGCGAAATAACGCCGCAGTCTACTTAGTCAGGCGCTGTGGTTTTGACACTGGGTTCTTCCATCAGGGAGGAATAGGCAAAGCCTGCTAGTACTGCGCCCAAGATCGGAGCGACCCAAAACAGCCACACCTGACCCAACAGCGCCCCGCCGGCAAACAAAGCCGGGCCGAGGCTACGAGCTGGGTTTACCGAAGTATTGGTGATGGGGATGCTGATTAGGTGAATCAGGGTCAGCGCCATGCCGATCGCGATCGGGCCAAAACCGGCAGGGGCGCGGCGATCAGTTGCTCCCAAAATCACAAATAAGAAGATAAAGGTCAGCACCACCTCGGCAATCAAGCAAGACAGCAGGTTGTAGCCGCCAGGCGAATGAGCCCCGTAGCCGTTGGTGGCCAAGGGATTCGAGCCAGTGAGTTCAAAGCCAGGCTGACCGATCGCAATCAGATAAATCAGGCCGGCGGCAACGATCGCACCGACGACCTGCGCAATGATGTAAGGCAGCAGTTCACCGCTGGGAAAACGCCCCCCGGCCCAGAGACCAAAGGACACTGCCGGATTAAAGTGGCCGCCAGAAATGTGGCCCACTGCATAGGCCATCGTCAGCACAGTGAGGCCAAAGGCCAGTGCAACGCCAATAAATCCAATTCCGAACGGAAAGGTGTTATCCCCGGACAAAAAACCAGCAGCAAAGACCGCACTGCCGCAACCGCCAAACACCAGCCAGAAAGTGCCAATAAACTCCGCAATCAACTTTTTTGTTAGCGGCATCTCATCCTTACTCCTGCACGAATACAACATAGACAGCGCGATCTCGTTGAGGCAGGCTAACAGACCTCAATTACTGCTGCGGTTCTCAACACATCAGTAATTTTGGGGTTGGCCGCTTGACGGCTCAAAGCACGCTGCTTACAAAGAGATAGCAGAAAAACCCGTTTTAGGAAACAACTTTGGTATTTATTCTGACTACGAAAAGTGCACAATATGATACGGAAACGGCTTGGTGACTGATCGCTCTATCCAATTCAGCGAAAAATTGAACCCTTTACAGGCCAGCGCAGTTTAAAGAGACGTCCCTTAATGAAAAGGTCATTTCAGGTGATATCGCCGCTGGAGTCAGAAATGGTCGCGCGATCGCCCTCAGAGGCTGAGCTGATACAGCAGTGTCCACAAGGATCATCAGCGGCCTTTCGCGATCTCTATCGCCGCTACGAGCGGCAGGTGCAGGCGACTCTGGCTCAACTGTGTGGCGCTGATGGTTGGGATGATTTAGGGCAAGAGGTGTTTGTGCGAGATTGGAAAAGATTTCCCAAATTCCGGCAATCGTGCGTTTAGAGTGACACGCCTGTGTCGACTCTGACGAGTCGCCCCTATTCTTCGGGGTTGACTTGCAAATCAACGGCTAGCTCATCCTGCAGCCAGTTGATGATTTGCTGGCGCTCGCCTGCGGTGAGATAAAACTGCCCGGTGCGGCGCAGGCGATCGTTAATATCTTCCATATCGGCCAGGGTAAACAGTCCGGCTGTAGTGGCGATATTGCACAGCAAATCGTCTCGCCCTTGCTGATCGAGGCGGTCGTAGCGATAGCGAGCAATCTGTTTGCTAAGGCGGCTAAAGGTGGGGCTACCCCAGTCCAAGCGCTGCTGCCGTTCTTCGGAAAGCCGCTCACCAGCTGCCATTTTGGCGTAGTCGGTATCCAAGATATCGAGATGGACGATTTTAGGTCGCTGATTCACAAGCAAATAAAGTCCTAAATATCTCCATAGGCTCAGAAGGGAGCATGGGTGGATTTAGCGTCACTTCTGAGTCCTAATACCTTCGCTTCACCACAGGATAGTGTATTTTCCAGAGCAAGTTGAGACCTATCAGCTTTTTTTCACGCCTCGGGGCACTCTGTCGCATCCACGAAATCTACAAAGACGTAGAAATCGCTCTGCCATGGCTCCGAATAGCGGAGGGCGATCGCAGCCAACGTTACGGTTCGTTGCATCCATTCCTTGGCAACCTTGATGCCGTGATACGTTCAGTACTGTTGAAACATCGCATTCTGTTACGGAGAGAATCAACTGTGTTGGCATCTTCCAAGCATTCCGCTGAAGCCGTCGAGTCTGCTCGCGAAGCCTGTAGTGATTACGTCGCTCATCTGCAATTACACATGGCGCTTCAAGCCAAGAATCTGGTTCCTTCTCTAACTCAAAATAGCGATCGCCGAGAGCATATGCTCCACAAAACTCAAGCTGATCTAGAGAAGATGATCTCGCGCCAGGGTTTCTAAATTCAATTGATGTGTGCTTGTTTAATGATCCTTAGGGATTGTTGAATCAGGGAACTATCTGGACTGAATAATTCCCGCCATATTAGCGACCTCATTACAAAGTCCCTTCTTCAGACTGGAGAAGGGACTTTGAGATTTTAGGGGTCTATTCCTTGCTGGGGAATCAGTGCCAAGTACTCTAACCTGAGTTCGGGATAAGGATTATCAGAATAGCCAGAGAGCCAAATCCCCTCCAGCAGAGGGGTGGCCGTAGGACGGGGTGGGCCTTACGGCGGCTTACCCACCCCATTAGCCCCTCCAGTGGAGGGGAAAGTAACGGGTTTTCGCTTAACCCGAACTGACGTCACTCTACAGCAGCAGTACCCCAACCATGCCAATGGGGGTATCTCTTTTGCCCCCCTGCTCCGGAATAATCAGAATGATCGGTGAGCTTGCGCCGCTGTCTAGGAGACTGCAGCCCCGACAGATTGAATTTACGATCGCAGCAGCCATAGTCCGGTAAACGTCATGCCCGAATCATCGGGTCGCACGAGCAAGAAGTGCAGACCTTTGGCCGCCTGCTGGCGATCACGAAAGGTCTGTCCGGCCACGGTGACCTGCGCGTCTTCAAAGGTGGTGAGCACCCAGCGATTGACTAAGCCCGATTCCAGCAGAACGCCATCGGGGGGGCCAGCTTGGTAGTTCAGAGCCACGGGCTGCTGGGCTTGTAGCCACTGGCAGAGGGGCAAGGCTCGCCGTCCCGCGTCAATCACCAACCCCGGAATAGCGGCGGTGCTGGGTAGCCCCAGGTTCAGCGGCAGCCACTCAGCCGGAATTGCTTGCAAGGGAATCGGCTCATGCACCAAACTCTCTTGAAAATCCTGAGCGGAGAGGCTGGCAAACTGCCATTGCTCGCCCCAAAGCGATTCTGGAATCGGCACCGGCGCGGGCCGCTCTAACGCCACGGGCTCGTAGGGTTCGCCAGAATAGGTCGGTTGCGACGGGTACCACTGCGATCGCTGCACCAGCCACTGTTTAAGCGTGGGGGTCAACCGAGTAGCCTTGACCACGAGGTCGAGAGGCTGCGCCCCCGCCTGCAGCAGCGAAACCGATTGGGGCCGAAAGACGCGAATTTCGGTCGGCGGCTGGGGCGCTTTTTGCAGGGCAGCGGCGAATTGCTGCTGTATCCACTGGCTGTTGACCGCTTTTTGAGGCGCTGTAGCCCCATAGGTAAACTGAAACTCGCGATCGCAGATCAGCAGTTCCCACAGTGGGTTTTGCGCATCATCCCGCAGGGGACGACGATAACAATCGGCTTCCCAAATCGTCATGGTGAGGGGTTCACATCGGTGAGGTTAGGCGACCTGACCCGCTTTGATGGCGGCAGCATCAGCGGCGGCATCTAGCAGGTAGCTCTGGGTCACATAGTCGGCGACCATGCGATCGCTGTTGAAGTTCGGGGCATTCGTGCGAATGGACGCCTTCATCATGGCAATCCACTTATGGGGAATGCCGTGGCGATCGCGCTCATAAAATAGAGGCGAAATCTCGCGCTCTAGCAGCGTATAGAGGGAATCGGCATCCACTTGATCTTGCAGCTCTTGGTCGCTGCTGTCGAGAGCCTCGCCAATGGTCCAGCCGTTGCTGGGACGTCCCACCCGACCTGGCTGATAGGCTTCACACCACCAGCCATCATCAACGCTGCAGTTAATCACGCCGTTAAACGCTGCCTTTTGGCCACTGGTGCCACAGGCTTCGGTGGGGCGACGCGGCGTATTCAACCAAACATCTACCCCGTGTACCATCAGCTTGGCCGTAAACAGGTCGTAGTCTTCGATAAAGGCGACGCGATCGCGCAGCGCCGGATGACGGCACCATTCCATCAACCGCTGAATGATGCGCTTGCCTTCGTCATCACCGGGGCGTGCCTTGCCAGCCAAAATAATTTGGAGGGGACGACGCGCGTGGGAAAAAATCCGAATTGCCCGCTGTAAATCTTTAAATAGCAGCGCCCCGCGTTTGTAGGGGCTAAAGCGCCGGGCAAACCCCAGTGTCTAGACGTTGGGATCGCGCAGTCGCTCCACGGCCATAATGTCGTCTTTAGCCTCACGACGCTCTAGTCGCGAAGCCAGTACCCGCGATCGCGTGTAAGCAATCAGCCGTTCCTTAAGAAAGCAGTGACGTCGCCACAGCTCGCGATCCGGCAAAGTTTCCACCGTTTGCCAAAGGGTTTGACTGGCCTGCTGCGACTCCACATCACTCCAGGGCTTGGCACTATCGAACAGCCGCGCCCAATCTTGGCCCAAATGCTGGCGATATAAATCGACCAGGAGCGGTGCTGTCCAACTCCGGAGATGGGCACCGTTAGTGACATGACCAATGGGCACTGCGGCTTCGGCCTGGTCGGGATACAGAATTTGCCACATTTGCCGCGAGACTTCGCCATGGCGGCGGCTGACGCCATTGGCCTGACGCGTCATGCGCAGTGCCAACACCGAGAGGCTAAACGGTTCCCACGGGTCACCGATGCGGCGGGCACCCAAGTTCAAAAAGTCCTCTCGGGTCAGCTCTAGCTGCGGCCAGTAGTGCCCAAAAAAAGAATCCATCTTGTCGGCGGAGAAGGCATTGTTGCCGTCTGTGACCGGCGTATGGG